>JACQOJ010000133.1 GCA_016202605.1 Betaproteobacteria bacterium
TATCGCGGAACAGGCCGTAGATCAAGACCACCGCGCAGATTGCAAGAACGGCGCTCCCGAGAACCTTTCCCAGGTGCGCCAGCTTCTGCTGCAACGGCGTCGCTTCGTCCTCGTAGGACCGGATCATCTCGGCAACCCTCCCGCAACTGCGCGTATTTGAAGCAAGCGCGGTCGGGGAGCTTCGTTCGTGCCGCGCAGGAACTCCATATGGCGCAGCCGACGGTTTCGGTGCAGATCAAGAAGTTGAGCGAAACGGCAGGCTTTCCGCTGTTTGAACAGGTGGGCAAGCGCATCTACCTGACGGACGCAGGCAGGCAGGTTTACGCGGGCTGTGGTGACGTGTTTCTCGCGCTCTCCAGTCTCGAGGAACGCCTAAACGAGATGCGCGGCCTGGCTTCAGGGTATTTCCAGCTGGCAGCGACTTCGACGGCCAAATATCTCGCCCCTCGACTGCTCGGCGCATTCGTCCAGCGTTATCCAGGGATTGAAGCCTCGCTGCAGATCCACAATCGCACTGCGCTGATCGAGCGGCTGGAAAACAACGAGGACGATTTGTACGTGTTCGCCGACCCGCCCGACCGGCAGGAAGTCGTGGTGCAAACCATTCTGCCCAATCCGCTCGTGGTATTTGCGCGGAGTGACCACCCCATGGCGCATGAGGAGAACATTGCATTTGCACGCCTCGCGAACGAGCCGTTCCTGATACGCGAACCCGGATCGGAAACGCGGATGGTCACGCTGCAGGATTCGGCGTGTCGATTCTCTCCCGCTACAGCTTGGGGTTAGAACCGGAACAGGCGCAGCTGGTCTGCCTTGATGTCGAGGGCTTCCCGTTCGAAAGTTACTGGCATTTCGTCTATCCCGTGGGCAAGCACTTGTCTATTGCGGCACGCGCGTTCATGGACTTTTCACGGGTCGAGGCGAAGAGCGTGGTACTCAGCACATTCGCGCAGCGTGCGCGCTAGTGCCCGCGCGCGGCGGGCGTTCCCGGTGGTGGCGCGTTTCTTTCTGCACTGCCACTGAAACAACGTGCCACTGCGTTAACGGCTTTCATGCCGCGCGTGCTACGATTGTGCGCATGTCACGGTCGATCGTCGATAGGACCGCCGCGCGTGGCCATGTTCCGCTACGGACATAGCGCCGTCGCCGACTGGTCGGAGGCCGCGCAATCGTGCATCGCGCAGCTCGGCACGGGCGAGGCCAACCTCGGTTTCCTCTATGTAACCGACTTGCTGTCGGATCATCTGGCGGAAATACTCGCTCGCCTCAGAGAGCGGACCCGCGTTGAACACTGGGTCGGCAGCGTAGGCGTGGGCGTCTGCGCGACCGGCAGGGAGTATCTTGACGAGCCGGCGATGGCGGCGATGGTAGGGGAGTTCGAGCCCGATTCATTCCGCGTCTTTTCGGGGATCGCGAACGAAGCGGACGTCGACAGCGTGCCGCTCAAATGCGGCCCGGCGCCGGCGAACTTCGCCATCGTGCACGCCGATCCCTACAACCGCCGGGTCACGGAACTCGTCGGCAGGCTCGCCGAGCGGGTCGAAAGCGGTTTCCTGGTTGGCGGCCTCACGAGTTCGCGCCGCCAGAATCTGCAGATCGCCGACGAAGTGACCGAGGGCGGTCTTTCGGGCGTGTCGTTTTCCGACGGGGTAACCGTGGCTACCCGGCTGACGCAAGGTTGCTCGCCGGTCGGCCCGAAGCACGTCGTCACCGCATGCCAGAGCAACGTCATCGTGACCCTGGACGGGCGGCCCGCGCTCGACGTTTTCAAGGAGGACATCGGCGAGGCGCTCGCGCGCGACCTGAACCGCGCAGGGGGTCACGTGTTTGCGGGACTCCCGATCCCGGGCAGCGACACCGGAGACTACCTCGTGCGCAATCTGGTGGGGATCGACCCCACCAACAAGCTGCTCGCGATCGGGGAAGTGCTGGACCCTGGAGCGAGCATCATGTTCTGCAGGCGCGACGGGCGCACCGCGCGGGAAGACATGGCGCGCATGCTGGAGAGCATCCGCAAGGGACTGTTCACCCAGCCGCGCGGCGGTGTTTACTATTCCTGTCTCGGCCGCGGCGCGAGCCTGTTTGGTCCGGACTCGGAGGAACTCAAGATGGTGAGGGAAGCGCTGGGAGATTTCCCGCTGGTGGGATTTTTCTGCAACGGCGAAATTTCGCACAACCGGCTCTACGGCTATACTGGAGTCCTCACTCTATTCGTGTAGCGGGTGCCGGCGCACGGCCCCGTGCGAAATCTGCGGCCACGCCTCCTCATGCGGCTCCTGACCGAGTTCAATATCACCTGGATCGATTTCTTCGCGCTCGTCTTCTACTTCGTGATGTGGACCGGCTACGTGATGTTCGCCGCGCGGCGTGGAAAGACCGTGCCCAGCCTGCACTCGACCATGGATCGTTTCCGGCGCGAGTGGATGGTGCGCATGATCGACCGCGACAACCGCATGGTCGACGTCAACGTGATACGCAACATCACCCGCAGCTCGCAGTTCTTTGCCTCGACCACGATGCTCGTTCTGGGCGCCCTGATCGCCCTCATGGGCTACGTGCAACAGGCGCTCGACGTGGTCTCGGGCCTGCCGTTCACCGTCCAGGGATCGCAGCGACTGCTCGAAATCAAGATCCTGCTGCTGGTGCTGATATTCGTTTACGCGTTCTTCAAGTTCTCGTGGGCCATCCGGCAGCTCAACTTCTGCTCCATCCTGGTCGGCGCGGCCCCGCGCCAGCCCAAGGAAAACCCCGAGCAGTACGCTTCACACATCAACCGCCTCGCCTGCATTACGGGCTATGCCGGAGTCAACTACAACAGCGGACTGCGCGCTTACTACTTTGCCCTGGCCGCGATGGCCTGGTTCCTCCATCCCTGGCTCATGATCGCCGCCACCGCCTGGGTGGTGTACGTCCTGCATCACCGTGAATTCCGCTCGAGGACGCTGCGAGCGCTGGTTGAGGAAGACACTTCGCCCACGCCGCGGAGCTAGAAATCGGTGTCGGCGTCGGCGGACGCGCGCAACCGGGTCGGCCGCGACGATGCCGCAGGCGAGTTAATGCGATGCCGGGCGTCAGCCGCGGGGCGCCCATGAGCGGGTCGTTTCCCATCGCGGAAACCGATCCGTGCCCAATGGCGCTGCCTTAGGCGAAAAATGCAGTCTTGTAATACAATGAGCGTTCAGGAGGATCTGCAGAATCCTCCCTCATCCACAAAGGAGGGATCAGCCATGTTCAAACGTGCGCTTGTATTACTCGTCGCAGGCCTGATGGCGGCCTTGGGCACCGCGGCGTGGTCGCAGGTGAAGGAGATTCCCTGGGGCACCGCGGCGGTCGGATCATCCGGACACCGGGCGCTCGTCGGCTTGGCCGAAGTGCTGAACCGCGAAATGCCGGGCTACCGGATCACCGTTCAGCCGGCGACCGGCGCCATCATCACCATGA
>JACQOJ010000027.1 GCA_016202605.1 Betaproteobacteria bacterium
CTTCCAGCACCGCATCAAAGCGCTCGCTCAACCCGGCCTGGTCCAGTTGGAACTTGAGGTTCGTCAGCATGCCGCCTGGAACCTGGTGCGTGAAGTGGAACCCGTCGTATTCGGCCGGTATCCCGAGCGGCAAGCCCTCCTGCTCGGCGACTCGCCGGAAGTGCTCTCCCACTTGATCCGCAAGCTTAAGATCGACACCGATTTCGAAACCGAGCCCCCGGGCGTTGCGCACAAACGTCTGCGTGGCCGGTTGGGCGGGACCGTTTGCCAGGGGCGCGATCGAGGTTGCTACCTCGTCGACACCGAGCTTGATGCCTTCCAGATACACAAGGGGCGCGAGCCCGGTCAGACAGTGGCTGTGCAGCGCCAGTCTGGTTTTTCCGAGGACGCGCTTGAGCGCAGGCGCGAGGGTTCTGATCCTGTCCGGTGTGAGCAGACCGCCTGCATCGCGAATCTTGACCACATCAACGCCGATCTTGCTGATGACTTCCGCGGCTGCGGAAGCGTAGTGCTCGTCGGTGTGGACGGGGCTCTGGGAAAATGCCAGTGATGCTTCCGTCATCACGCCCAGCCCCTTGGCCACCTTGAGGCTGACCGCCAGATTGTCCACGTCGTTTAGCCCATCCATCGCGCACACCACGCGAAAGCCGCTGGCAACCAGCCGCTCAACCCATAGCTCAATGATGTCGTTGGGCAGGATGTCGAAGCTCACGAGACTCCGGCCGCGCACGGTGGCCTGAAGCGGCGTATTCACGATTTCTTGCCGCAATAGCCTGAATTTCTCCCACGGATTTTCCTTGAGATACCGCACGCAGACATCGAATTGAATCGCCGCGGCGAGGTCCATGCGTCCGAACCCCGCCCGATCCATCGTCTCCGCTACCGGCATCATCATGGCGGTGGTCATCCTCGTCGCCCACAGGCATTGCGGAGCGTCACGCAGGGTGGTATCGATTATTCGTACTTCGCTCACCGTTGTGCCCCGGAATCGTTCAAATAACGCGGAAAAAAAACATGTTCGAGCCAGTCCGTCGTTATCGCGGACCGTCCGAAGTCGTCGTCGGAGACGATCGCCCGGCTGAAGGGCAGTGTCGTGTGCACGCCGCCAATAACGAAGCGATCGAGCGCAGACAACGTTTTTTCGATCGCGTCCCGCCTGTCTTCGCCGCGCACGATCAGCTTGCCGATCATCGAGTCATAGAAAGGCGGGATGGCGTATCCCGCATGGCAGTGGGTGTCCACGCGGACGCCGGCGCCGTCGGGCTCCCGCCACTCGACAATCACCCCGGGGCAGGGCATGAATCCGGCACCCACTTCCTCGGCGTTGATCCTGCACTCGATGGCATGCCCGGACAACCTGACGTCGCTCTGCGAGAAGGACAACGGCTCACCCGCCGCGACGCGGATCTGCTCGCTCACCAGGTCTATACCGGTGATTTCTTCGGTGACCGGATGCTCGACCTGGATGCGGGTGTTCATCTCCAGGAAATAGCAGGCTTTGCTATCCAGGTCCACGATGAATTCGACCGTTCCCGCTCCGGCATAGGACACGGCCTTCGCGAGCGCGAGGGCAGCAGCGGTCAACGACGTGCGCAGCGCGCCATCGACTACCGGCGACGGCGCCTCCTCGATGAGTTTCTGATGCCTGCGCTGCACGGAGCAGTCGCGCTCCCCCAGATGAACGATGTTGCCGTGGGTATCGCCGACGACTTGCACTTCGATATGGCGGGCTCTTTCGATGTACTTCTCCATGTAAAGCGTGCCGTCCCCGAACGCGGCCTGCGCTTCGGCTGATGCGGCTGCGAATGCGCTGTCAATTTCCTTCAGGGCGCGCACGACACGCATGCCTCTGCCGCCGCCGCCCGCGCTCGCCTTCAGGATAACCGGCAGGCCTGTCCGTCTCGCTTCGGTCTTTGCATCTCCGGCGCTCTTCAGTTCATCACAGCCTGGAATGGTCGGCACACCGTTCGCCTTGGCCAATCGCAGAGCCGTGAGCTTGTCGCCCATGGTAGCGATCGCTTCGGCGTGAGGTCCAATGAATCTCACCCCTGCCTCGTCACACAGACGCCGGAACGAGGAACGCTCGGAAAGAAAGCCATACCCGGGATGCAGGGCATCGCAGCCGGCACCGATCGCCGCAGTGATCACCGCATCCTGATCGAGGTAGCTTTGCATAGCCTGCGAAGGGCCGATGCATACGACGCGATCCACCATCCTGGCCGCCAATGACGCACGGTCCGCCTCGGAACAGGCGAGGACGGTCTCGACCCCCAACTTGCGGCAAGCGCGTGCGATACGGACCGCAATCTCCCCGCGGTTCGCGATCAATACTCTTTTTATGGCCACGGCGACGGCCTTAGCTCGGCTGGATGAGCATCAAGACCTGATCTCTCTTGATCGACGCGGCATTCCGGGCGACTATCTTCACGACTTTGCCTGATACCCCGGCCTTGATCGTATTGAAGAGCTTCATGACCTCGATCAGGCAAACGGTATCTTCCGGCTTGACACTGGCGCCAACTTCTACGAACGGCGGAAGATGCGGCGCGGGAGCGCGGTAGAAGGTTCCGATCATGGGAGCACGGATCGCCACCATCCCTTCCGGTATGGCGGCTTCCTCGCTGTCGGCGCGGCCCGTGCCGGACTGGACGACCGTGGCGCCTTCCTTCGCGGCGGCGTTCTCGAGCGGGGCACGCGCTTGCGACGCAGAAGGTGGTGCGTGGATGCCGGCTCGGGCTGCGGGCGCGCCGGTCTTACGCACATGCAGCTTGAAATTGTCCGTTTCGAGCTTGACTTCGTCGAAATCGGAGTCTTCGATCAGCCGGAGCGTTTCGAGGATTTGTTGTTCGGTCCATTCCATAGTGTATCGGCCCTGGTGACAGGTTGGCCCTTGCTTCGAAGGCCTTGGTCCTGCGGCTCATCTGACCCGATGTCAACCAATGGTCGCAAGCGGTTGGCCAAACTCGACGAACGCGTCTTTCGTGACCAATATGGAAGCAAGCGATCCGGCCGCCGCCGCTCTCACCTCGACCACATTCTTGAATCTGCGTATGGCGAACAGGCAGTCGCCCTCGGCGACGTGTTCACCGGCCCCGGGAAATCGATCGCGTCCAGGAGGCAAATCAACGAAACCGACGCTTGATGCCAGGACCTGCGCGGCACAGGTATCTCCGGCAATGGCAGCCGATTCGCGAGTGTCCTGAAGCGAGCCGCCGACATTCGATGGTTGCTCTCGGGAGAGTCGTATAGAAGACCCGGCGTAATCCAGCGCCAGGTACTGGAAACGTGAGGTCTGAAAGTACTCGATGAGCCGTTCGAACGTGCTGTCGAGTCTCTTCTGATCTTCCATTCAGCCTGAACCAATAATCAACCCCGGCCGCGACCATCACCGTGGAAACAATGCCGGCAGGCGGAACACGCCGGACAGCAGCGCGAGGGCCGCCCTAACAAGCTGTATCACACCCATATTCTAGGCAGCGGTCCCGCGCCGGGATAGAATCAAACAGCGAACTTTTTGTTTCCAAATCGGAAAAGATAAAGCTATGGACCGGTTGCGCGCAATCCAGGTCTTCATCGAGGTCGCCCGGGACGGCAGTTTCACCGGCGCGGCGCGGCGTCTCGGCATGTCCAAAGCGAGCGTGACCAAGCACGTCGCCTGGCTCGAACACACGCTCCGCGCGCGCCTCCTGAACCGCACCACCAAGCAGGTCGGCCTCACGGAAGCGGGCTTGACGGCACTCAAGAGCGGCAAGCTCTTGCTCGAGCGCTACGAGGGAATCGAAGCCGATGTGCGCGACTCGATCCGGGAGCCGCGGGGCGTCATCCGCGTGGGTACGCCGCCTTCCTTCGGCACGCACCACCTCGTGCCGCTCGTCACGGAATTCGCGGCGCGGCACCCCGACATCCAGATCGCCCTGTTGCTCGACGACGGCACCGCCAACCTGATTGCGCAAGGACTGGATCTATCGGTGCGGATCGCGCCGGCGCTCGAGGACGCGAGCTACATCGCGCAGCCGCTGACGAAAGCGCCTCAGGTGCTCGTTGCGTCGCCTGCTTATCTCGAGAAGCACGGGGCCCCGCAGTCGCTCGCCGAACTCGCGCGCCACAACTGCCTGGTGCATTCGCTCAAGTCCCCTACCGGCATATGGCGCTTTACCGGGCCGGCTGACGAGGCTTCGATTCGGGTCCGCGGCTCGATCTGCTCGAATTTCGGAGAAGCCCTCAAGCACGCCGCGCTCCTCGGGCACGGGATATCCATGCATCCGTATTACATGGTGTCGGAGGACTTGGCTGCCGGACGCCTCGCGGTGGTGCTGCCGCAATACGACCCGGTTGGCCTCGACATCTGCGTGATCTTTTCTTCGCGGCAAAGCCTGCCGGTCCGAGTGCGGAAGTTCGTCGAGTTCCTCAAGGACTGGGCGAAGACGCCGCCCGAGTGGGCGATTCCCGCCTGTGGGTGGCGAATTCGCAATCAAGCGGCGACCGGGATCTGAAACAGGCCACGACAGTACTGCCGTCAAGCGTAGTGATCATCGTCCGCAACTCCATGTGTGGCCGCGAGGCATGCGTCCCGGCCCCCGCCGATGCCGGCTTGCAAGGTATTGCGTCGCCGCGTGCGAGAGCCTGCGGGATGGATCAATGTCGGTGCTCAACTGATAAGTTGATCAAAAGCTATCAAGTAATATCATTTGATCTGATCAAAAAGCACCGCCATACTCACCCAGGGGGCACGGCGAGGCCGAAGGAGGAGGGCGGCGTGGCGGCCCCCTGCAAGGATAAATAACACGACGGGAGGAGACGTAATGAGGCTTTGGTATCAGAGTCTGGCGCGGGAGAATCAATCCACGCCTTACGGCGCTCTCCTCAAGAACATCATCGCTTCATGTGTCGATCCTGGTACCGAAGTCCACGTACAGGGGATTTCGGAAGCGGCGGGGATCGGCGTTCATTACCGATTTCTCGAGCACCACGATACCCGCGAAGTCATCTACAACGCAATCCGCGCCGAAAGAGAAGGGTTTGACGCGTTTCTCGTCGGCAACATCAGCGACGCCGGGCTTCCTGAAGCCCGCGAGATGGTAAATATCCCGTGTCTCGGCTTGTCCGAAACGAGCTTGCACCTTGCCTGCATGATGGGCGCCAACTTCGGGCTGGTGATGATCAGCGAGAAGTGGACGGCGCGCATATTGGAGAACGTCCGGCGCTACGGTCTCGAGCGTCGACTGGCAGGCGCCGAACCGCTGGATACCTCGCCCTTGGAATTGAGGTATGTCGACAAGCGTGGTCGCGAACGAATCGTCGCCCAGTTCACGCAGGCTGCGCAACGGCTGCTCGACAAGGGGGCTGAAGTCATCATTCCGGCGGGCGGGGACATCATAGCCTATCTGGCGGAGGCGGGGATTTACGAGATCCAACGCGCACCGGTTTTGAATGGAATCATCGAGTTGATCAAGATCGCCGAGGCGGCAGTCAAATTGAAAGCGATAACGGGGCGCTTCACGAGCAAGCGTCTCAGTTATGCGACGCCGACGGGTGATTTTCTGGAAAGAATCCGGAGCTTTTACGGGCCCGAGATCTATCCCGGGGCGCAATAGGAGGAGAAAGCCGTGAGCAAGGTGTCAGTGCGAATTCCTGCTGCAGTTTCCAAGGTTGCTTTTGTCGCGATGGTGCTGGCGTCTGCCGGACCGGCATCGTCGGCGCAGGAGTTTCCGTCGCGTCCCGTCCGCTTCATATCTCCCATGGCTCCCGGCGGCGGCGGCGACCTCAACGCCCGCCGGTTGGCAGAACAACTCAGATCGAAGTGGGGACAACCCGTCATAGTCGAGAACCGAACCGGATCGGGTGGAAACAACGCGGCGGCGGCGGCCTCCGGGGCCACGCCCGACGGATATACGCTGTTTTTCGCGTCTCACCCGATCTTCGCGGTCAATCCGGTTCTTTACGAGGCACTGCCGTTCAACGCCGATCGCGATTTCAAGCCCGTGGTGCTGGTGAGCAAGACCCCCCATATATTGATCGCCAACGCTGCGCTGCCGGCGAAGACGCTGTCGGACCTGGTCGCACTGGCGAAGTCGCAACCGGGAAAGCTCAACTTCGGCTCCGGCGGCGTCGGAACATCCATTCATCTCGCCGGTGAGCTTTTCAAGAACCAGGCCGGTATCGACATGAAGCACGTGCCCTACCGCGGGGCGGCACCTGCGATGGCAGCACTGGCGGGCAACGAAATCCAGCTGCTGTTCGACAGCACGATGACCGCCATAGGACACGTTCGCGGGGGGCGCGCGCGTGGTCTGGCAATTGCGAGCGCGAAGCGCTCCGCGGCGTTGCCCGAGTTACCGACGTTTGACGAAAGCGGACTCCCCGGGTTCGAGGCGGGTGTTTCTCACGGCTTGCTGGTTCCCGCCAAGACGCCCGCTTCGGTGATCAAGGAACTTAACCAAGCTGTCAACGAGATACTCGCCAATCCTGATTACCGCAAGCAAATGGCTGAAAGAGGTGTCGAGCTCGTGGGTGGTACACCCGGGGAGTTTCAGGTCTATCTGGCCGCAGAGCGCAAGAAGTGGGCAAGGATCATCAAGGAGCAGGGCATAAGAAAGAACTAACAGCAATCTGCGCTTCATGAACCCGTAACATCATGAACCACGCGTAGCGCTGCACGGCTCGGGGAGAGAGGTGAAACCGGATGAGGAGCGGCGCGTGCCCCGGAGGCGGTGTGTGTCGGTCGGGGGAAATAAATTTTGACGCACGGTGCATGCAGGGGAGGCGACTTTTTATGAATGGATCACGCCGGAAGATACGGTCGGCGCATGTCCATGCGCTAAACATACTGGCAGGGGCTTGTCTTCTTGTGAGCGGCGCCATCGTTCACAGCCAGCCTGCCAGCGGGGCGGCCAAGTATCCTTCAAAACCGATTCGCTGGGTGGTGCCTTCGTCCGCAGGTGGTGGTAATGACGTCTTGGCGCGTCTGATCGGCGGCAAGATGACCCAACACTGGGGACAGCCGGTCGTCGTCGATAACCGCCCCGGGGCGGGCGGCATCATCGGCTCGGACATCGTTGCCAAGTCGGCCGCGGATGGTTATACGATCCTGATTGTCGCCGGCGGATTCGCGATCAACCCGTCCCTGTACAAGAAGATTCCGTACGATACTGTGAACGATTTCGAGCGCATCGTGTATCTTGCGAACGCTCCGCTTGTGCTCGTCGTGCACTCTTCGGTTCCCGTGAACTCGGTGCAGGAGTTGATTGCTCTGGCCAAGGCCAGGCCGGGGCAGTTGAACTATGCAACTTCCGGGGTCGGCACCACGAGCTTCCTGGCCTCTGAGCTCTTCCGATACATGGCCCGGGTGCAGATGGTGCACGTGCCTTACAAGGGGGCCGGCGCTACAGCCGCAGCGGTGATTTCAGGGCAGGTGCACCTCGCGGCTACCATCCCCAACGCCACGGTGCCCCATCTCCGGACGGGACGCGTCCGCGCGCTGGGCGTGACTTCATCCAAGCGCCTGAACATCATCCCGGAGGTGCCGACGATCGCAGAGCAGGGTCTGGCCGGCTACGAGGTGGTCACGGCGTTCTGGGCCCTTGTTCCTGCGAAGACGCTGAAATCGATCATCAATGCGCTCAATGCGGAAATCAATCGCATCCTGCAGATGCCGGAAACCCGGCGGGAGTTCGAGACCATCGGCTTTACCCCGGTCGGCGGCACCTCCGACGAACTCACCGCCGTGCTGCGGTCTGAAATGGCGAGATGGTCGAAGGTTCTGAAAGAACTGGGCGTGCGTCCGGAATAATCCCCGTCGGCGGCACGATCGATGAACGTGGCGCAAACCGTGGCAAAGTAACTATCCTCCGACTTTGCCGGGGGATAGTTACCTGCTATGCAAAATATCAGCAAGGTAGATATAAAAGGATCAAAGAATATCGTTTGATCTGATAAGAACCGGCCGTCATACTGCTCAACGGGATGCCTCTTTGCCGGAAAATCAAAGGAGCAGCGTGATGATTGTTGAAGAACGCATGTATACCCTTCACGTCGGCAAGGTGCCGGAGTTCATGGAAGTCTACGAGCGCGAAGGGCTGCCGATCCTGAAGCGCCATCTGGGCGACTTGTTCGGCTTTTTCGTGAACGAGGTCGGTCCGCAGAACCTCATCATGCACTTGTGGGCCTACGAGAGCTTCGAGGAGCGCGAAAAGCGCCGCGCCGCGCTGGCCGCAGACCCGGCTCGGCCCGCTTATCGCGCCAAGAACCAGCCGCGCATCCAGTCGCAGGAAACGCGCATCATGCGCCCGCCCGCCTTCTTCGAGCGCGTACTGCGGGCAATGCTGAAGGCAGCCCGCTCTTAGGGCACACACCCGGCCGCCTCGGCTGGTGGCGCCATGATCGAACAATCCCACGCGGACGTAGCGGTCGTAGGCGGCGGCGTTGCAGGGATGGTCGCCGCCAATCGTCTCGCTCAGTTGGGTGTTCTCGCCATGGTCCTGGAGCAGGGCGAATCGGAGCGCTACCTCTGCAACTCCCGCTATACCGGCGGCACGTTTCACATCTGCTTTCGGGACGTGATGAGCGACGAGAACGCGCTCACGCAGGCCATCATCGAGTCGACCGCCGGTTTCGTGCCGCGAGCACTCGCGGTTGCGATCGCGGTCGATGGCAGGCGATTGGTGCGCTGGCTGCAGGATGAAGGCGCGCGCTTCATGAAGGCGAGCGGCGCTGAGTACCACCGATGGGTGCTGGCGCCGCCGGCACGCAGCCGGCCGGGTCTGGACTGGGAAGGCCGTGGCGGCGACGTTCTGCTGAGAACTCTGGAGGCGAACCTGCTCCGGCGCGGCGGTTCCGTTGTCCGCGGTGCGCGAGCGCGCTCCCTCCTGATCGCGGACGGGCAGTGCCGGGGTGTCATCGCCCAGCGCGGCGGACAGGAGATCGGTTGCCGGACCCGTGCGGTCATACTTGCCGACGGCGGATTCCAGGGCAATGCCGACCTGGTGAAGCGCCATATCTGCGCACGGCCCGAGCGCTTGAAGCAGCGCGGCGCCGGGACAGGGCGGGGCGACGGGTTACAGATGGCGCTTGACGCCGGTGCGAGCGTCGTGGGCATGGACCGCTTCTACGGGCACGTTTTGTCCTGCGATGCCCTGGTGAATGACAGGCTCTGGCCGTACCCCTATGTGGACAGCCTGGCGACCGCCGGCATCGTAGTGGGGCCGGCAGGCGAGCGTTTCGTGGACGAAGGACGGGGCGGGGTGTACATCGCGAACGCCATTGCCCAATTGGCGGATCCGCTTTCCGCAACCGTGATCTTCGACGAGTCCATCTGGGAAGGGCCGGGGCGCAACGGGCTTATTCCAGCAAATCCGCATCTGCCTGCGGTCGGCGGCACTTTGCTGCGCGCCCATAGCCTCGAAGCGCTTGCCAGCGAGCTCGGCATTGCAGCTTCAGCGCTGGCGAGCACAGTGCGCAGCTACAACCAGGCGCTCGAAGCGGGCACGCTGATATCCATCGCGCCTCTCCGGAGCGCGTCCCGCTACCCGCCCCGCCCCATTGCATGCGCGCCCTTCTATGCCGTTCCAGTTTGTGCGGGCATTACCAACACAATGGGCGGCATTGCGATCAATGAACACGCCCAGGCATTACGCACGGACGGTTCGCCGATTTCCGGCCTATACGTCGCCGGAGCGGCCGCAGGCGGAATCGAAGGCGGGCCTGCGCTCGGTTACGTTGGCGGACTCGCGAAATGCGGTGTTACGGCGCTGAGAGCCGCGGAACACATCGCTCGGGCATGCGGTGCAACCCCGATTGCGGCGTAGCCAATGTCCGAGCGAGCGGCCCGCTGGCGGCGACGAAGCTCCCGGAACTCATCGCGCTCGCGAAAGCGCGCTCCGGAGCGATCGCGCTCAGGACGGCACCCGATTACGCGCTGGGCCCGGTCAAGAATTACATCAACTTCACGGACGGCGGGCTTGCAGTGGATGAGCGATTGCAAGTGCTGGACGAGCGCGGACAACCGGTCCCGGGCCTGTTCGCGGCTGGATCGACTGGACAGGGTGGGCTGCTCCTGAAAGGCCACGGCCATCACCTCGGGTGGGCATTCACGTCCGGCAGACTCGCGGGCATGTACGCAGCAGGTGGCGACGCGACTATCGGTCTCGTGAAAGCCCGTCCGGCGCGAGAACCTGCGGGGGTGTCATGAACGACACGAGTTACCACCACCCACGCTACGGCGCACTGAATTTCCTGGTGCGTTACGGCGACTGGGTTGCATGCGCCGCGGGGCTGTTACCCGCGGTGGCCGGTGTCGTTGCGTGGGCGGCGGGTCTGACCGTCGCATACGCGGCGGCGGGTATTGTCGGTGGCGCGTTCCTGTACCTGGTGATGCGCAGCTACGTGGAACTGGTGCGCGTCATCGTCGACATGCTGCTCCCGAAGTAAATCAAGGTGAAAAAGAGCGCCACCATGGATAGACCTGATGTATTCGACGCCGTGATCGTCGGTGCCGGGATTGCCGGCAGGTCGCGGCCGTGCGCCCCGCTGAGCTCGGCGCCGGAGGCAGCCCTCGCGAATACCATTCGGCAATACAATGACGCGGTTGAGGCAGGCCGTGCTGAACGGCTGGATCCGCCGCGCACGAGTTCGCGATATCGGCCGCACCTCCTACGGCAACCGCCGTTTTACGCAGTCCGGCTCTGTGCGGGCATCACGTACACCATGGGCGGACTGGCAATAGACGGCTTCGGTCGCGTCATGAACGTCGAAAACGCGGCCATACCCGGTCTTTACGCTGCCGGTTGCGCAACCGGCGGGCTCGAAGGCGGTGATTTCGCCGCCTACATCGGCGGTCTCACCAAGTCATCAGCCATGGCATTCCGCACCGCGAACCATATCGCGGCACGGCATTCCGGAGACGGCAATCCCGATGGCGGCGCGCGGCGCCCGGACGAGGCGGGAAGACAT
The DNA here is from genome assembly GCA_016202605.1 of Betaproteobacteria bacterium. GTDB lineage: Bacteria > Pseudomonadota > Gammaproteobacteria > Burkholderiales > SG8-41 > DSOT01. The sequence continues at coordinate 10,948 of JACQOJ010000027.1, forward strand.
ATGAACAATTGATGAAAAGCCATCAGGTAATATCATTGGAACTGATGGAATACGGCGGGCATACTTGCCTCTTCGGGATGACGGCGACACGAAGGAGCTGACCATGTATTTCGAGCGGCTGAAAACTGCGGAAGAAGAGTGGAAGCAAAGGCACGAGGAGGAGGTATCAAAGGCGGAGACGCAGCCGTGCGCGTGCGAGGACGGGATTCCGGTCAAGCTGCTGTACACGCCTTCGGACGTGCGGGCGGATTTCCATAAGGACATCGGATTCCCGGGCGACTTCCCCTTTACCCGCGGCACGGACGCTGCGGGCTATCGCAAGAAGCTGTGGACGATCAGCCATTACGCGGGATTCGGCAGCCCGCGCGAGACGAACGTGCTCTTTCGCAGGATGATCGAGCACGGGGGCGTCCCGCCCTACATGGCCCTCGATCTGCCGACGCAACTGGGACTCGATCCGGATCATCCCATGGCGCGTGGCGAGGTCGGGATGACCGGGACCTCCATCGCATCGCTGCGCGACTGGGAGATCATATTCGACGGCATCAAGCTCGAGGACACCTTCGTCGGCACCGTCATCAACGCGCCTGCTGCCGTGATACTTGCGATGCACGTGGTGCTGGCGGAGAAGCAGGGCGCCGATCTCGCCAGGATCCGGGGTAACCTCCAGAATGACATTCTCAAGGAATTCACTGCGCGCGGCAATTTCATCTTTCCGGTCCAGCCTTCGCTGCGCCTCGTCACCGACACGCTCGAATACTGCGCCAAGCACCTGCCGGCTTACTGGCCTTTGAACGTTTGCGGCGGCCACTATCCGGAAGCCGGGGCGAACCGCGTGCATGAAGTGGCGTTTGCGTTTGCCGACGCGTTCACCTACATCGAAGACGCCCTTGCGCGAGGCGTCGATATCGACGGGTTCGGCAAGGGCATCTTCTTCCTCATGAAGAGCAACCATACCGATTTCTTCGAGGAAGTCGCCAAATTCCGCGCGATGCGGAGGATCTGGGCGACGCGGCTGCGGGAACGCTATGGAGCCAAAGACGCTGAAACGATGAAATGCAGGATACTCGGCCACAGCGGCGGCTCGCTGCTCACCAGGGAGCGGCCGGAACTCAACATCGCGCGCACCACCCTCGCCTGCGTCGCGGGGGTGCTGGGGGGGATTCAGCTGATCGGGCTGCGCACGATGGACGAGGTGTTCGGCATCCCGACCGAAAAATCGGAACTCATCGCAATTGGCACGCAGCACGTGGTGGCTCATGAGACGGGGCTTCCGGACGTCGTGGATCCCCTGGGCGGCTCGTACTACGTCGAGGCGCTGACCGCGCAGTTCGAGACCGCGGTCCTGGAAGAGATCGAGCGCATCGAGCGCATGGGCGGCATGGTGAAGGCCATCGAATCCGGCTACGTGCGCAAAGTCATCGCGCAGGACGCCTACCGCACGCAAACGGACTGGGAAACCGGCAGGAAAGTGAAAGTCGGAGTCAACAAGTTTCGCATCGAGGAGAGCGAGCCGCCGCGACGTCCGTACGAGTACCGGCCCGAGGAGGAGCGGCGCCAGATCGAGGCCGTGCGGCAGCTTCGCCGCGAGCGGGACAACGCGGCGGTCGAAAAGGCGCTCGATCGCATCAAGGCGCTTGCGCGGGAGCCGGCGGGATCGGACAGCAACCTCGTGCCGCCCATCATCGAGGCGGTGCGGGCGTATGCGACCATCGGCGAGATTTGCGGCACCTTGAGGCAGGTTTTTGGCGAGTACGCCGAGCCAACTTCGTTCTGAGAGGCGGCGATGGGCCTACGGGAAAGAAAAATCCGGGTGCTGATGGGCAAGCCCGGCCTCTGCGGCCATGACCGCGGCATCGCTCTTGTCGTCATGGCGCTGCGCGACGCCGGGATGGAAGTGATCTATTCCGGACGGCACAATTCGCCGGAGAGCCTCGTCGAGGTCGCGATCCAGGAAGACGTCGACGTGCTCGGCGTGAGCATACTGTCCGGGGGACATCTCGGACTGTGCGAGCGCATCGGGCGGCTGCTGCGGGAGCGCGACGCGCAGGATATCGTATTCCTCGCCGGCGGATTCGTCCCGCCCGAAGACATTCCGCAGCTCAAAGCCATGGGCGTGCGCGAAGTGTTCCGCGACGGGGCAAGACTGGAGGACATCGTCCGTTTCGTCGAGAAGGCGGCGAGGGAGCGCGCGACGGCATAGGCCCATGATGCGTGGTCGGAAAGAAGGAGAGTAAAGATGGGGGTAACAGAGACACTAACGAGGTTCCTTTTGCATACGACATACGAGAATTTTCCGCGGGAGGTCGTCGATAGGGCCAAGGATCTGGCCATCGATTTTGTAGGAGGGGCTCTGGCAGGCTGTCGGACCCATGTGAGTAACATCTTCACCGATTACGTGAAGCAGATGGCGGCAAAACCCGAAGCAGTGATCATCGGAAAGAATTTCAGGACGACCGCCCAGTATGCCTCTTATCTGAATGGGATATTCAACCATTCCACCGAACTCGAGTCCGTGAGCCAGCGCACCTCTCCCAACCCGCTGGCCGTGATTGCCACGTCTCTTTCCGTCGGAGACAAGATGAAGCTTCCGGGGAGAAAGGTATTGGAGGGGTTGATCCTCGGGTTTGAGATCCAGGGTAGGGTGGGTGGTCCGTCCTTGAAGGGCGTCAGCAAGAAAGGGAGGATCAGTATTTTCAATCACCTTGGGACGGCTTCCGCCGCCAGTAAAATGATGGGATTGGATCTGGAGCAGTCGAGAATGGCCATTGGCACTGCCGCCTTTCAGGCAGGGGGCCTGATTACCACCGTGGGAACGATGGCCCATGTCACGGAACTGGCCTTTGGATCGCGAGATGGCATAGAGGCGGCGGAATTGGCAAGGAAGGGATTTACCTCCCATCCCGATATCATCGAGACGCCCCAGGGGTTTTGCGATGCGTTGATCGAGGAGGGAGCATACGACCTGGAGGAGATGACCCGGGACCTGGGGAAAACCTTTCAGATCGTGAATCCGGGCATTTCCATCAAGAAGTATCCGTGCTGTTATCGTGCCCATCGCGCTCTGGATGCTTTTTACGATATGGTGGACGAACACCATATTTCTTATGGCGACATCGAGAAGGTCATCGTAGAGATGAACCTATACGATTCCTATCTGATGAAATTTCCCGAGCCAAAAACCGGAGAGGAGGCGAAATTCAGCATTCGCCATATTTTCGGGGCGGCCCTCTTGAAAGGGAAAGTATGGATCGATTCTATTTCGGATGAGGCCGCTTTCGATCGAAGATACGTAGAGGCCCGCGGACGGGTGGAAGAGATCGTTCACCGCGAGTGGCCCCCGGGCCGGGTGGACGCCCGCACTCCCGTCACGATCAAGCTGAAA
>JACQOJ010000129.1 GCA_016202605.1 Betaproteobacteria bacterium
GCCTTGATCTCCTTCGCGAGGTCATCCAGCGTCTTGAGCTCCGGCTCCTTCACGGGGGCCGCCTGTTCGCTCATCATCCGGTCGTGCACGCTGTGCTGGCTACCCAGCGCGACGCCGGCGATGGACAGGGAAATGGGCACGAAGGCCGATAACGTGAAAAAAATCGAATGTTTCATCGTCGTCTCCTCTTAATCGCCGCTCGCGCTATCGTACCGGAAAGCGAGCACGAGCGCTCCGACGTTTGATTGCGTGTCTTTGCTCTGCATCCGCTGGATAACGTTGAACGTGCTCAAAGGTCAAGCGTCCGCATGGCGCGACTGACCGATGCCGGTCGCGAACACCACGGCAAACACGGTCAGGCCGCTGACCAGTAACGGGTACCACACGTTTGAAATCCACGGCACCGGGATCAGGAACAGGATGTCGTCGGCGAGAAGCGAAGGCGGCCAGCCAACGGTCGCCCGCAGCCCGGCGTAGTAGGCGAGGTCCCAGAGGGCAAAGATGTAAAGAAACATGGCCCAGCGCTCGCGCGCGCGCCGCGCGGCGAGCAGCGCGATCGAGACGAGCATGATGATCGTCGCCGCTTCGCGCAAGACCTCGATATCCAACAGGTTCTGCGGAATGTCCTGGAGGGCCGGCGCGTAATCCGGCGCGCCGCCGCGGCCAGGGAACAGTCCGACGGCCGCGCGGAGATAGACCACCACCGCCGCTTCGACGAATCCGAATGCGATGCCAAACGCGGCGGCGATGGCCAGGGTTAGACGCGCAATCGCCAGTCCCGACCGTCGCCAGAAATAGAAGGACAGCAGCGGCACGAGGACCAGCAGGTTCACCCACCAGGGCTGGGCGAAGAGACGGAAGGCGTCTGCCATGGGAGGGAACCGGGTGCGGGAATCTAGCCTGCGCCATGGGCCGCCTCGCCCGGGGCCTGCGCGGGCAGGCAGGGCGCATGCGGGTCGTCGACGCTGCAGCACTTGCGCAGCACCACCACCGTGGCGAGCCCGTTCGCGAACTTCGTCAGCCGCGACCGGCCGCAGTCGTGATAGGGCTGCTCGGCTGCACGCAGGAAGCGGCCGTGCAGCATCCCGGCGGACCACCCCTCGACGAGCCGCGCGTAGAGCCGCTCCAGCCCGGCGGCAGGCTTGCCGGAGAAGGCATAGATGACGAAGCCGTCATCCTTGATTACGCGCAGGAACTCGCGCACGGCGCGGCGCGGATCGGCGAGCGTCTCGAGGGTCCAGGTGCTCACCACGACATCGATCGATTCGTCGGCATAGGGCAGGCTCGTGATATCGTGCTGCGCCCACGCGACGCGCGCGTCCGCGATCTTCTTCCAGGCGGCGTGCAGCATTCCTTTCGAGACGTCCACGGCGAGCGCCCCACGATGCCGCCGGCCCCGTCGGCGCCGATGAGGTAGCGGGCCGAGAGTTCGCCGTGCTTTGTGCGCACGCGGTCCTCCTCCTCGACCGCCTCGAGCGCGCGCTCGCCCGCGCGCAGGTCCGCTCCCGCGGCGCGCGCTTTTTCGGCGAGGAAGAGATCGAAGCGATCCCGCATCACCATGTATGCGATGGGGCGATCGGTCGCCGCGCGGAAGTCCTCGACCCCTTCGAACGTGAAACAGGCGCCGTACACGGTCTTCTCGACAAGAGTATGAAAGTCCGGTTCGAGAAAGCGGTCGATCTTCAGCGACAGGCCGCCGCCGCACGGCTTGTAGCGGGGACGCCGCTGTTGCTCGATGAGGGCGACCCGCGCACCGCTGCGGGCAAGCTCGAACGCGGCAGCGGATCCGCCGGGCCCGGCGCCCACCACGATCACGTCGTAATCCATGCGCTTTTCATCGTTCGCTTCGTCCCCGGCGGCGGTGGAGCCAGTTGTACACCGGGCAGAACACGATCCCCACGTAGACGCCGTAGAGGAAGCTCTCCGCGAGGCCCAGCAGGAAGCTCCACCAGGTGAGCCATTTGAACGCCGGCAGCATCGCCTCCAGCACCGCCCGCATGCCGAGGCTCGCGGGCACGATCAGCCCGTAGATCACGCACACGACGAACGTGATCGCGCCGAAGATGCCGAGCGCCCAGGAAACCAGTTTGGTGTCGAGCATGGTGACCTTTCGGTTTTAAGAGGTTTGAAATGTTGAGATTCATGCGATTAATTAAGGGGGCCGCTCTCAGAAACGAGTCCCGCTCTTGGCTGCAGGCTGCGCCGAGAGCAGGGGCATTCCGGCACTCAGCACTGCACCGATCAGGAGTACGCCCGCGGTGGCCCAGAAAGGTTCCCGGTTCATCAACCCAAACCACAAGCCTGCGACGACAGAACCGATCGCCTGGCCCAGGCTCGATGCCGCGGCTTGCTTCCCGAGCACGGCACCCTGCGCGGTCCCGGCAGCCAGGGAAATCCGGTAACTCATGATCGGCGCCAGTAATCCCGATCCCGCGGCGACCAGTCCGACCACGACCAGGAGCCAGCCAAAGTCCAGGGCCACGGGCAGGAGAACCAGCCCGCCCGCCATGACCGCGAAGGCCGGTGGCGCGATGAAGTGAATGTGCCACCGCTTGATCAGGTAAGGAAACACGAGTACCTGGGTCCCGATCATCACCAGCATGCACGCCACGAACATCTGACTGAGTCGATCCGGGCCGAAACCGAGGATTTGTTGTCCATGCAAAGTGACTCCGACTTCGAAGCTGCCCAGGCCGAACATCATGAGGAGCGTCAGCAGCAGCAGGACGTTGACCGATCTTGAGTCATGCGATGTAAAGGGTTTGTCGGCAGCCGGGAGCACTGCTGCGTTCCCCGCGTACCGGGGCATCTCCAGGTAGGTGAGGAGCCAAACCGCCGCGCCCAGCGCTGCCGCCACGAGGAACGGCATTGAAACCAGGTCCACACCCGTGCGCCCGGCAAAAGAAGATAGCCATTGCCCGCTCGCGTCCGACAACCATCCGCCCAGCATCGGCCCTGCCAGGAAACCGAGGAGACCTGCCGTGCCCATCCAGGCAAACCGCCGAGCGCGCAATTCCGGCACCCCCATGTCGGCGATGTAGGCCGAGGCGACGGGCAGAACTGACGAAGCGAATAATCCGCCCAGAATGCGCGAAGCGTAGGCAAATCCCAAGTTGGGGGAAAGTCCGAACGTTCCCAGCATCACGACAAAGCCGCCCAGGCCGGCCAGAATGACGGGCCGCCTGCCAACGTTGTCGGACAGCCGGCCCCACAGCGGCGCAAACAGAAACATCGCGAATGCGTATACGCCGGTTATCATCCCAACGTGCCAGGACACCGAGAACCGGCTCGAGTCCGCAAGCAGAGGCTCCAGGAAAAACGGCAGCATGGGCAGCGCGACGCCGTAACCAAGCGTCACCACGAACACCGACGCCATGAGCCAGAAGAACGGCCCGCTGTTCAATGGTGAAATCAGGTTATTCGTCATAAGTGTCGTTCAAGCTTGTCTTGGCTTCATCCCATGCTGGCGGTGATGCTTGATGTATTTCTCAGGCTCCGCCTCGAACGCCTGCCGGCACGCCCTGGCGCAGAAGTAGAAGGTCTTGCCCTGGTAAACGAAATCCACCACCGCGGACAGGCGGCTAACTTCCATGCCGCAGACCGGATCCTTGAAACTGCGTTCGTCGCTTTGCTGTTTCATTACTGACTCCTGAAGACTTGTGTTTCACTTTGCCGTGATCTCGCGTGCCCGCTGCATCGAGCACCGCCGCGCAGTTGTTGCTGGAGGACACGGCGGCAGTCTTGATCTCCTGCGTCCGGAGTCTGCGCATCAGCGCGATCGCCGCTTCATACGTTTCGACACCGTGCCGCTCCATGTCTTGCAGGAAATACCGGTCCTTCAAGATTGCCCAGCGCGCGCACGCTTTGCACCTCGGGGCCGTCTTCGGGTGCACCCATGGGCAATTCGATCCCGCGCGGCGAGAGCGTGATGACGGGAGCGGCAGAAGTCATATCGCCGTCACGCCATCCAAGGTGGCATAGGGCAATCCAAAACACCCGCAAAGGCGCGCAATAACTCCAACTCGACTGCCGATGCTCTCTGATCGTGTGCGATGCTGGCGACACAGGCCTTCAGCAACCGGGATTTCGCCAGAGGTTTCAATTTTTCCAATTTTTCCAAGGCCAGATCCAGATCCGAAATCCTGATTTGATTTTTCGCCAGTAATGCCAGTCCGCTTGACTCCAGCGTTTGTGCTGCCGCAGCAAATGCTTCCTCCATACCACTCTGATTTTGAGCCCCGGCCTGGGCCATCACCGAGAGTACGAGCTCAATTTCCTTCTTGAGCTGCCCGGGATCGGAATAACGCGCCTTCATGGGCGCCAATTTGAAAAACTGCCCGTCGAGATGATTGAACACGATCTTCTGCAATGACCACTCCAGCAGGTCAACCCTGGAGTCCATTTCGATCAACGCGATCAGATTTCCCCTGAACAGTTTGTACTGACTGAGCGATAACTGCTTTAGCGCCGGAACGGCGATATCAATGACCGGCAAACGGTATTTGACATCCAGCTCATCCATCTGCGGCATCAACGTGAGTGTCAGTGCGTAAACATCCGGATCGGCATGCTCCCGTAATTGCTTCAATTGTCTGGGGCGAACCTCTTGCCTCTTGTCAAGCACCAGGGAATAGATGACTGCCCGGGCGCCGTAGGGTTCGCGCGCGGCCTCCTTGATGGCCATGGGCAACTCTGACAGCAGCGAGCGGGAATAATCGACTGCTTCCTGTTTCGGGTTGCCGATTTGGTCTATCGCAGTCAGGACGTCGGCAACCGCTGCGCCGGCGGCGATAGCAGCAACCTTGCTGGCAACTGCCTGACGTTTCATGGCGTCCGAATCACCGGCCTGGCTCTCATCCTGAGCCGAGTCGGCCTGGTCGGAGAAATCGAACTTGCCGTCCCAATGCGGATCGATGCGCAGGATGCGCTTTGCCAGCGGCGGATGCGTGGCGGACAACCACTGCGTGAAACCCGAAATCCCCTGCGCGAAAAAAGCATGGCTCACTTCGGGCGCGCCGGGATTCTCCACTTTTGAACCGGACGCGAGCCCGCCGATTCTCTTCAACGCACCCGCAATCCCGTCCGGGTTGCGCGTAAACTGAACCGCCGAGGCGTCTGCCAGGTATTCCCGTTGCCGGCTCACCGAGGCTTTTATCAGGCCGCCGAAAAACGTGCCTGCAAAACCGATGGCCATCAGCCCGATGGCGAGCGTCAATATCGCAGCCGCGCCTTTGTCATTGCTGCGCCGGCGGCCCGAGAATGACGTCGTCGAATACAGCAGGTAATAGCCGAGGACGCCCAGGATCAGGATGCCGTTCAGCGCGCCCATCAAGCGCAGGTTGAGCCGCATATCGCCATTGAATATATGGCTGAACTCATGGGCAATGACGCCTTGCAGCTGGTCGCGGCTCAAATGATCGATGGCCCCCTGGGTAACGCCGATGACTGCATCGCGCGGCGAAAATCCCGCCGCAAAGGCGTTAATGCCCGGTTCATTCGCGAGCAGATAAACCGGCGGCGCAGGCGTGCCGGAAGCGATGGCCATTTCTTCCACCACGTTCAACAGTTTGCGTTGCTTGAGGTCCTGCGTATTGCGTGGAATCAACTGCCCGCCCAGCGACTCCGCGACAACCTTGCCACCCGCGGATAAGGCGATGATCTTGTAGAGACTGCCCGCGAATACCACGACACCGACACCGGCGCCTACAGCAACAAATGTTTGCCAATCCATTTGCCGGATCAATGTCTCGCCATCACGCACCTGCTCACTATTGATATAACCAAACACGACCATGAGCAATAAATTGGTCATGATGATCAAGGCGA
>JACQOJ010000134.1 GCA_016202605.1 Betaproteobacteria bacterium
CCCCCTGAGCGTGCGCGCCTGCGGCGGCAGCGCCGGCGCGGCGTTCGGTTTGATGATGGAGATCAGCAGCACGTAGCCCAGGTAAAGGGCGGCGAGGGTGAGGCCGGGAATGAATGCTCCCTGGTACATGTCGCCGACCGATTTGCCGAGCTGGTCCGCGAGCACGATCAGCACCAGGCTCGGCGGAATGATCTGCGCCAGCGTGCCGGAGGCGGCGATCACCCCGCACGCAAGCCGCGCCGAATAGCCGTAGCGCAGCATGATCGGCAGCGAGATGAGTCCCATTGAAATCACCGACGCGGCCACGACACCGGTGGTCGCCGCGAGCAACGCGCCGACGAACACCACGGCGTATGCGATGCCGCCGCGCACCGCTCCGAACAACTGCCCGATGGTGTCGAGCAATTCCTCGGCCATGCCGCTGCGCTCGAGGATGAGTCCCATGAAGGTGAAGAACGGGATCGCGAGCAGCGTATCGTTGCGCATGATGCCGAACACGCGCTCGGGCAGCGCCTGCAGGAGCTCGGGCTTGAGCAGTCCCATTTCGATGCCGAGGAGCGCGAACACAAATCCGTTCGCCGCGAGCGAAAACGCGACCGGATAGCCGATCAGCAGGAACAGCACCAGCACGCCGAACATCGACGGCGCCATCATCTCGTGCGGCATCAGGCCTCTTTTCCGGTCTTGCCGGCGGGGTCGGGGATGATGCCGCGCAGAAAAGCGACGCGCTTGATGATTTCCGACAGCCCCTGGAGAACGAGGAGCGCGAAACCCGCCGGAATCGGCAGCTTCACCGGCCAGCGGATGAGCCCTCCGGCGTCGCTGGAGATCTCGCCGCTCGCGTAGGACTGCATGAACATCGGCCACGACAGGTACAGGATGAGGATGGCGATCGGCAGGAGGAACAACGTTCCGCCGAGGATGTCGATCCAGGCCTGGCCTCGCCGCGATAACCTGCCCGCGAGCACGTCGACGCGCACGTGCTCGTTTCTCCCGAGCGTGTAACCCGCGCCCAGCAGAAAGATCGCCGAGAACAGGTACCACTGGATTTCGAGCCAGGCGTTGGAGCTGAGGTTCAGCGCGTAGCGCACCGTGGCGTTGCCGGCGCTGACCAGAACGCTGATCAGGACCAGCCAGGCGACGACGCGGCCGACCCGTTCGTTGAGCCCGTCGATCAGTCTCGAAATCCCGAGCAAAGCCCGCATCATTCTGATGTATCGGCAAAAGAGGGCGCCTGCAAGCGGTCGGCGCGGGATAAGGGGTGCGCGTCCGATCGCGGGTCAAGCGCCAGCCGGCCGGATTCCCGTGTCTTCATTTTCACTGTCATCATACGCGGCGCCGCGCGGCCGCGGCAAAACGCGGCCATTAAGCATGCTAAAATCAAAAACTTAAGCGCGGGGAGTCCATGTATTCTCAAAAAGATACCATCGGGAGCTTTGATCCCGAGGTCTGGCAGGCGATCGAGCAGGAGTATCGCCGCCAGGAAGATCATATCGAACTTATCGCTTCGGAAAACTACGCGAGCCCGCGCGTGCTGCAGGCGCAGGGCACGGCGCTCACCAACAAGTACGCGGAAGGCTATCCGGGCAAGCGCTACTACGGCGGATGCGAGTACGTCGACATCGTCGAGCAACTGGCGATCGACCGCGCGAAAAAGCTGTTTCACGCCGGCTACGCCAACGTGCAGCCGCATTCCGGAGCGCAGGCGAACCAGGCGGTCTATGTGGCGGCGCTGCATCCCGGCGACACGATCCTCGGCATGGCGCTCGACGCCGGAGGGCATCTCACGCACGGCGCCCGGGTCAATATCAGTGGCCGCTATTACGACGCCTACACCTACGGGCTCGATTCCGAAACCGAGGAGATCGACTACGCGGAAGTCGACGAACTCGCGCACGTGAAGAAGCCCAAGCTCATCATCGCCGGGGCCTCCGCTTACTCGCTGGTGATCGACTGGAAGCGTTTTCGCGCCATCGCCGACAGGTCGGGCGCGCTCCTGATGGCCGATATCGCGCATTACGCCGGATTGATCGCGGCCGGGTTCTATCCCAGCCCCGTCGGCGTCGCTGATTTCGTGACCAGCACCACTCACAAGACGCTGCGCGGCCCGCGCGGCGGCCTGATCCTCGCCAACGCGGAGCACGAGCGCGTGCTCAACGCGGCGGTCTTTCCGGGCACGCAGGGCGGTCCGCTGATGCACGTGATCGCGGCGAAGGCGGTCGCATTGAAGGAGGCGATGAGCCGCGAGTTCAAGGACTACCAGGAGCAGGTGCTCGACAACGCGCGGGTACTGGCCAAAGTCCTGCATGAACGCGGCTACCGCATCGTGTCCGGGCGCACCGAATGCCACATGTTTCTCGTCGACCTGCGCGACAAGGGACTCACCGGGCGGGAGGCCGAGAACGCGCTGGGATGCGTGGGCATCACCGTCAACAAGAACGCGATTCCCGACGATCCGCAGAAGCCGACGGTGACGAGCGGCATACGCATCGGTTCGCCGGCGATGACCACGCGCGGCTTCACGGAAATGGAGGCCGAACTGCTCGCGAACCTCATCGCCGACCTGCTCGACGCGCCCAACGACAAAAAGACGGCGAAGGCCGTGGGCGGCAAAGTCAAGGAGTTATGCGCGAAGTTTCCGGTGTACGGGTAAAGCAAGGATGAAGTGCCCGTTCTGCAAATCCGACGACACCCAGGTCATCGACTCGCGGGTGAGCGATGACGGGGAGAGCATCCGGCGGCGGCGGCGCTGCACGAGCTGCAACAAGCGCTTCACCACCTACGAAACGGTGGAATTGCGCATGCCGCAGGTCGTGAAGCAGGACGGCAGCCGCGCGGAATTCGACCTGGACAAGCTGCGCCGCAGCTTCACGCTCGCGCTGAACAAGCGCCCGGTGCCGACGCAGGCGGTCGACGAGGCGATCGCGACCATCACCCAGGACGTGCTTGCGCTCGCGGAACGCGAGATCGAATCGCAGCGCATCGGCGAGATGGTGATGCGCGAGCTCTACAGGCTCGATCACGTGGCCTACATCCGCTTCGCGTCGGTCTACCGGAGCTTCCAGGGCGTGGGCGACTTCCAGGACGCGATCAAGGAAGTGCAGAAACCCGCCGGCGGCAAGAAGTAACGCTTCCCGGTCTTATGCCGTTTACCGCTGAAGATCATCGCCATATGGCGAGGGCACTGGAACTCGCACGGCGGGGGCTCAATACGGCGACGCCCAATCCCCGGGTCGGGTGCGTGCTCGTGCGCGGCGCCGCCGTCGTCGGTGAGGGCTGGCACGAGCGCGCCGGCGCGCCGCACGCGGAGGCGAACGCGCTCGCGGCGGCGAGCGCGGCAGCGCGCGGGGCAACCGCCTACGTCTCGCTCGAGCCTTGCGCGCACCACGGGCGCACCGCGCCGTGCGCGGAAGCGCTCGTCGCGGCGGGCATCGCGCGAGTTGTCGTGGCGATGCGGGACCCCAATCCGCTGGTGGCGGGCAAGGGAACGGCGCTTCTGGAGCAGGCCGGCATCGCCGTTGAGAGCGGGTTGCTGGAAGAGGAAGCGCGCGAGCTCAATATCGGATTCGTTTCGCGCATGACGCGCGGCCGCCCGTGGGTCAGGATGAAGATCGCCGCCAGCCTCGACGGCAAGACCGCTCTCAACAACGGCAGGAGCCGGTGGATCACCGGCGCGGCGGCCCGCCGCGACGGCCACGGCTGGCGCGCGCGGGCTTGCGCCGTGCTGACGGGCATCGGCACGGTGAGGGACGACGACCCCCAGCTCACCGTGCGCGAGGTGGAGACCCCGCGCCAGCCGTTGCGGGTGGTGGTCGACAGCCGGCTGGAGACGCCGCTGTCGGCCAAAGTGCTGGAAGGGGGGGCCTTGATCGCCGCGGCCGCAGGCGATGCCGGGAAGATCGATTTGCTGCGCGGAAAAGGGGTGGAAGTGCTGGTTTTGCCCAATCCCGCGGGAAAGGTCGAACTCGGGGCGCTGATGCAGGAGCTCGCGCGGCGCGGGGTGAACGAAGTGCACGTGGAAGCCGGATACAAGCTCAACGGTTCGCTCCTGCGCGAAGGCCTCGTCGATGAGCTGGTGGTCTATCTGGCGCCGCATCTGATCGGAGACGCCGCGCGCGGCATGTTCGATCTTCCCGAGTTGACGGAGTTGAGCGCGCGGCGCGAACTGCGGATTCGCGACCTGCGCATGGTCGGGGCCGACATCCGCATCATCGCGAGGGTCGTATAATGTTCACCGGAATCGTCGCCGCCATCGGCAGAATCGCCGGCGCCGCGCCCGGCGGTTCCAGACTGCGGATCGACGCCGGCGGGCTTGCGCTGGACGACGTGGCGGTCGGCGACAGCATCAGCGTGAACGGTGTTTGCCTGACCGTGGTGGCGCGCGACCGCACGGCGTTCGAGGCCGATGTCTCGCGCGAAACCCTCGGCCGCACCGCGGGGTTTCCGGTCGGCGCGCGGGTCAACCTCGAGAAGGCGCTGCGCCTGTCCGACCGGCTCGGCGGGCACCTCGTGAGCGGGCATGTCGACGGCGTGGGCAAAGTGGCCCGTTTCGAGCCGGTGGGCGACAACCGCTTGCTGGCGATCGAGGCACCGGCCGAGCTGGCCAGATACATCGCGTGCAAGGGCTCGATCGCCGTCAACGGCGTCAGCCTGACGGTGAACGCGGTGAGCGGCGCGGAGTTCGAAGTGAATTTGATCCCCCATACTCTGGAGGCGACCAACCTGCGGGAGTTGCGGGTCGGAGAGCGGGTCAACCTGGAAGCGGACATGGTGGCGCGTTACATCGAGCGCATGAGGCAGTTCGACATCGGGGATTGAGGATATCTTGAGAGCAGGCATGGCGATCAGTCCGATACTGGAAATCATTGCCGACATCGCGGCCGGGAAAATGGTCATCCTGGTCGATGAGGAGGACCGCGAGAACGAAGGCGACCTGGTGATGGCCGCGGAGTTCGCGACGCCGGAGTCGGTCAACTTCATGGCGCGTTACGGCCGCGGACTCGTCTGCCTGACGCTCACCGAGGAACGCTGCCGGCAGCTCAACCTGCCGTTGATGGTCGCCAACAACCGCTCGCCGCTGGGCACCAACTTCACCGTGTCGATCGAGGCCGCGGAAGGCGTTACCACCGGCATCTCCGCCGCAGACCGCGCGCGCACGGTGCAGGCGGCGATCAGGGCGGACGCGAGCCCGCTCGACATCGTGCAGCCGGGGCACATTTTTCCGCTGATGGCGCAGGAAGGCGGCGTGCTGGTGCGCGCCGGCCACACCGAAGCGGGCTGCGACCTGGCGCGGCTGGCGGGGCTCACTCCGGCGGCGGTGATCTGCGAGGTCCTCAAGGACAACGGCGAGATGGCGCGGCTGCCCGACCTGGAGCAGTTCGCATCCCGGCACGGGCTGAAGATCGGGAGCATCGCCGACCTCATTCATTACCGCAGCAGCACCGAGTCGCTGGTGACGCGCGCCTCGGAGCGGGAAATCGATACCGTGCACGGCCGCTTCCGGCTCTTCGCCTACGGCGACCGGATCGGGAACGCCACGCACCTGGCGCTGGTGAAGGGCGAGCCGCGCCCGGACCGGGAGGTGCTGGTGCGCGTGCACGAGCCGCTGTCGGTGGTCGATCTGCTCGATACCGGGAGCACCAGCCACTCGTGGAATTTTCACGATGCGCTGGCGGCGATGAGCCGCGCGGAATGCGGCGTGATCGTGCTGCTGCACCTGCAGGAGAGCGCCGCGGACCTGTTGCTGCACGCGCGCTCGCGGCAGCAGGCCGTCGCGCAGTCGAAGATCGCGCTGCGCAACTACGGCATCGGCGCGCAGATACTGAGAGACCTCAAGGTCAAGAAGATGCGGCTCATGGCGCTCCCCCGCCCCATGCCCAGCATGACCGGCTTCGACCTCGAGGTGACGGGCTATCTGCAGCCGCCGGCGAACGGCCGGTGAAAGGACAAAGGGCCTTGACATGGCGCGTTTCGACAACATCGAGGAACTGGAGCCCGACCTGCGCGGCGCCGGTCTCAGGATCGGCATCGTGATGAGCCGCTTCAACCAGGATGCGTCCGAGGGACTGCTCTCGGCCTGCGCCGCGGCGCTCGTCAAGCACGGCGTGCGCGAAGCGGACACGCGCATCGTGACCGTGCCGGGAGCGCTCGAAGTACCGCTCGCGCTGCAGAAACTCGCGCAGACCGGCAGGTTCGACGCGTTGATCGCGCTGGGCGCGATCGTGCGCGGCGAGACCTATCATTTCGAGATCGTGGCCAACGAATCGGCGGGCGGCATCACCAGCGTGCAGCTCGATACCGGCGTGCCCGTCGCCAACGGCATCCTGACCACCGAGGACGACGATCAGGCGCTCGCGCGCATGGCGCAGAAGGGCGCGGAGTGCGCGCTGGTCGCGATCGAGATGGCGAACCTGTTGAAAAGGATCCAGTAAAGGCACCTGCGGGATCGCCGGGAAAACGACATATGATGAAATCGAATCGCAGGAGATCGCGCGAGTTCGCGCTCCAGGGCCTTTATCAGTGGCAGCTCGCCGGGACCGAACCGCAGGCGATCGCCGGGCAGCTCGCGGAGGCCAGGGGATTCGACAAGATCGACGTCGAATATTTCGGCATCCTGTTTCACGGCGCGATCGGCGGCGCGGCCGAGCTCGAACGCGAGATCGCGCCGTGCCTTGACCGCGCCTTCGCCGGACTCTCGCCGGTCGAGCGCGGCATCCTGCTGCTCGCCGGCTACGAACTGCTTCACCAGCCCGAGGTGCCGTACCGGGTGGTGATCAACGAGGCGGTCGAGCTCGCGAAGGCCTACGGCGGCACCGACGGCTACAAGTTCGTGAACGGCGTACTGAACAAGCTGGCGGCGCGCGTGCGGGGCGCGGAAGTCAACGCGGTGTCGTAGCTGTCCGGGAGTCGATGATGGATATTGACGAAAAGTTGAGGAAGCGGATTCTCGCGTTTTACTTCGCGGGTGTCGTCAATCTCATTCTGGGCATATACGTCCTGGTCGAGGGGCCCCGGTTCATGGGCCAAGGGACGGCGACGCTGGTCGCGCTGTTTTTCCTGGGGTTTGCCCTCGTCGATTTCTATTTTCCGCGCCTGATGAAGAAAAAATGGACGGAATATCAGGAGCAGATGCGGCGGCAGAGCGGCGCGGCGCAGCCGCCGAAGCAATGACCGAGAGAAGGTGAGCGCGTGACGGCGTGAGAACGTGAGAGCGGGAGATCGGGAGAGGGATGAACCAGGCTCTTTTGTCGACCTCCCGCTCTCCCGACCTCCCGGCTATAACCAATGTCTGCTCTCTCCGAATTCGAGGTAATCAGGCGCTTCTTCACCCATCCCGCCCCGGGCGCGCGGCTGGGCGTGGGCGACGATGCGGCGCTGGTGCGGGTGCGGCGCGGCATGGAACTCGTCGTGTCCACCGACATGCTGATTTCCGGCCGGCATTTTTTTCCCGATGCCGATCCCCGGCTGCTCGGTCACAAGTCGCTCGCCGTCAATCTCTCCGACATGGCCGCGATGGGCGCAACCCCGCGCTGGGCGACGCTGTCGCTCGCGCTGCCGACGGCGGACGCGAAGTGGCTGCGGGCCTTTTCTTCCGGCTTCATGCGGCTTGCGCGCGTGCACGGCGTCGATCTCATCGGCGGCGACACCACCGGTGGCGCACTCGCGATCTGCGTGCAGATCATGGGCGAGGTTCCCGCCGGCAACGCCCTGACGCGTAGCGGGGCGCGCGTGAACGACGATATCTGGGTGTCGGGGTACCTGGGCGATGCCGCGCTCGCGCTGGCCGCGCTGCGAAAGCGCATCAGCCTGGAGCGGCGCGAGCTTTCGAGGGTGCAGAGGCGGCTCGACGCGCCGGTGCCGCGTGTCGCACTGGGCGAGGCCCTGCGCGGCGTGGCGCACAGCGCGATCGACAGCTCCGACGGGCTCCTCGCCGATCTCGGCCACCTCGGCGAGCGCTCGGAAGTCCCGGCAATAGTCGAATTCGAACGTCTCCCGGCTTCCGCGATCATGCGCCTGCAACTCGCGCGCGCTGATGCCCTCACAGCTCTGCTTGAGGGCGGCGACGAC
>JACQOJ010000130.1 GCA_016202605.1 Betaproteobacteria bacterium
GATCATGGGCGTACAGCGTGGGGGGCCGGCGGAACGCGCCGGCATTCGTCCGGGCGATGTCGTCGTCGCCGTCAACGGCAAGCCCATATCCGAAACGGGAGCGCTGATCAACGAAACGGCCGCACTCGCGCCGGGCACGCGCGGAACGTTCGACGTGCTGCGGGACGGCAAGCCGCTGTCGATCCCGGTGGAAGTCGGACGCCGCCCGCCGCCCGCGCGCACCGGACAGGCCGTGCCGCATTGACCGTGGAGAAATTATGGATCATGGAACGGCGGCCAAGGAGTTGGATCATGGTATTTGACGTGAGCGGAATCAGTATCGCACCTTGGGTTCCGCTTGCCTGGGGGATTTTGGTCGGTCTTGTATTCTCGCTCGTGGGGGCAGGCGGAGGGATTATCGCTTCAGTCGGGCTTATCTCGGTGCTGGGCCTGACCGACGCGAACCTGCTCAAGCCGATGGCGCAGATGCTGACGCTTGCCTCGCCCCTCGTTGCCGTACCCAGCTATTACAAGCAGCGCCGACTCGTCCTCGGCCTGGCAGCATTGCTCGGAGCAGGCGGCGTGGTCGGGGCACTGATCGGAAGCACACTCTCGGTGAGGTACCTCGGTGAGTTGGGAATATTCAAACCCGTCTTCGGTTTGTTTGTCCTTTTGATCACCCTGCAACTCGCGTGGCGGCTGGTTGGTCTGAAACGGTCGAGCGACAGCCGTGCCGGGCGCGCCGCTGCAGCTTTTGAAGGGCGAGTCCGCGAAGGAGGAGCGCCGGAAACGCTCGGCGTAGAGCAGCTCCGCTTCTCCGCAGGCCGGTTCGAGTTCCGCTTCGGCAACGAGCGCTTCCGTTACAGCCCCTGGATCCCTTTTCTTGTCGCGCTCGGCATCGCGGTGATCTCCTCGGCGCTGGGGGTGGGCGGCGGGTTCTTGCTGGTGCCCTTCATGTCAATCGTGTTGGGTCTTCCCATGACGATCGTCGCCGGTACAGCGGCGCTCGCGATCTTTATCAGTTCGGTCGCATCCATCAGTAACTATGTGTTTCTCGGCGTGCGCCTTGACCTTCCCTTATTGGCGCTGCTCCTCGCGGGCACTGTGGCGGGATCCTGGCTAGGTCCGCGATTGAGCAGATACATGCGCGAGACGTGGCTCAGGGCGATGCTTGCCGCCGTGTTGTTCCTGATCAGCATACGTTACCTGGGTCCCTGGTAGGCCTTTGAGAACGCCTTGCCCCACAGCCGAACCGCGAAGGCAGCAACCTGGAGATTGCAATGGACATGAATACCAGCGGGATAAACCAACCCCGGACCATGATTCATTCGGTGGAAAAAGCGAAGGAAGCCGTGCACCGCGTATTTCGTTCTTACAGCGGCAGCCTTGCCATACGGTTCTGGAACGGCGAAACGGTGGAATTGGGTGCAGGATCGCCCCGCGCAACCGTGGTCTTCCGCGCTCCCGGACCGTTTCGCGAGCTGGCGCTGTTCCGCGATCCGCTGCGTCTCGCGGAGGCCTATTTTCAAGGCCTGGTGGATGTCGAGGGTGAGCGAGGCGACGTATCGCGTGTGGCGTCGGTACATGACGGCATGCGCCCTGGAATTCGAGAGCGGTGGCATCGGGGTTTACCAGGTCCTTGCGTCCAGGCAAGGGACACGCCTGACCCAACGCCCCTCACCCGGCGTGATCTCTACGACCATCCTTGCGGCCACTCTCAAGCAGATAGTTCGGGCGCCTCAAACGGAATCGGGAGCCGCGCTTCGACGTAATTGGAAATCGACGGCATGAACAGGACACATCATGGAACGTAAACAGCAGTTTTCGATTTGGTACTTCATCGGGGTTTTCCTGATGCTGATCGCCTTTCAGAACTTTGATCCTATGGAAGGAGCATCACCATGCAAACTCAACTCTTGAAAGTGACGGGCATGACCTGCGACGGTTGCGCCAGCAACGTTACGAACGCTTTGAGGGCAATCACCGGTGTCAGTGACGTAAAGGTGTCGCTCGCTGCCGGCGAAGCCACCGTCCAATTCGACGAGCGGCTGACCTCGCCCCAGCAATTGAAGTCGGCCGTGCGGCACGCGGGCTATGGCGTAGATGGCACCCCTCCTGTTCACAGCCATCACGGCAAAGGGGGCTGCCGCGGCGATGATGCAAACGCATCGACATCCGCCGTGCCAGCCGCTCACGACCATCAAGGCAAGAGAGGTTGCTGCGGCTGATGCCCCATCGAGAAGACGGATCGCGACGCACAAGGCACGCTATGAAAACTGACTGCCCGACAGTATTTTCCAGACCAAGGTTGAGCAAGCCATGAACCAGTATGCGATCGACCAGCGTGCATCCATCGGCCCGGCACTCTCGCGCCAATGCCCGTCTCCGGCGTTCGTGCTTCTGAGTTTCGAAGGGCCGGATGCCTACTCGCGCGCTGGCGGACTCGGCGCGCGGGTGAGCGGACTCGCCTGCGC
>JACQOJ010000019.1 GCA_016202605.1 Betaproteobacteria bacterium
GCGAGTAAATCCCCGCACGCGCCCGGTGGAGTTGCCGCGGAACACGATTTACCGCTCTTGCATGACAGGTTGCGCCGTGGTCGAATCGCGAAATCATGCGGCGACCCGGGATCGATAGAGCCATACGCGCGGCACGGATCAGAGCAGCGGCTGCAGCGCCTTCCACACCGTGTCCAGCATCCTGGGCTGCGCCTGCGCGGCGGGATGAATTCCGTCGGGCTGAAAATAGTCGCGGTCGTCGGCGAACCCCTCGAGCAAAAAGGGCACGAGCGGCAGGCGTTCGCGCTGCGCCAGATCGCGGAAGGTGCTTTGGAACTTTTCCGAATAAGCCGGGCCGTAGTTGGGAGGCATGCGCATGCCGACGAGCAGGACCCTGGCGCCCGCCGCGCGGCACGCCCGGATGATCGTTTCGAGGTTCGCGCGCATCGCATCCAGGCTCAGTCCGCGCAATCCGTCGTTCGCTCCCAGTGCAAGGATGACTATGGCAGGACGGTGCGCCTTGAGCGCTGCGCCGATGCGGCTCCTGCCGCCCGCCGTGGTTTCGCCGCTGATGCTGACGTTTGCGACTTTATAATTCGGTTTTCTTTCATGCAGCCGCTTTTCCATGAGGCTGACCCAGCCCTGTTCGCGCGGCAGGCCGTAAGCGGACGACAGGCTGTCGCCAAAAACCATGAGGGTCGCGGAGGCGGCGAACGCCGGCGCCGCTAGCCACATCATCAGAAGAAAGCGTATCAACATATGTCAACGGACGCCGGGACGCCCATTGTGCGTGTAAGCGCGCTTACCAAGCAAGTGAGGACGGGCGACATCGACTTGAACATATTGAGCGACATAAGCTTTGTCGTGCATCCCGGGGAAGTGGTGGCGATCATCGGCGCATCGGGCTCGGGCAAGTCGACGCTGCTGGGACTGCTGGCGGGCCTCGATACGCCCACGTCGGGGCGGGTCGTTCTCGACGGTCACGATCTGTCGCAACTCGATGAGGATGGCCGCGCCGAGCTTCGCGGCCACATGGTCGGGTTCGTGTTTCAGTCGTTTCAGCTGCTGCCGGCACTCACCGCGCTCGAGAACGTGATGCTGCCGCTGGAACTTTCCGGGCGGGTTGACGCCGAGGAAGCGGCGCGCGGAATGCTTTCCAAGGTTGGACTCGCGCAACGGTTGCTTCACTACCCGAAGCATCTTTCCGGCGGAGAACAGCAGCGGGTGGCGCTCGCGCGCGCTTTTGTCGTGCGCCCGAAGGTGCTGCTTGCCGACGAGCCGACCGGCAGCCTGGATGCCGGCTCCGGCGCCGGCGTCATCGATCTCATGTTCGAGCTCAACCGCGATTTCGGCACGACGCTGATTCTGGTGACGCATGACGAGAATCTCGCCCGGCGGTGCCCGCGCATGGTTCGCCTCGCGGCGGGTCGCATCGTGGAATCCTAGCCATGCGCGCGACGCTCTCCCTCGCTCTGCGCATGTTGCTGCGGGATTGGCGCAGCGGCGAATTGCGGCTGCTCGTCGCGGCGCTGGTGATCGCGGTCGCAAGCGTCACCAGCGTTGGTTTTTTCACCGATCGCGTGGGGCAGGCGCTGGTGCGCGACGCGCATCAATTGCTGGGGGCGGACCTGGTCCTCGTGTCCGATTACCCGTGGCCGGCCGCGATCGCGGATGAAATCCCCCGCCGCGGCCTGGAGCCTGCGGCGGCGGTCAATTTCATCAGCATGGTGCAGGCAACCCGCGGCGGCGAAGAGAAGACGCAGCTCGCGGGCGTGAAGGCGGTGACCGCGAATTACCCGTTGCGCGGCAGGCTGCGGATTGCACCCGGGCTCCACGCGCCGGACGCCCCCGCCGGAAGCGGCCCGGCGCGTGGAACGGTCTGGCTGGACGAGCGACTGAGTTCCGCGCTCGGGGTGCGACCGGGCGACCGGGTGAGGCTCGGTCGCAGCGAATTCACCTTCGCTGCGGTGCTCACGCTCGAGCCCGAGCGTAGCGCGAATTTTTTCAACCTCGCCCCGCGGTTGACGATGCACGCCGACGATATGGCCGCGACCGGGCTGGTGCAGGTCGGCAGCCGGATTCGTTATTACCTTTACGCGGCGGGTGCGCGCGAGCAGGTGTCGGCGTTTGAAGCCTGGGTCCGGTCCCGGTTGCAGCGGGGACAGCGCGTGGACAATCTCGAGAGCGGGCGGCCCGAAGTCCGGGCGGCCATCGAGCGCGCGCAGCGATTCCTGGGACTGGCCGCCTTGCTCGCCGCGGTCCTCGCCGGTGTGGCGATCGCGCTTGGAACGCGCCGCTTCGTCGAGCGCCATCTCGAGGGGTGCGCGGTGATGCGCTGCGTGGGCGCAACCCAGCGCCGGCTCCTCACGCTCTACAGCGCCGAGTTCCTGGTGCTGGGCATCGTCGGATGTGCAGGCGGATCCGTGCTCGGTTTTGCGGTCCAGGGCGTCATCGCCTACTGGCTCGTGGACCTGATCAGGGCGCCGCTCCCGTTGCCGACGGCGCTGCCTGCACTGCAAGGCTTTCTCACCGGACTCGTGCTGCTTCTGGGTTTTGCCCTGCCCCCGTTGTTGCAGTTGAAAAACGTGCCGGCGATCCGCGTCATCCGGCGCGAAGCGGGAACGCTGCGACCCCCGACGCTCCTTGCTTACGCCGGCGGGTTCGGCGCGTTTGCCGGGCTGCTGCTGTGGCAGGCCGGCGATTTGCGGCTGGGGTCGACCGTGGTCGCGGGATTTGCGATCGCCGCCTGTGCGTTCGTGGGCGTTGCCTGGCTGCTACTGCGGGCATTGACCGCAACGCGCCTGGTACGCGGGTTCTCGGGGAGGAGTCCCATGCTGCGCTACGGTCTGGCGAACCTGCGCCGACATGCGCGCGCGAATGCCGTGCAGGTGGCGAGCCTTGCGCTGGGGCTCACGGCGTTGCTCCTGCTCACAGTGACGCGCGGTGACCTCGTGGATGCATGGCGCCGGGCGGCGCCGCCGGATGCGCCCAACCGTTTTGTTCTCAACATACAGGGCGATCAGCTCGAGGCGGTCAGGGCTTTTTTTGCGCAGCGGCGTATTGTCGTGCCGGATGTCTACCCCATGGTGCGGGGGCGGCTGATCGCGGTCAACGGGCGCAACGTGAGCGACGGCGACTATGCCGAGGAGCGGGCGAAGCGGCTCGTGGAACGCGAGTTCAATCTGTCGTACATGGCGCAGGTCCCGCAACACAACGTGATAAGCGCGGGACGCTGGTTTTCCGGCGGCGCGCACGGCGAGGCGGAAATTTCAGTGGAAGAGGGTATCGCACGGACGCTCGGGTTTCGCCTGGGGGACGCGCTCACCTACAGCGTGGGCGGGGAAACGTTCACCGCGCGCGTCACCAGCCTGCGGCGCCTGCGCTGGGATTCGATGAAAGTCAATTTCTTCGTGATCGCTCCGCCGTGGGTGCTCGAGCGCTTTCCCACAAGCTTCATTTGCGCGTTGCGCGTCGCGCCCGAACAGGAAGGCCTGATGAACGAACTCGCAGCGCAGTTTCCCAATCTCACCATTGTCGACGTCGCTGCCGCCGTGCGCCAGGCGCAAAGCATCATCGACCAGCTGATCGTGGCGGTCCAGTTCGTATTCCTCTTCGCGCTCGGGGCGGGCCTGCTGGTGCTCTATGCGGCGCTCGTCAGCACCGAGGATGAGCGCCGGCGCGAAGCGGCGTTGATGCGGGTGATCGGCGCGTCCCGCGCCCAGGTGACCGGCAGCCAGCGCATCGAGTTTCTCGCGATGGGCCTCATCGCGGGACTGCTCGCCACGGCCGCTGCGGCTGCGATCGGCGAAGTGGTCGCGTCGCGTGCGTTCGACCTCGATTTGCCCGTGAGCTTGTGGCTGTGGCTTGCGGGGCCCGTGGCCGGGATGGCGCTGCTTTCCTTCAATGCCTGGATATCGGCCCGAAAGGTGCTGGGGGCTTCCCCCGCACGCGTCTTGCGTGATTCGATCTAGGCGGGCGTGGTCAGGGCGTGTGTTCTCCGGTGTGGAGCGGGACGCGCGCCAAACTGCGGTACAATGATTCATGGATGAAAGAGCGCTCCTGCTTGCGCTGGTCGTGGCGATTGCCGCGGGCGGGCTTGTGGCATGGATGGCGCATCGGCTGCAGCGCGCGCAGCGTGCCGCGGCCGCTCTCGCCGAGGAGATTCGCGTCGGGATCGAGGCGGGTCACCGCGCCATGCTCCGTGACCTGCACGAAGGACTGGCGAGGCAGGCCGACCGCGTCGCCGGCGCGCTCGCGGACAGTTCCGACCGGCTGCGCCAGATCACGGCGCAGGAGCTCGGCCAGACGCGGGCGCTCATGCAGGCGTTGCAGGGTGCGCTGAGCGAGGCGCTTGCGCAGAATCGCGAAGCGCTCCAGAAGATCCTGGCCGAGGAAGCGCGCGCGGAGCAGGAGCTTATCCAGAACACGATGCACCGTTCAACGCAGCAGTTCTCGGCCGCGGTCGAGGCGCTTGCCAGGAAGATCGACGAGCGGCTGGAACAGATCAGCGGTCGCGTCAGTGAGCGGCTCGACGAAGGGTTCAGGAAGACCAACGACACCTTCGTCAGCGTGATGACGAGGCTCGCCACCATCGACGAAGCGCAGAAAAAGATCGAGAGCCTGACCGGCAGCGTCGTGAGCCTTCAGGAGTTGCTGGGTGACAAGCGCGCGCGCGGCGCCTTCGGCGAAGTGCAGCTGGAGGCCCTGGTTCGCAACGTGCTGCCGACAGGCGCCTTCGAGATGCAGGCGACGCTTTCCAACGGCACGCGCGCGGACTGCGTGCTCATGCTCCCGCCGCCCACCGGCAAGGTGGCGGTCGACTCCAAATTTCCGCTGGAAAACTACCACCGCATGTTCGATCCCGAGGCGAACGAGGTCGATCGCACGCTCGCCGGGAAACAGTTCCGTCAGGATGTGAAACGTCATGTGGATGCGATCGGCGACAAGTACATCGTACCCGGGGAGACTTCGGACGGCGCGGTGATGTTCGTGCCGGCCGAAGCGGTGTTCGCGGAGATTCATGCGCATCACGCCGAAGTGGTCGAATATGCCATCTCCCGGCGGGTGTGGATCGTGTCGCCGACGACGCTCATGGCGGTGCTCAACACGGCGCGCGCGGTGCTGAAGGACGTGGAAACGCGCAAGCAGGTCCACGTGATCAAGGAATCGCTGGCACGCCTGGCGGTCGAGTTCGGGCGCTTCGACGAGCGCATGCGGGACCTCGGCAGGCACATCCGGCAGGCGCACGAGGACGTGGAGAAAGTGCAGGTGACGAGCGCCAAGATTTCGCAGCGTTTTGCCCAGATCGAGGGCGTTGAACTGGACCGGCCGGAGGGCTCGACGCTGCGGGTCGTCGAATTCAGGGACGAGAACAAGGGCGGGACATGAAGGAGCTGCCCGGGGCGTGCGCCGCCAACGCGCCTGTGTCCGCCGCACACCGGTGGCGGCGCCGGGTGCCGCCCGGGAACACGGCGGCGAAATGACCGCGGCGGTGGCGCCCTGAAGCATGGGCTGGTTCAAGCAATGGCGACGCGCGCGGATTCTCAGGCGCGCGACGCTTGACGAACAACTGTGGCGCCGGACGGTGGGGGCGTTTCCGTTCACGCGCACGCTGTCGGAAGCGGATCGCGCGCGACTCAAGGACTGGGTGATCCTGTTCCTCGAGCAGAAGTCGATTCACGGGGCCGCCGGGTTCGGATTGCGCGACGACATCCGCATGGCGATCGCGGTTCAGGCCTGCCTCCTTATCCTGAATCTCGATCTCGATTATTATCGCGGATGGGCCGAAGTCATCATTTATCCGGATGAATTCGTGGCCGAGTATGAATATCTCGATGAGAACGGCGTGGCGCACGTGGTGAAGGAACCTTTGTCCGGCGAGTCGTGGTTGCGGGGCCCGGTGATCCTGTCGTGGGCCGATGCGGAGGCCGCGGGACAGGTTGCCGGCTATAACGTGGTGATCCACGAGTTCGCGCACAAGCTGGACATGCTCAACGGTGATGCGGACGGTTTCCCGCCGCTGCATGGCGGCATGAACCGTGAAACATGGTCGCGGGCGTTCACCGCCGCCTACGACGACTTTTGCGCGCGCGTCGATCGCGGGGACATGATGCCCATCGATCCCTACGCGGCGGAAAACCCGGCGGAGTTCTTCGCCGTGGTGAGCGAGGCATTTTTTGAAATGCCTTCCCGGGTGCAGGCGGACTATCCCGAGGTCTACCGTCAGCTGGCGCTGTTCTATCGCCAGGATCCCGTGCTGTGCCAGCGACCCGCGGCGGACCGGACCCGGCGCGCGATGGTGAACGGATGAAAACCGGCAGGCGTTATCTGTTCGCGAAGTCGAGCCGGGTGCTCACGGCCGGTTTCGGGGTGCTGGTTGCGCTGATGCTCGTGATGAGCGTGCTTGGCTTTACAGTCGCGATTACCGGGGAGGCGGTGCAGGCGAGCGTGCCGGCACGCCGCGCCCTGCTGTGGGTCGCGGCATTGGGTATCCTGGGATCGCTCGCGGGCTGGGTGATCGCCGCATTCGTCACACGACGGGTCATGCGCACCGAAGGCGCCCTCGAGATCGAGAAGGAACTCGCGCAGGTCACGCTCCATTCGATCGGCGATGGCGTCATCACGGCTGATCCCGACGGGCGGGTGGAGTACATGAACCCGGTGGCGGAACGCTACACGGGGTGGAGCAGCGAGGAAGCGCGGGGGCGGCCGCTTTCCGAAGTGTATCGCGTCCGCGACGATCGAACCGGAAAGATCATCGAGTCGCCCGAGCAGATCGCAGGCAATGCTTCCGGGGAGGGCCTCGAAGCGGCGTCGATTCGGCTGCTGAGCCGCGGCGGAGGCGAATGTCCGATCCGGTTTTCCTGTGCGCCGATCCAGAGCGCGAGCGGCGAGCCGCTCGGGACCATCGTGGTGTTCCACGACATCAGCCAGATCCGGGCCATGGCGCAGCAGTTGATCTGGCAGGCGAGCCACGACGTGCTGACCGGGCTCGTGAACCGGCGCGAATTCGAGCGCCGTCTCGGCGAACTCGTCGAAACCGCGAAATCCAAGGACCGGCGGCACGCGCTGATGTTCATGGATCTGGACAACTTCAAGTCCGTCAACGACATCTGCGGTCACCGGGCGGGCGACGAACTGCTGCGCCAGCTCACCACGGTGATGATGTCCGAGATGCGCGGCAGCGACACACTGGCGCGCCTGGGCGGCGACGAATTCGGCGCGTTGCTGGAATCATGCCCGTTCGACCAGGCGCTGCGGATCGCGAACGCGATGCGCGAAACCGTGCGTGAATTCCGGTTCGTGTGGGAGGACAAGACCTTCAGCGTCGGCGTGAGCATCGGGCTGGTCCCGATCGACGCGGAGTCGGGCGATTTCAACCATATCCTCGGCCTTGCGGACGCCTGCTGCTACGAAGCGAAGAGCAAGGGCCGGGACCGCGTGCAGGTCTATCGCCCGCAGGAGCGGGATCTCGCCATCCGGCACGGCGAAATGCACGTCGTATCGCAGATCAACCGCGCCTTCGAGCTCGGGGAGTTCCGTCTTTACCGCCAATGCATCATGCCCCTCAGTCCTGCGGTGAGCAACGAGCGGCGTTTCGAGGTGCTGATCCGCATGCTCGACGAGGCGGGCGAGCTGATTCCACCCACCGGGTTCATGCCGGAGGCGGAACGCTACAATCTTCTAACGTCGATCGAGCGCTGGGTCATCAGCGCGCTTGTCGAGCAGTTGCACCGGCGGTGGCGGAGCGGCGCGATTGCCCGGGCGCCGGGCGCCGGCGGCGCGCGCGACCACTATTCGGTGAATCTCTCGGGAGCGAGCATCAACGACCAGAGCTTCCCCGACTTCCTGCGCACGCTGCTGACCCGCTATGAACTGCCGCACGGGCTGCTGTGTTTCGAGATCACCGAAACCACGGCGATTGCGAGCCTGAGCAGGGCGGCGGAACTGATGCACGAGTTCAAGGGCATGGGCTGCCAGTTCGCGCTCGATGACTTCGGCACCGGCATGTCGTCCTTCGCCTACCTCAAGTATCTCCCGGTCGATTACCTGAAGATCGCCGGCGTGTTCGTCAAGGACATGGCAGACGACCCGATGGATCACGCCATCGTCGAATCGATCAACCGCATCAGCCACACGCTCGGCATGCAGACGGTCGCCGAGTCCGTGGAAGACGCGCGCACGCTGGAAATGGTGACCGCTCTCAACGTTGACTTCGCGCAGGGTTACTTCGTGGCGCGACCGGAAGCGCTGGCGGAAGAGCACCAGCCGCGCCCGGTTCTCCTGCAATCGGCCTGAAAGGACGGCCGCTCGCTCACCTGCGGGGTAACCGGGTTCTAGGCGGCGGTGGCGCCGCCTTCGATCGACCTCAATTCTTCCCGGGTATTGATGTTGCTGAAGGCGGCCTCGTCGTCGAACGCGACTTCGATCACTTTCAAAGTGGCGTACCAGGCGTCGATCTTGCGCCCGCCTGCGGACAGGAATGCGGTCAGACCCGAAAGGACCTGCTTGCGGCACAGGCAGAACACGGGGTGGGGCTGGTCGCCGGTCTTGGCCACCGCGACTTCAGCAGCGGACCGCTCCATCGCGCAGCGCAGCCGGATAACAAGGTCGGTCGGGAGAAACGGCGAATCGCAGGGTACGGTCGCCACCCATTCGTTCCCGGCTTCAGTGAGACCACGTTGCAGACCCGCCAGCGGTCCGGCAAATCCTCCCAGGGCATCCGGAATTACCCGGTAGCCGAAGCGGGCATAGGATTCCAGGTTCTGGTTGGCGTTGACCAGCAGCTCGTCGACCTGCGGCGCGAACCGTTCGATTACCCATTGCACCAGCGGCCTGCCGCGCAGCAATTCGAGGCCTTTGTCGATGCCGCCCATACGCCGGCCCAAGCCGCCTGCCAGGATCACACCCGTGATCCTGGCCGGCGGGTGCTCGGAGTTCGGGATTCCGTGTCCAGTGTTCCCGGTTCCGGGTTGATGCGGCGGTTGCGTCACAGTCGTTTGACCTTGAACCTCGAACCCTGAACCCGATGCGACCTGTCAAGCCATCATGGTCGGCATGACACGCTTGACAAAGCGGTGCTTGCCGGTGAACAGCAGATAGCGCTGATTCACCGCCCGGCCAAACATGGTGAGCCCAACCTTGTTCGCGATCTCAAAGCCCATCTGAGTGAGACCCGAACGCGAGACGAGGAAAGGGATCCGCATCTGGGCGGCCTTGATCACCATCTCAGAAGTGAGCCGTCCGGTGGTGTAGAAGATCTTGTCGGATCCGTCGATGCCGTCGAGCCACATCTGCCCCGCGATCGCATCCACCGCATTATGGCGTCCGACATCCTCGATGAAATAGACGATGTCCGCGCCGTCGGCCAACGCGCATCCGTGAACGGCGCCGGCGTTCTTGTAGACGGTTTCGCGGCGGCGTACCGCGTCGAGCAGCGCGTACAAGGTCTCCTCGGAAAGCCGCACATCATCGCGCAACTCGATCGAATCGATCTCTTCCATCAGGTCGCCGAACACCGTTCCCTGCCCGCAGCCGGTGGTGACGGTACGCTTTTTCATCCTTTCCTTCAACCCCTTGATCGCTTTGCGGGTGGTCACGGCGACGGCGTCGGTTTCCCAGTCCACCTGGACGGCGGCGATGTCCTCCACGGATGCCACCAGCCGCTGGTTGCGCAGGTAGCCGATCGCCAGGGCTTCCGGCGCCTGGCCGAGAGTCATCAAGGTCACCACCTCGCGCTTGTCCACGTAGAGGGTGAGCGGATGTTCGCCGGCGATTGCGGTCGGCAAGGCTTCACCGCGCTCGTTTACCGCCTCGACGTCGAAGGTGAGCGGGCGGCTGGCGCGGGTGATCTTGGGACGGTACGGTTTGTCCATGCGTCTGATGAGCGGTTAGCGGTAAGCAGTAAGCAGAGAAATCCGCGGGGGCGGGGTTTGCGGCATACAGCTCACCGCTTACAGCTTACCCGCCTATGTAGGACATCTCGATTTTCTCCAGTTTCGCGGTTTGTGCGGTGCGGATCTCGGAGTAGCGGTCGGAGCGCTTTGCCCAAATGGCGCGAATCGCGGCGTCGATTTCATCGTCGCTCGCGCCGCCGCGCAGCAACGAGCGCAGATCGTGGCCGCCGGTTGCGAAGAGGCAGGTATAGAGCTTGCCCTCGGTCGAGAGCCGGACCCGGGTGCAATCGCGGCAGAAGGCCTGTGTCACCGACGCGATGACACCGATTTCGCCGGAGCCGTCGCGGTAGCGCCAGCGCCTGGCGACCTCGCCGCGATAGTTGGGGTCCGCCGGTTCGAGCGGCATCTCCGCGTTGATCCGCTCGACGATCTCGCGCGCGGTCACCACGTCGTCCATGCGCCAGCCGTTGGTGTGGCCGACATCCATGTATTCGATGAAGCGCAGGATGTGTCCCCGCTCCCGGAAGAAACGGGCCATCGGAAGGATCCCCGCTTCGTTCATCCCCCGTTTCACCACCATATTGATCTTGATCGGGGCAAAACCCGCCGCGGCGGCGGCCTCGATTCCCTCCAGCACCCGCGCGACGGGGAAATCGACGTCGTTCATGCGCATGAAGGTTTCGTCGTCGAGTGAATCCAGGCTCACGGTGATGCGCTTGAGGCCCGCGTCGCGCAACGCCCGCGTCTTCTGCTTGAGCAGCGATCCGTTGGTCGTGAGGGTGAGGTCCAGACCGGGAACCGCGGCGAGCATGGCGATCAGCTCTTCAAGGTTGCGGCGGACCAGCGGTTCGCCCCCGGTAAGCCGTATTTTCCCGACTCCGTGTCGAGTGAAGATACGGGCAAGCCGCGTGATTTCCTCGAATGTGAGCAGTTCCCTGCGCTCCAGAAACTGATGGTCCCTGCCAAATACCTCCTTCGGCATGCAGTAAACACAGCGGAAATTGCAGCGATCGGTGACCGAGATCCGCAGGTCGTGCAACGCGCGCCCGAGCTGGTCGTGCGGCACTGTCGCAGCTACGGCGTACGGCATTCGCGAATCGTTCATCGCTTGGGGTGGCGCGTGGTCGTGACGGCAAGATGGCAGAGGTAGATTATGGCAAAAGTCGTTCCGCCGGCGCAAGGAAAGCATTACTTGGAAATCAGGTATTTGAATGCACTTGACCGGTTGAACATATGGCATGTCTGGCGCAAAATCCGGCCATGGTCGCACCTGATATATCTTCCGGTAACGCGTCGTGTTCCGTGGCGGTCATCATGGAACGCGTGGTTCTCAACAGCCGCTGGACCAGCGAGAAGTGGGAAGCGAAGGGCGTAGTGCGCGATGCTTCACCGCCGGGGGCGCCCTATCGCGTGATTGTGCGCAATGAGCAACTGACGCAACTGTTGTTCCCCGGCCACGTGATCAGGCTGCGGCGCGATGAGGCCGAAGGTTATTATCTCAACATTACCTCGCCTACGCCCAAGATTTTCATCCTGTGGCGCGTGCACGATGGCATCGCGCAGCCGGAGTTTCTGAGCGTGAGCTACCACGAAGGCGCGCGCTGGACGGATGGAGGCGAGAATGTCGACGGCGTGGCGCTTCCGGTCGAGCTCCTGCCGTGGATCGGCGAATTCGTCGAGCAGCACTACCGGCCCGAACCAAAGAAGAAAGGCCGCTACGCGAGCAACAAGGACAAAGGGGTGGGATTTCATGGCTGACACCGAAAAGGAAACGCCGCCGCACGCCCCGCAGCCGGCAGTGGACGCGCCGGATCAGGAAACGTTTCTTGCGCGGTGGTCGCGGTTAAAAAGGGAAGCGGGCGAGCAGCCAGCGGCAAAGCCGCAGCCCACCGCTACAGCAGCCGATTCCAAGGCACAGATGCCGGACCTGCCGCCATTGGACAAGCTCACGTTCAATTCCGATTACCGCGCCTTCTTTCATCCCGAGGTGGGCGAAGACGTGCGCCGCGCGGCACTCAAGAAGCTCTTCAGCGACGCGCGCTTCAACGTAATGGACGGGCTCGACGTTTACATCGACGATTACAGCAAGTCGGAGCCGATTCCCGCCGCGATGCTGGCACAGCTCAAGCAGGCCGAGAAGATTCTGGCTTGGGCAAGAGGCGAGACAGAACCGCCGCGAGGCGAAGTCGAGAAGCGTGTGGCAGAGCATGAACCACCTCGTCCCGATGAGTTGACGGCGCAGGAGGCACCGTCGGCTGACTTGCCCTCCACCCGACCGGGTTCGCAATACGAGTCTGAACCCGCCCCAGGTACGGCCCAGAAATCATCATAGTTTTCTGATGCGCTTTTCGATAGGATCGCGAATCTTGGAGGTCTTTTCCGCGATCTGAATTTACGCCGGAACCTGCGCGATGCCTAAAGAGAAGCTCATTTGCACCTGCAACAAGACGATGCCGCTCGACGCCAAGGCATTGGGGGCAGCGCTCAAGCTCGATGCGCCGCCCCGCATCAGCAGCGAGCTGTGCCGCCAACACCTGGCGACGTTCGAGGGTGCCGTCAAGAGCGGTTCCGATCTGGTGGTCGCATGCACGCAAGAAGCCCCGCTGTTCTCGGAGCTGCACGAGAACCTCAAAGGCGGCGGCAGCATCGGCTTCGTCAATATCCGGGAAGCCGCGGGGTGGTCAGCGGAAGCCGGACGCGTGACGCCCAAGATTGCGGCGCTGCTCGCGCTTACCGACCTTCCTGAGCCCGAACCGGTGCCCCTCGTCAGCTACAAGTCGGGCGGCGAGCTCCTGATCATCGGGCCGTCGGCGGCGGCAATCGGGTGGGCGGAACGCCTGCGCGAGCAGTTCTCGGTGAGCGTGCTCATCACGCGAGTCGACGGCGGTGAGCTGCCGATTGACCGGCATTACCCCGTGTTTTCCGGGACCGGGACGACGCTTTCCGGCTATCTCGGCGCCTTCGAGGTCACGTGGCGCCAGCGAAATCCGATCGACATTGAAGTGTGTACCCGCTGCAACGCCTGCATCCACGCCTGTCCGGAACAGGCGATCGATTTTACCTATCAGATCGACCTCGAAAAGTGCAAGGCGCACCGGCAGTGCGTCAAGGTCTGCGGTGAAATCAGGGCGGTTGATTTCGAACGCGCCGACGTTCACCGCAACGAGCGCTTTGACCTGGTACTCGACTTGGGCGAGCCGCCGCTGATCCGCGTCCCGCAGCCACCGCAAGGCTACCAGGCGCCGGGGAAGGATCCGCTCGAACAGGCGCTTGCGGCGCAGGCGCTTGCGCAGCTCATCGGGGAATTCGAGAAACCGAAGTTTTTCGCGTACCAGGAAAAGATCTGCGCACACAGTCGCTCCGGGATCGTCGGCTGCACACGATGTATCGACGTATGCTCGACCCATGCGATCGTCAGCGAGAAGGAGGAGAACCGGGTCGGAGTCGAGCCGCATCTGTGCATGGGCTGCGGGGGCTGTGCCACGGTCTGCCCTTCGGGCGCGATGAGCTATGCCTATCCCCGCATGTCGGACATGAGCCTGCGGATCAAGACGCTCCTGCAAACGTACCGCGGCGCCGGTGGCACCGGCGCCAGCCTGCTGTTCCACAACACAAGCGAGGCTCGCGAGCTGATCGCGCGGCTCGCGCGGCGCGGCAAGGGTCTGCCGGCGCATGTCATCCCGCTCGAAGTATTCCACGTCGCCTCCCTCGGTCTCGATTTGATGCTGGGCAGCATCGCATTGGGAGCGGAGCAGTTCATTATTTTGTCAACTGGCTCTGAACCGGCAGAATACACGCACGCGCTGGAGGAACAGCTCAAACTCGCGCAAGGGATCCTGACGGGACTCGGCTACGGGGAAGGTCATTTCCGGCTGATCAATGCGCGCGATGTAGCGGCGCTCGAGCGCGAAGTATGGAACCTGGGCAGACCACGCGCGGTGCCGCCCGCCACCTTCAACTTGTTCAACGAAAAACGCGCCACGCTGGATTTCGCGTTCGATCATCTGCTCAAGCACGCCCCCACGCCTGTGGAGGAACTCATGCTCGCTGCGGGCGCCCTCTACGGCGCGGTGCTCGTGGACCCGCAGAAGTGCACCATGTGTCTGGCGTGCGTCGGCGCGTGTCCGGAAGGCGCCTTGCTGGACGCCAAGGATACCCCGCAGTTGAGGTTCATCGAGCGCAACTGCGTACAGTGCGGGCTGTGTGAGAAAACCTGTCCGGAAGACGCGATTCGCCTGCAGCCGCGTCTGCTGCTCGGCAGGCAGGCGACGACGCCCGTGGTGCTGAATCAGGCCGAGCCGTTCAACTGCGTCCGCTGCGG
This sequence comes from Betaproteobacteria bacterium, assembly GCA_016202605.1. Classification (GTDB taxonomy): domain Bacteria; phylum Pseudomonadota; class Gammaproteobacteria; order Burkholderiales; family SG8-41; genus DSOT01. Next base: position 14,197 of record JACQOJ010000019.1, read on the forward strand.
CAAGCCGTTCGGCACGAAGCAGTTGGTAGACAGCATGCTGGGCCGGCTGAGCACGCACTCGATGTTCCCGACTGCCGAATCATTGCGCCGCCTGCAGATGTGCGGCGACTGCCGCGTGATCGACATGATGCAGGCCGGCGGCGAGGTCAGCATCATGGATTATCCCGAAGACAGAGAAAGGGGTCACCGCTCGTGAATGAATCACCGAATCCGGATGCTGCCCGGCTGGCGGCGGAGGATGTCGGGCGAGCCAACTTGTACGCTCTGATCGGGCGCCTCTTTTACGGTCCTCCCGATGCGGCGCTCTACGCTGAAATTTGCCGCAGCGGCCAGGAGGTGGCCAACCAGGACGCCAGCCGTCTTGCGGCGGGTTGGCGTGCCCTGCAAAAGGCGTGTGGGAGCGTATCCCCGGTGTCGGTCCGCCAGGAATACGATGACCTCTTTGTCGGCGTCGGCAGGGCGCCGGTGACCCCGTACCTGTCGGGATACGCCGAGCCCGCTTCACCGGACCGGCATCTTGTCAGGCTGCGCGATCAGCTGTCGGGGTGGGGATTCCTGCGACGCAGCAATGTCTTCGAAGTGGAGGACCACGTGTCCGCGTTGTGCGATGTCATGCGCTTTCTCATCGAGGACAGCCGCCCGCTGGAAGAACAGCAGCGCTTCTTTGCGGGCTTCGTGCACCCCGGAGCGACCGCATTTTTTGCTGCCCTGCAGCAGGCGCCGTCGGCAGACTTCTACAAGATCGTGGCTACATTTGCTCAGGCCTTTTTTGAAGTCGAAAAAGAGGCGTTCCAGATGATCGATTCAGCTTAGTCGCAGAGCTTGATCGCGCGGTTGCCGTGCGACTGCGGGCGGGAATTAACATTTATTCCAATATGCTTGATTTGGGTCGCCAGGGTGTGTAGATTTTGCTAACTCAAGCTCGATTACCGCTTTCAAAAAAAAGGAGGGTGCAATGAAGGGTTCACAATCGAAGCTTTCCCGCCGCAATTTCCTGTTGGCTGTCGGTGCGGGTGGCGCGGCAGCCACCGCGGCGGTAGTCGCCAAAGGCCGCCCAACGCCGCCCAAGAAAAATGAAGCCGTGAGCGGGTCGAAGGGCTACCATCTTACGGAACACATTCGCAACTATTATCGCACCGCGAAAATCTGAGGGGGACATTTCCATGTTGCTCACCAGAAAATCCTCGAGCGTTTCCGCGTCACACAGCCGGCTCGCCCGTTCCGTATCGGGGATGCTCGGCAAAACGATTGATCGCCGTGCCTTCCTCAAGCGTTCCGGCATCACCATCGGCGCGGGCGCTGCGCTGTCGCAGTTGCCGTTGTCGATCATGAGCAAGGCCGAGGCTGCAGCCCCGGCGGCTGACGGCAAGATCGAGGTCAAGCGCACCGTGTGCACGCACTGCTCGGTCGGCTGCGCCGTAGACGCCATGGTTCAAAACGGCGTGTGGATCCGCCAGGAGCCGGTGTTCGATTCACCGATCAACCTCGGCGCGTATTGCACCAAAGGCGCCGCGGTCCGCGACCACACCACCACGCATGACTCCCACCGCCTGAAATATCCGATGAAGCTCGTCGGTGGCAAGTGGCAGAGGATTTCATGGGATCAGGCGCTCAAGGAGGTGAGCGACAAACTGCTGCAGATCCGGAAGGAGAGTGGTCCCGACGCGACCTACTGGGTCGGCTCATCCAAGCACAGCAACGAGAACTCCTATCTGTTCCGCAAGTTCGTGTCCATGTTCGGCACCAACAACATGGACCACCAGGCGCGTATCTGCCACTCCACCACCGTGGCCGGCGTCGCGAACACGTGGGGCTACGGCGCGATGACCAATTCCTACAACGACGAGCAGAATTCCAAGTGCGTACTGTTTTTCGGCAGCAACGCCGCGGAA
>JACQOJ010000135.1 GCA_016202605.1 Betaproteobacteria bacterium
GGGCAGCCCGTGCATGGGCTGCCTGCGGAATGGATGGTGGGGTGGCTGATGGGACTCGAACCCACGACAACCGGAATCACAATCCGGGACTCTACCAACTGAGCTACAGCCACCGTCTGGCCTGAAGATGCGAGGGACACGCGAAGCCCTGGCGCGCCCGGCGGGACTCGAACCCACAACCCCCGGCTTAGAAGGCCGGTGCTCTATCCGGTTGAGCTACGGGCACAGTCGAGCAACGGATTTACGCTGCCAGACTGCGGCAGTTTACCTGGCCCGGATCACAGGCGCATCATACCGCCCGCACACCTCGGAAAACGGTAATCCATTCCAGCCGAGCAGCGACCGGAACGACGCTGCTCAATTGAAACCGAAGGCGCGTAATATACTCTCCGTCCTCCCAAAGGTCAACGAACGTGGGCGCCGGAAACAGGGTAAAATTCCGGCTTGCGGAGCACCTGTATTTCTGATATTAAAGCGCTTTTTTCAAACAACGGGACCTATTACATGCCCTCGGAATTGCACAAGGCTTTCCCTCCATATAAGTCGAAGGGAAAAGAGGAATACATGAATCCGCGGCAGCTTGCGCACTTCCGCAAAATGTTGGAAGAGATGAAGCGCGACCTGTCGCAGGACATCGACCGGACCGTCCATACGATGCAGGACGAAGCGACGATCTTCGCAGACCCCAACGACCGGGCGAGCCAGGAATCGGATATGTCGCTCGAGCTGCGGAGCCGCGACCGTGAACGGAAGCTCATCAAGAAGATCGATGAGACGATCGCGCGCATCGACGCCGCTGAATACGGCTACTGCGAGTCGTGCGGCGTGGAGATCGGCCTGAAGCGCCTCGAAGCGCGGCCCACCGCAACGTTGTGCATCGACTGCAAGACGCTGGACGAACTGCGAGAACGCCAGGTCGCGAAATAAGCCTGAAGGCGGCGAAAACGCGAAGGGGCGGCCTCAGGCGCCCCTTCGCTACGTACCGCCCCGAAAATCCGCGCTTTACTTGACCGTCTGCGCCGCCTGGATTTCCGCCGCAACCGCCTTCATCGACAGGCGCAATCTGCCCTTGTCGTCAGCTTCCAGCACCTTGACACGCACCGACTGGCCTTCCTTGAGGTGGTCCGCGACGCTGTTGACCCGTTCGTTTGCGATCTGGGAAATATGAAGCAGTCCGTCCCGACCGGGCAATACGCTGACGATCGCACCGAAATCGAGAAGCTTAAGAACCGTGCCGTCATAAATTCGCCCGACTTCCACGTCGGCGGTAAGCTCTTCAATGCGCTTCTTGGCGAGTTCTCCGCCTTCCGACGACACGCACGCGATGGTCACCGTGCCGTCGTCCTCGATATCGATCGTCGTGCCGGTTTCTTCGGTGATGGCGCGGATGACGGCTCCCCCCTTGCCGATCACGTCGCGGATTTTCTCGGGCTTGATCTTTATCGTGATCATGCGCGGGGCGTAAGCCGAGATTTCAGTGCGCGGGCTCTCGATCGCCTGTTTCATCTTTTCGAGAATATGCATGCGACCGTCCCGCGCCTGGGTGAGGGCAGCGTGCATGATTTCCTTGGTGATGCCGTTGATCTTGATGTCCATCTGCAGGGCCGTGATGCCCTTCTCCGTTCCGGCAACCTTGAAGTCCATGTCTCCCAGGTGATCCTCGTCGCCAAGAATATCCGTCAGCACGGCAAAACGGTTGGCTTCCTTGATCAATCCCATGGCGATGCCGGCGACATGCGCCTTGAGCGGAACGCCCGCATCCATCAGCGCCAGACAACCGCCGCAAACCGACGCCATTGAACTCGATCCGTTGGATTCCGTGATTTCCGAAACCACACGCAGGGAATAGGCAAATTCCTCCGGCGTCGGCAATACCGCGAGCAGAGCGCGCTTCGCAAGCCGACCATGGCCGATTTCGCGTCGCTTCGGTGAACCCACTCGACCCGTTTCCCCCGTCGCGTAGGGCGGCATATTGTAATGAAGCATGAAGCGATCACGATACTCGCCCTGCAGCGCATCGATGATCTGTTCATCCCGTGAAGTGCCCAGCGTGCTCGTAACCAGCGCCTGAGTCTCCCCCCGGGTGAACAAGGCCGAACCATGGGCGCGCGGCAGCACTCCGGTCCGGATCGTAATCGGCCGCACGGTGCGCGTGTCACGACCGTCGATCCGCGGCTCTCCATTGAGAATCTGGCCCCGCACGATTTTCGATTCCAGGGCAAAGCAGATTTCCTTGACCGCGTTTGCATCCGGGCCGCCTTCCGCCCCGACGCCGAGCTCGGCGAACACGCGCTTCCAGATGTTGTCGATCGCCTCGGAACGGGCCTGCTTCTGCTTGATCTGGAACGCCGCACCCAGGTCGCCTTCCGCGAGTTCCGCGATACGCGCTTCCAGCGTCTGGTCCCTGGCCGGGGGTGTCCAGTCCCACATCGGCGAACCGGCCTCTTCCACCATCTCGTGAATTACAGCGATCACCGCCTGCATCTGCTGGTGGCCATATACCACCGCCCCGAGCATCACGTCCTCGGACAGTTCCTTCGCCTCCGACTCGACCATCAGCACAGCCTGCTGCGTGCCAGCCACGACCAGATCGAGCTGCGAAGTCTTGAGCTCGGTTGCCGTTGGGTTGAGCAGATATTGTCCATCGACATAGCCGACGCGCGCGGCGCCGATCGGACCATTAAAGGGTATGCCGGACAGCGCCAGCGCTGCTGAGGCGCCGATCATCGCCGGAATGTCCGAATCCACCTCGCTATTGGAGGACATCACGGTGGCAACCACCTGGATCTCGTTATAGAAGCCATCGGGAAACAGGGGACGAATCGGACGATCGGTCAGCCGTGAAGTAAGGATCTCCTTCTCGGAGGGCCGGCCCTCACGCTTGAAGAAGCCTCCCGGGATTTTCCCGGCAGCGTAGGTCCTTTCCTGGTAATCCACGGTAAGGGGAAGAAAGTCCTTCCCCGCTGCGGCGTTCCTGGCACCCACCACTGTCACCAGTACAACGGTATCTTCCAGATTAACCACTACTGCACCACTGGCCTGGCGCGCGATCTCTCCGCTTTCGAGCGTCAAGCGGTGACGCCCCCACGTCAGTGTTTTTCTAATATGATTCACGGTGTTATCCTTTAAATTAAAACAAAAAAGACCGCGCAGAAGCGGTCTTGCGTAAACGTCGACGACACGCCGTATGCAGGCTCACGGTGCGACAATCGTTCGCGGCAGCGCCAATGCAGTTCGTGTCCGGCGCCGCCAGCACGGGCTGCTACTTGCGCAGTCCCAACCGATCAATCAATGCCTTGTACTGCTCGGCATTGGTTTTTTTCAAATAATCCAGAAGCTTGCGGCGACGACTCACCATGCGCAGCAACCCGCGGCGGGAGTGATGATCCTTCACGTGCGTCTTGAAATGTTCGGTGAGATCGGCAATGCGCGCTGACAACAACGCGATCTGCACTTCCGGCGACCCAGTGTCGCCCTGTGCCCGTTGGTAATCCCTGACCAGCTCGGCCTTCTGGGTAATGGTTACTGCCATGTCGCCTCTCCAACTAGAAATCTGATCATTTTACTCTCTAAGGTCTCGTTTTCTCAAGTAATATTTGGATGCTGGGGGAATGTAACCACACCCCGCCGGTCACGCCGGATCGGCTCCACTTGGCGCCATAAGTCGCCGCGGAACCAGGACACCGGCCGCCTCAGCCACCGCCACCCCAAGATAAGCGTGCCCCGGACCATAAACCCGCACCAGGCCTGAACAATCCGGGTGCGGTCCGCGAACCACCTGCCCCGAAGAGATCCTCCTCGCCTCCGATTCGTCGAGGTTAACGCGCGGCAGCGATGCCACCAGTGAATCGACCGGCAGCAGAAGTTTTTCCCGAAGCGCAAGAGAGATCCTCTCCAATTCGTCTAATGTCACCGCTGCATCAATCCTGAACCGGCCAACCGCCGTGCGTAAGAGCTTGGCAAGGCAGGCCCCGCAGCCAAGCTCGCGCCCAATGTCCTCGGCGAGCACGCGGATATAGGTGCCCTTACTGCATGCAACCGCGATACGCAGTTCATCATCCCGAAATTCGACGAGGTCGATCGAACGTATGGTTATGCGTCGCGGCGCCCGTTCCACAGCCACGCCCTCCCGCGCATACTTGTAAAGCGGTTTCCCGGCGTGCTTGAGCGCACTGTACATGGGTGGCGTCTGCAGGACTTCCCCGAGGAAACGTGTCAGCGCCGCCGCAGCGGCCCCGTGATGAACCGTGACGTTCGCGACGGTCGTCACTTGCCCCTCCAGATCTCCGGTCGTAGTCGTGACCCCGAGTTTCAACGTCGCGTCGTAAGTCTTGTCGGCATCGAGCAGGAGATGGGAAAACTTGGTGGCCTCCCCGAAGCAAACCGGCAGCAGCCCGTCCGCCATCGGATCAAGCGTTCCGGTATGCCCGGCCTTGGCGGCAGCAAGCAAATGCTTGGCTCTGGAGACTGCCGCTTGCGACGTGATACCGCGCGGCTTGTCAAGCAGCAGCACGCCGCTGATCGCCCGCCGGCTTCGAATTCCCGACTCAGGCAACCCGATGCTCCCCGTCATTTTTCGCTGGAACGATCGGTGTCGGTCGCAACGGCAGCATCGATCAGCTGCGATAAACGCATGCCGCGTTCGACCGAGACGTCGTGCTTGAACTGCAATTGCGGGACTGTGCGTAGCTTAATTCGACGTGCAAGCTCGCTGCGGAGGAAACCGGCCGCATGCTGCAAAGCCTCGCGGGTTTCCTCGATCTTTTCCGCGTTTCCCAGCAGAGTGAAGAATACCTTGGCATGGGCGTAATCCTGAGTCACCTCGACATCCGTGAGCGTGATCATCCCGACACGGGGGTCCTTAAGCTCGAGCCGGATGATGCCCGAAAGCTCGCGTTGAATCTGTTCGGCAATCCGGCGGCTGCGGGGATAGTCCTTTGGCATGAGGATGGTCCAGTGTTCAAGGTTCAGAGTTCAAAGGTCGGGAGCGAAACTCAAAACCCGGAACTTTGAACCCGCAACGGCAAACGCGAACACGCACGCCTAGAGCGTGCGGGCGACCTCGACGACTTCGTACACCTCGAGCTGGTCGCCTTCCTTGATCTCGTTGTAGTTCTTAAGAGAAAGACCGCACTCGAAGCCCGCCTTCACTTCCCGCACGTCGTCCTTGAAGCGTTTGAGCGAATCGAGTTCGCCGTCGTGTATCACCACGTTGTCACGCAGCAAGCGCACGCGCGCGCCGCGTTTCACGACCCCTTCCAGCACCATGCACCCGGCGATGGTGCCGACCCGCGAGATCTTGTAGGTCCTCCTGATCTCGACCAGTCCGATCACGTTCTCCTTCTGCTCCGGAGAGAGCATGCCGGACAGCGCCGCTTTCACCTCATCCACGGCCTCGTAGATGATGTTGTAATAGCGGATGTCGATCCCATTGCTTTCCGCGAGTTTGCGCGCGGCCGCATCGGCGCGAGTATTGAATCCTATAATAACCGCCTTCGACGCGAGCGCCAGATTCACGTCGGATTCGGTAATGCCGCCGACGGCGGCATGAACGATATTCACTTTGACCTCGTCAGTGGAAAGCTTCGCCAAGGCATGCGACAAACCTTCGTGGGAGCCTTGCACGTCCGCCTTGATGATGAGCGAAAGCGTCTTCTTTTCGCCCTCGCCCATCTGCTCGAACATGTTCTCGAGCTTGGCCGACTGCTGCTTCGCCAGCTTAACGTCCCTGAACTTACCCTGGCGGAACAGCGCGATTTCTCTCGCCTTGCGCTCGTCGCCCAGTACCAGCACCTCGGCGCCCGCCATCGGAACGTCCGACAGGCCCAGGATCTCGACCGGAAGCGATGGACCCGCCGCTTCGATATTTTGGCCTGCCTCATCAAGCATGGCGCGCACCCGGCCGAACACCGCGCCGGCGAGCAGCACGTCCCCGCGCTTGAGCGTACCCGACTGAACCAGCACGGTCGCCACCGGTCCGCGCCCCTTGTCGAGCCGCGACTCGATCACGATTCCTTTCGCCGGCGCATCCCGTGATGCCTTCAGTTCCAGCACCTCGGCCTGCAAGAGGACGCTGTCGAGCATGGCATCTATTCCCTTGCCTGTCTTGGCGGATACTTCGACAAACATCGTATCTCCGCCCCATTCCTCGGGGACCACTTCCTGGGCGGCAAGATCCTGTTTTACGCGATCCGGATTCGCTTCCGGTTTGTCGATCTTGTTCAGCGCTACGACTATCGGGACCCTTGCGGCCTTGGCATGATGGATCGCCTCGACCGTTTGCGGCATGACGCCGTCGTCTGCCGCAACAACGAGAATGACGATATCCGTCAGCTTCGCCCCGCGCGCGCGCATGGCGGAAAACGCCTCGTGCCCCGGGGTATCGAGAAAGGTAACCGTGCCTTTCGGCGTTTCCACGTGGTACGCCCCGATGTGCTGGGTAATGCCGCCAGCTTCCCCGCTCGCCACACGCGTGCGGCGAATGTAGTCCAGCAGGGAGGTCTTGCCGTGGTCAACGTGGCCCATCACGGTCACCACAGGGGCGCGCGGCTCCAGCTTTATTTCCGACGGCGCCGTTCGGGCTTCCGTCAGGAATGCGTCGAGATCATCCAGCTTGGCGCGCTTTGCAATATGCCCCATCTCCTCGACCACGATCATCGCCGTATCCTGGTCAAGGACCTGATTGATGGTGGCCATCGTGCCGAGCTTCATCAGGGTCTTGATGACCTCGGCTGCCTTTATCGACATCTTGTGGGCAAGGTCGCCGACCGTGATCGTTTCCGGAACCGTCACCTCGCGTACGACCGGTTCCGCGGGCGCCAGAAAGGCCTGCTGCTGCTCGCTTTCCTCCTTGTGTGCGGCATGCCGCGCCTTCCGTTCCCGCCAGCCCATCCCGCCGGTCACATCGCCGCGCACCTTGATGCTGCGTTTTTTCGCGGTCTCGTCTTTCCAGATAACCTGCTTGATCTGCTTTTTGGCGCCTTTCTTCTCGGTCTTGCCCGCCTTTTCCTCCGGCTTGACCTCCGGTTTGTGCAGCGTTCCCTCGACAGGGACCGGCGCCGCGGATGGCGCTTCTTCCGCGACCTTCGGCTTCTCGGCGGGCTTTTCCTCGGCCACCGGCGCTTCCGCGGCAGCTTGCTCCTTCTTGCGACGCTGCTGTTTTTTCTGTGCGTCCTCGCTCTGACGCGCGATGAGCTCCGCCTGCTTCTTCGCTTCTGCCTCCCGCAGCGCAATCTCTTCGGCATCCAGAACCGGCTTGGCTTCGACCACAGGTTCCGGCTCGATTGCATCGCGTTTTACCAGCACGCGCTTCTTGCGCACCTCGACCTGAATGGTTCGCGACTTTCCTGTTCCGTCCGACTTCTTGATCTCGGAAGTCTGCCGGCGCGTCAGCGTGATCTTCTGTTTCGCCTCCTTTGCGCCGTGCACCTCCCGCAGATACTCGAGCAACTGCGTCTTGTCCTTCTCGGTCAGCGGCGTATCCTCGGCCAGCGACTTCTTCACGCCGGCCGCCAGCAACTGCTCGATGAGCAGAGCGGCGGGAAGCCCGAGTTCCTTGGCAAACTGCGTAACGTTGATCTGCGCCATTGATCCTGCTTATGCGTTAGTTTCGGCAAACCATGGTGCGCGGGCCGCCATGATGAGTTCCTTGGCTCGCTCGGCATCCAACCCGGACAGCTCCATCAAATCGTCGGTGGCGCAATCGGCCAGTTCCTCCTGCGTGCTGACACCCTTCGAAGCCAGCAGGCGCGCCGTATCATTGTCCATACCCTCAACCTTCATCAGATCCTCGATGTCATGCTCAACCTTTTCCTCGCTTACAATCGCCTGGGTGAGGAGCGCATTTCGTGCCCGGCTGCGCAACTCGTTGACCGTCGCTTCGTCGAGCGCCTCGATCTCGAGCATTTCATTGAGCGGAACGTAAGCCACTTCTTCCAGCGTGGAAAAACCCTCCTGAACCAGAATGTCGGCGACTTCGTCGTCGACGTCGAGCTTTTCCATAAAGATGCCCCGGATGCGGGCGGTCTCTTCCTCCGTTTTCTTCTGAGATTCCTCGACGGTCATGATATTGAGCTCCCAACCGGTGAGCTCGCTGGCCAACCGCACGTTCTGACCGGTGCGCCCGATCGCCTGCGCCAGATTCTCCTCGTCAACAACGATATCCATGCTGTGTTTTTCTTCGTCGACGAGGATGCTGCTCACTTCCGCCGGTGCGAGTGCATTGATCACGAACTGCGCGGGATCCGGATTCCACAAGATGATGTCGACACGCTCACCCGCAAGCTCGGATGTGACGGCCTGCACCCGCGACCCTCGCATACCGACACACGTTCCGATGGGATCAATACGCTGATCGTTCGACTTGACGGCGATCTTTGCCCGGGAACCGGGGTCACGCGCCGCGCCCTTGATCTCCAGCAGTCCGTCTTCGAGCTCGGGAACCTCGAGTTCGAACAACTTGACCAGGAACTCCGGCGCCGTGCGGGACAGAATCAGCTGTGGACCACGGCTGACCCGGTCAATTTTCCAGAGGTAGGCGCGTGTCCGATCACCCACCCGCAGATTTTCCTTGGGAATCATCTGGTCGCGCGGCAGCACCGCTTCCAGCCGGCCTGACTCGATGATCGCGTTACCCCGTTCCATGCGCTTGATAACGCCCATGACCAGGTGTTCTTTGCGCATTAGAAAATCGTTCAGGATCTGCTCGCGCTCCGCGTCGCGTATTTTCTGCAAGATGACCTGTTTGGCGGTCTGTGCGCCGATACGGCCGACTTCCAGGCCCCCGATCGGCTCTTCGACATACTGGCCGACCTCCATGTTCGGATCGATCTCCCGCGCCTCATGGAGCTTGTATTGCCGCGACGGCGTTTCAATCTCCTGGTCGTTCACCACCTGCCAGCGGCGGAAAAAGGAGAACTCGCCCGTCGTTCGGTCGACGGACGCACGCACATCGACATCCTCATTAAATCGCTTCTTGGCGGCAGATGCCAAAGCGAGTTCCAGCGCGCCAAACACGATTTCCTTCTCGACGTTCTTCTCGCGCCCCAAGGCATCCACGAGTAGCAAAATCTCCCGGCTCATCCCGACCTCCTGCCGCTAAAAAGCGGGAACAAGACGCGCTTTTTCCAGGTTGTCCAGATCGAGCGACAACAGCTTGCCGTCGATCTCGATCTGCACCTTGCCAGCACGAGTTTCCCGCAAAACACCCACAAAATTTCTCTGTCCGTCGACCGGCACGCGCAGCCTGATGCGCGCCTTCTGCCCGGAAAAACGCACAAAATCCCGTTCCTTTTTCAGCGATCTGTCCAGGCCCGGTGAGGACACTTCGAGCCTGTCGTATGCGAAGTTTTCCACCGTCAACACCCGATTCAGATGCTGGCTGACCGCCGCGCAATCATCGATGCCGACCCCGTCATGCTTGTCGATGAACACCCGCAATAACCGGCCCTTGCCGGATCGTTCCAGATCCACCAATTCATATCCAAGCCCGGCCAGCGTCGTTTCCAACAATTCCTGTAAATCCATCGCAAATCAGCACCACAAACAAAAAATGGGCGAACCGCCCATCTTCTTGTAATACAGAGCCTTGAAGTATAACAAAAATCATGCCGGAATCCAAGCGCTGCGCTGAGTGCGGGCTTTGGTGTGCTCCACCCCAACTCGTGCAACAGCCGTCCCCCATGACCAACGTGATAGCGTACCCCGAAGTGCCGCTCAATCAACTCGGCCACGCGCGGGCAGGTCCAAAGCTCGGTGTGTAAGCCGGCGGGCTGCAGACTTCCGATATGGAGCGGATTTTACACGGCCTGACTAACCGACCCAATTTCCGCCTGCGTCGGACGGACTGCGGACCGCCGGGCGCTAGCCTTGCACTGCGACGCGGCGGTGCGGGTGCCCAGGTTGCGGCCGCGGTTGATGTGGTCGTCGATTTCCGCCGCGGGGAACTCCCCGTAGCGGAGCAGTTTCGACCCGTACAGCATGCCGGCGACCTGCATCTTGCCCTCCCCGATGGCGTTATCCGGTCGGGCCGCACGGTTGCGCAAAGGCCCCCGCGAGTGACAACCACAATCCGGACCTATAATCTGCTCCATTTCGTCGATTTTCGAGGCATTGGACGGTTTGCATCCCAAATTGAGGCCTGCAGCCAGCCGCTCGCCGAACGGCGGTAGAATTCGGCTGCCCCCGAAAGAATCATGACATCGTGACCGTCATTGCCCGCTTCGAAGTTCGCCATTCGCAGTTTCTTGACGAGCACGGTGAGATCGCGGCGCCGCTGCCGGAGTTCGCGCGCGACCCGCAGAATTTGATCGCGCTCTATCGCTGGATGGTGCTGATGCGCGCCTACGACGCCAAGGCCATTGCGCTTCAGCGCACCGGGCAGCTCGGTACCTTCGCGTCGCTGCTCGGCCAGGAAGCCGTCAACGCCGGCGTGGGCAGCGCGATGGCGGAAGACGACGTGTTCCTCATGACCTACCGCGAAAACGGCGTGCAGATGATGCGCGGGGTCACGATAAAAGAGCTCTTTCTGTATTGGGGCGGCGACGAGCGCGGCAGCGCCTTTTTGACGCCGCGCCGGGATTTTCCGATCTGCATCACGATTGCCGCCCACGTGACGCATGCTGTGGGCGCCGCTTACGCGATGAAACTGCGCCGGGAGCCGCGCGTCGCGGTCTGCGCGCTGGGAGACGGCGCGACTTCCAAAGGCGATTTCCATGAAGGCCTGAACGCCGCCGGCGCGTGGACGCTTCCCGTGGTGTTCGTCGTGACCAACAACCAGTGGGCGATCTCGGTGCCGCGCGGCACGCAGAGCGCCGCGCGGACCCTGGCGCAGAAGGCGATCGCCGCCGGAATCGAGGGCCTGCAAGTGGACGGCAACGACGTGATCGCGGTGCGGCACGCCATGGATCAGGCGCTCGCCAAAGCGCGCGGCGGTGGCGGGCCGACGCTGATCGAGGCGCTGACGTATCGTCTTTCAGATCACACCACCGCCGACGACGCCACGCGCTACCGGAATCCGGACGAAGTAGCCGAAGCCTGGAAAAACGAACCGCTTCAGCGGCTGCGCACGCACCTCACCGCGTGCGGCGCATGGGACAAGGGAAAGGAAGACGCGCTGCTCAAGCACTGCAACGAGAAGGTGCAGGCTGCCGCGCAAGCCTACCTCGATATTCCCGCGCCCGCGCCGGAACAGATCTTCGACCACCTTTACGCAACGCTTCCGGCCGCGCTCCAGAAACAGCGCGCGGAGGCGTTGGGTGAGTAACGACAATGGCCAGGATTTACAGGATTATGGAAGCTCGACTCAAGACACCCCTATCGGACGCTGGTCTTCGCCAAAGTGACGACGCGGTTTCGGACAAACCGTCGATCATGTGAATCCTGGTGATCCTGTCTATTGAATTTCACGGTTCATGGCGCAGATCACGCTGGTTGAAGCAGTCAATCTCGCGCTGAAGCGCGAGATGGGGAACGATCCGTCGGTCGTGGTCCTGGGCCAGGACGTGGGAATCGACGGGGGCGTATTCCGCGCCACGCTCGGCCTGATCGAGCGCTTCGGCCGCGAGCGCGTGATCGACACCCCGCTCGCCGAAGCCCTCATCGCCGGCATGTCGATCGGCATGGCGGTCGAGGGACTCAAGCCCGTGGCGGAAATCCAGTTTGCCGGCTTCGCCTACACCACGCTTGACCAGATGCTCAACCATGCCGGGCGCATGCGCCACCGCACGCAGGGCCGGCTTTCCTGCCCGATGGTGCTGCGCACCCCGTGCGGCGCCGGCATCCACGCGCCGGAGCATCACTCCGAAAGCCCGGAGGCGATGTTCGCGCAGATCCCCGGCATTCGCGTGGTCTACCCGTCCTCGCCGCGCCGGGCCTACGGCCTGCTGCTCGCGGCGATCCGCGATCCCGATCCCGTGGTGTTCCTTGAGCCCACGCGGCTTTATCGGCTGTTCAAGGAAGAAGTGGAGGACGACGGAAACGCCTTCGCGCTCGACACCTGTTTCACCGTGCGCGACGGCACCGACGTTACGCTGGTATCGTGGGGCGCGATGGTGCATGATACCCTCGCGGCGGCGGACGATCTCATCGAACAGGGCATCGCAGCCGAAGTGATCGATGTTGCGACCCTGAAGCCCCTCGACATGGACACGATCCTCGCTTCCGTCGCCAGGACCGGCCGCTGCGTGATCGTGAGCGAGGCCGCGCGTACCTGCAGCTTCGCTTCGGAAATCGCCGCCAGCCTCGCGGAGGAAGGCCTCCTCACCCTGCTCGCCCCGGTCCAGCGCATCACCGGCTACGACGTGGTCGTGCCCCTTCCCCGCCTCGAAAAGCACTACCTGCCGAGCAAGCGGCGCATCATCGGTGCAGCGAAAAAGGCGCTCGAATTCTCTTGATCTCATCGCTGTACCTGTCATTCTCGCTCCCGATTGAAACATTCGAGGGCAGGCTCCGGCGGGAATCTGCATGGCGGGGCAACGCACCTGAACCGCCGCCGCCGTCTTGAAGATGGCAGCCTGTTTCGATATTCCTGCGCGCTGGTGCCGGATATCTACCCCATGGCCCTCGTGGCGCCCTTCGCAAAAGCGTGTTACCGGGACCTGATGAATGAGGTTCGAAGCCCTCCTCGCATGAGAAAGCTTCGGGTGACGAAATGGTTGAGCTCAGGTACTGAGCCCCGCCCTTCGGCGGACGCGCCGCAAGTGGTGCGCCGCTGAAGGGCGGCGCAGTTAGCCAGCAGAATATGCGAGGTGCTAAACTTTTAACGCGGAGGTTACGGTCATGAACAAAGTCGAGTCGAACGAAGAGCAGTTCAAGGCGTTATCGGCGGACGAACTGGCGCAGGTTCGGGCGTGGTTTTTCGAATTCGACTGGGCGCTGTGGGATCAGCAGCTTGAACGCGATGTTTCTGGCGGAAAACTCGATGCGTTGGCCGAGAAGGCGCTTCGGGACCACGCGGCCGGAAAGACGGCACCTCTTTGAAGCATCATGCGTCCCCGGACTTCTGGATCTGTTACCGGTCCTTGCCGGAGGACGTCCGGAAAGTCGCGGATCAAGCCTACGAACATCTCAAGCAGGATCCAAAGTAACCATCGCTTGATTTCAAGAAAGTGGATCGCTTCGGGTCCGCGCGCGTGGGACACAGCTATCGCGCATTGGCGGCGGAAGGCGCTGACGGTCTCGTGTGGTTCCGGATCGGCATCCACGCCGACTACGACAAGCTGCTCGGATGACCCCGCATAAACCCCGACCCTCGCCAGCTTCGCTCCGCTTTCGCACTGCGGGCGGGTTATGCGGACCATCAGGCGGCTATGGAAAAGCGGGAAGTATTCTCCCGCGCTATCGTTCCGGATACGGTTGATCGAGGCCTGCTGCGGAGTTCACCGCGAGATCGAAGTCGGAGCAACGATGAACTACCGCTTTGAATGCGGAAGGAGGGTTTAAATGTCTGCGGCTGATATTACCGGCCGGTTGGCGCAGTACATGGTCAAGGCGCGGGAGCGGGCTCTCGCGCCGAACGTGGTGCACGAGGCCAAGCATCGCATCCTGGACACGCTGGCCGCGATGGTGTCGGGAGCGCATCTCAAGCCCGGAGAGATGGCGATCCGCTACGCGCGCACGCAGGGCGGGGCCGCGGAAGCAACCGTTGTCACCACCGATATCAGGACTTCGGCGGTAAACGCCGCGCTCGCCAACGCGATGTTCGCCCACGCCGATGAGACCGACGATTTCCATCCGGCGACGAAGGCGCACCCCGGCTGTGCCGTCGTGCCCGCAGCCCTCGCCATGGCGGAGCGCGAGGGCAGTTCGGGTGCAGAGCTGATCGCCGCGGTCACGCTGGGCTACGACCTGTGCTGTCGTTTTCTCCTGGCGCTCGGCGCAGACCTGGTGCGCGCCACCCACCGCAGTGCCGAGGGCGTGAGTTCCACGCTGGGCAGCGTGGGCGCCGCAGCCTCGTTAGCCGGGCTGGATGAGAAGGGGATGCGCTACGCGCTTTCGTACGCCGCCCAGCAGGTATCGGGCGTATGGAGCTGGGTCCGCGATGCCGAGCATGTCGAAAAGGCCTTCGACTTCTCCGGCATGGGCGCCCGCAACGGCGTCACTGCGGCCATCATGGCCCAAATCGGATTTACCGGCGTATGGGACGTGTTCGATGGCGAGCACAACGCGCTCATGGCTCTGTCCGCCGACCCGAAGCCGGAGGAAATGGTAGCGGACTTGGGCAGCCGCTATTTCGTCATGGAAACCGCCATCAAGCCCTTCTCCGTCGGCTATCCGATCCAGGCCCCCTTGGACGCGTTCCTCAGGCTCCATCGCGAGCATGGGCTGAGCGTGGACAACGTGGAGCGAATCGTCGTGAGGCTTCCGGAGGACGGCGCCCGCATCGTCAATGATCGTTCCATGCCGGATGTCAACTGCCAGCACATCATCGCCCTCGCCCTGGTGAAAGGCACCGTCTCGTTCGAGGACAGCCATTCCTATGAGCGGATGGCGGATCCGAAAGTGCGCGCCGCGAAAGAGCACGTGCAGCTCATCGCCGATCCAGCGCTCATGGATCCCGCCGCGCCGCGAAGCGGTCGGGTGGAGGTGACGTTCCGGGATGGCCGTACCGTGAGCCATTTCACACGCCACGCCCCGGGCACGCAGGAAAATCCGCTGGATACGGAGGGAGTGAACGCAAAGGCGCGGCTCCTGATGGAGCCGGCGCTCGGTGCGGCGCAGACAGAGGAAATCATCCGCCGGGTGAATGCCCTCGAGGACGTGGGCAATATGCGTGAGTTGCGTCCTTTCCTGGCACGGGAGGGTCATTAGCGTCAGGCACCAGGTGGTCAGCGCGCTCCCACTAAGGTCAAGCACTACGACTACGGCGAAAGTTCATGAAAATCTTCAAGCTCCCCGACCTGGGTGAAGGGCTCCAGGAAGCCGAGATCGTCAAGTGGCATGTCGCCGTCGGCGATGAGGTCAAGGCAGACCAGTTCATGGTTGCGGTGGAAACCGCCAAAGCAATCGTCGATATTCCCGCGCCCTACGCCGGCAAGATAGCCAAACTCTACGGCAATCCCGGGGACATCGCCCATATCGGCGCGCCGCTCGTCGCCTTCGAAGGCGAAGGCGATGCACCCGACGCCGGAACCGTGGTGGGCAGGGTGGAGGTCGGAGAGAAGGTCGTTTCCGAAGCGCCCGCGGCCGCCGCTCCCCTTTCCGCCGGCATCAAGACCACGCCGGCGGTGCGCGCTCTTGCCCGCAAGCTCAACGTCGACCTGGCAATGGTCACGCCGACGGGCGCGCAGGGCATGATCACCACCAACGACGTGCAGCGTGCGGCGCGCATCCTGGCCGAGGCGGGCCCCATGGAAGCGCTGCGCGGGGTGCGGCGGGCGATGGCGCAAAACATGGAGCTCGCCAACGCCGAGGTCGCTTCCGCCACCATCATGGACGATGCCGACATCGATGTCTGGGACGAGCGCGCGTATGTCATCCTGCGCCTGCTGCGTGCGCTGGTCGCCGGGTGCCGCGCCGAGCCCGCGCTCAATGCCTGGTACGACAGCGAGAAACCCGGACGCTGGATATTGAACAAGGTCGACGTCGGCATCGCGGTAGACACGCCCGACGGACTTCTCGTTCCGGTGCTGCGCAATGTCGAGAGCCGTGATCCCGAGGATCTGAAACGCGGGCTCGAGAGGCTCGTGGCCGACGCCCGCGCGCGCAAAGTGCCGCCCGAGGAACTCCGCGGCAACACCATCACGCTCTCCAACTACGGCTCGATCGCCGGCCGCTATGCCTCCCCCGTCGTGCTGCCGCCCACCGTGGCGATCCTGGGCGCGGGACGGATCATGAAGCAGGTCGTGGTCTGCGACGACCGGCCGGTTGTGCACCGCGTGCTGCCGCTTTCCCTGACGTTCGACCACCGCGTGGTGACCGGCGGCGAGGCGGGACGGTTTCTTAACGCCGTGATCTTGGATCTCCAGCGCGCCGACTAGACTAGAGTTACTGTGTCATGCCCGCGTAGGCGGGCATCCAATTTATCGTGGTTTAAATGAGATTCCCGACTCCTCGAGAATGACAATTCGCCTCGCTATGGGCCACCTTTACAAGTGTTTTTCTAAGGAGAGCGACTCGAAGCGCACGCCGAGCCCCCGGCCGTAGCGAAATGCGCGCATCAGCTCATCGCGCGTGATGCGGCGCGTGAGCGCGCGATACCCCTCTAGCGCTCGACCGGCAGCTTGCGGTCGTTCCACTCCACCATGCCGTCCTTGAGGTTGTAGACGCGCTCGAATCCGAGCCCGTAGAGCATGGCGGCGGCGGTCGTGCTGCGGACACCGGAGCGGCAGATGGCGACTATCGGGCGACCGCGCTGCGGCTCCAGTTCCGCAGCGCGGCTTGCCAGTTCGCGGAGCGGAATCAATACGCTGCCCGGAATATGTCCGAGTTCGCCGCGGTATTCACCGGGCTCACGCACGTCCAGCAGAAACGGCGGATTGGCCGACTCCATCCGCGCCCTCACCTCGTCGGCCGTGAGTTGCCGCACGCGGTTCAGCTCGGTCAGGTCGGGAAACTTCGTCTTGTCGTCGTCGATGGCGGACTGGTTCGGCTGCAACACTTCCTGGATCTTGTCCGGCATCGGAAAGTTGAGGCTTGTCATCAGCGCGATGTATTGCTCGCGCGTGCGGCCGGCAATGCGTGGATTGGACTTCTTTTCCTGGCCGATGGTGGAATGGGTATTGCCGCGGTAGTCGTGCGCCGGGAACACCAGCGTCTCATCCGGCAGCGCAAACAATTTCTGCGTGATTGCGTCGTATTGCTGCCCTGCATCTCCACCCGCGAAGTCCGCCCGCCCGGTGCCGCCGATCAGCAGTACGTCTCCCGTGAATACCCGGTCGCCCGCATAAAGGCTGATGCTGTCCGGCGTGTGGCCGGGCGTGTAGAGCACTTCCACCGACGCCTCGCCCACGATGATGCGGTCCCCGTGCTCGACATGCTCATCCACCGCCGGCACCGGCGCGCGCCGGTGCATGATGAGCCGCGTCTGCGCGAGATCGCGCAACTGGAACGAGCCGGTGGGATGATCGGCGTGCGTGTGGGTATCGACGATCGCGTCGAGCTGGAGCCGGTGATACGCGAGAAAACCGAGGTAGCGGCTGATCTTGTCGCGCAACGGGTCGATCAGCACGGCCTTCCGCGTTCGTTCGCAGGCGACAAGATACGTCTTGCATTTGCCGCGGTTGAGTTCCGGAAAATGCTGCATGCGCCCCTCCATCGAGATGCGCGCGTCTCTTTTCTAGACGGTTTTAACGTCCGCGCTTTGCCTTGCCGGCCAGCTGGCCGATTTTCAGATACCAGTCGAGGATCTGCTCTCCGGTCCAGAACACCACGTTTTTCTGCTTCTTCAAGCGTTCGAATACCGTTTCGAAGTACTTGATCCGGTGCGGAACGCCGGAAATGTACGGGTGCACCGCGATCGCCATGATCTTGGCCCGCGTCTTGGATTCCTCGTAGACGCGCTCGAAATGGTCCATGCACCGGGTGACGAACTCGTCCGCCGCATGGTGCTGCACCATCATCATCGGAATGTCGTTCAGCTCAACCGAGTACGGCATGGCGACCACCGGCCCGTGCGCGGTCTTCATCTCGCACGGCTCGTCGTCGATGACCCAGTCGGCGATGTACCTGATACCCGCCTCGGCGAGATAGTCGGGTGTGTAGAGCGTCTCCGTGAGCCCTGGTCCCAGCCAGCCCACCGGCTGTCTGCCGGTGAACTCGCGGATGATTCTCACCGTCCTCTGGATCATCGCCCGCTGGTCGGGTTCCGTGTGAATCGGACGCTGGTCGTAGGAATGACCCACGAATTCCCAGCCTGCGTCGCGCGCCGCTTCCGCCACTCGCCGATAGTCCTGGCACACCCGCGCATTGGTGAACAGGGACGCCTTGATTCCGTGTCCGTCCAGGAATTCCTTGAGGCGCCAGAACCCGACCCGCATCCCGTACTCGTGCCATGCCCAGTGCGCAAAATCGGGCAGTCGCGTTATGTGCGTGGGAGGCGGCAGCACCTGGCGCGGCATCGGCCGCGCGATGTCCCAGACCTCGACGTTGATCACCGGCCACACCACCAGTCGCGCCGCGCCGGGAAGCTTGAGCGGCGGCCGGTCGATAATTGCGGAATACTCCAAGCGTTTCGACGGAATCATCGGAATCCTTTCTTTTTGCTGATCGCTGCTGACCGCCACTGCTGCTCGCAGTGCGCAATAGCTGATTATAAGTCGGCAGCGCTCGCACCGTCACAGAAGCCCCGCCGTGTCATGCCCGCGCAGGCGGGCATCCAATCTTTGGTGTGCTCAAATTGGATTCCCGTCTACACGGGAATGACGGAAAGGGATGTCATGCCCGCAGCCTATTGTGTCGTGCCCGCGCAGAGCCTGCTCTCGAATGATTCAGTCGGGGGCGGGCATCCGATTTCCGCATCAAGTCTGTCGCCACAGCGACAATTTGGTTACCATGCGCCGGGTAATCATCAACCAGCGAACAAGGACAATTCGTGGAAATCCCGTGCCCGCCGCAGCGACCCGACGCCACGAAGCCCGACCCTCCCACGCCGGAGAGCGCGTGCGATTCGCACTTTCACCTGTTCGGCCCGGCGGCCCGATTTCCCTACGCCGCGGGACGGGCCTATACGCCGCCCGAGGCGCCGCTGGAAGCGCTGCTCGCGATGCACGCGCGGCTCGGCCTGGAACGCGGGGTAATAGTCCAGGGCAACGCCCACGGCACGGACAATTCGGTCGTACTCGATGCGCTCGCGCGCGAGCCGTGCCGTCTGAGAGCAGCCGCGATCGTGAAGGACGGAACGAGCGTTGCGGAACTGAAGCGCATGGCGGATGCCGGCGTGCGCGCGCTGCGTTTCCATCACATGCCGAGTTCCCACGGGTTCAGCGCGCTCGGCCTCAAATCGTTCGCTGCGCTGGCGCCGCACATGGCGGACCTCGGGCTGCACGTCCAGTTCATGATGGACGTGAACGCGCTGGAAGACGCCCTTCCCTATTTCGCCGGCTGGCGGCTGCCCATCGTCCTCGATCACATGGGCAATATCGACGCCTCAAATGGACTGAACCAGGCGGGATTCCAGTTGCTGCTGAAGCAGCTCGCGGAAGGCAGAGTCTGGGTCAAGGTTTCGGGCGCATACCGCATCTCGACGCGGTACCCGGACTACCCTGACGCGCGCCCTTTCCATGAAGCCCTCGTCAAAGCCAACCCCGAGCAGGTCGTATGGGGCAGCGACTGGCCTCATCCACGGCTCACGCAGGAAATGCCCGACGATGGCCACCTGCTGGATCTCTTCAACGCCTGGACGCCGGACGCCGCACTGCGCCGGAAAATCCTCGTCGACAACCCCGCGCGACTTTACGGCTTCGCGTAATCTGGTGTTACCGCCTTTTGACGAGGCGAACCCCGGCCCTGCTGTGGTTCAATTGACTGTCCGATACTGGTGCCGGGCGGATAGCTGCGCTCCTGCCCCGCGTTCTAGCAATCGGGATTGAGAAGGAGGCCGGAATCCGGAGTCTTGTGAAGCGCTTCGGGATCGGTTTGCTGACGCGAGCGATGAATTCGACAATGGTTGAAATCCCTCGCCCCCCGTTTTCACGAGGGCAGGCTCCAGGCGAAGCAAGGTTTTGCGAAATGTGGGCGAAGCGAACATGAGCAGGGTTCTGCGCGAAAAGCGTAAAGCAAGTTATCATGCCCGCGGAGCCTGCCCCCGAATGCTGTTGTCGGGGGGGGCGGGCATCCAATCAACCCTCGTCATTCCCGCGCAGGCGGGAATCTAATCTGGGCTATGCTGAAATGGGATTCCCGATCCCCGATTAGGACACTCGGGAACGACGGTCGGCGACGCTTTGTAGTCGGCTTCGAGCCGACATCTGTTAAACCCCTCGGCTTACAGCCGAGGGTTGTTTAGTCCGTCGGTCCGCGATTTAAATCCGGCGCATTGTGTTTGAGCACTATCGCGCACAAAAAAACAAGCAGGACGTTCTGACGATGCTGCCTTCTACCCTCCTCCATCCGCCTTTCAGCTTTCAGTACGAGCATACAGCCATGGCCGTTCCTGGCGATAGGCGTCCTCGAAGCCTTCGATTTTTTCGGCGTACTGGCGGGTACGGGCGATGTCGTCGAGGCCTTCCAGCAGGCATTTCTTGCGCACCGGATGGATGTCGAAGCGGTGCGTCTTCCCTTCCGGGTCGGTCACCGTCTGCGCCGCGAGATCGACTGTCACCGTCGAGTCAGGCCGCTCGTGCAGTTGCCCGCGGAGTTCCGCGCACTCGGCTTCTGTCAGCACCAGCGGCAGCAGCCCGTTCTTCGCGCAGTTGTTGGCGTGGATGTCTCCGAAACTCGGTGCGATCACGCAGCGGATGCCGAATTCGTACAGCGCATACACCGCGCTCTCACGCGAGGACCCGCAACCCCAGTTGCGATCGGTGACGATGATTCGCGCCTGCCGGAAAGGCTCGCGATTGAGAATGTGATCCTTTTCCGAACCGTCAGCGTTGAAGCGCCGGTCGTGAAAGAGGATATCCGCATGCCTCGGGCCGCGCGGCACCTTGTTGAAGCGCGTCGGGCAGAGCTGGTTCGTATCGACGTTGGGCTCGTCGATCGGCGCCGCGATGGCGGTGAGTTTTGTGAACGGTTCCATAAACTTGGCAAAAGCAGATTCAATGGACAGGATTAACAGGATCAGTGCAAAAGCATCGGCGTCTGTGTCTCCGGACCGCGGATCATGTGCGCCTGACGGCCCGCCCACCTCGAATCTTATCTCGAATTGGCGTTTGTCCTGTAAATCCTGTCTATTTCAGCAGTTCCCGCACGTCCGTGAGATGGCCGGTCAGCGCTGCGGCGGCGGCCATCGCCGGGCTGACGAGATGGGTCCTGCTCCCCGTGCCCTGCCGCCCGCGGAAATTGCGGTTGGACGTTGACGCACAGCGTTCCCCCGGCTGAAGCTGGTCGCCGTTGATCGCGGTGCAGAGTGAGCACCCCGGCTCGCGCCACTCGAAGCCCGCTGCGCGAAAGACCTGATCCAGCCCTTCCTCCTCGGCCTGTCGTTTCACCGTCTGCGAGCCCGGCACCACCCATGCGGTCACCTTCGCGCGCCCGAGACTCGCCACTTCGGCTGCCGCGCGCAGGTCTTCGATGCGGCTGTTCGTGCATGAACCGATGAAGACGCGGTCGAGCGCGATATCCTCCAGCGCCATGCCCGGCGTCAGCCCCTGGTATTCGAGCGCGGCCGCGATTTCAGCGCTCTTCTTTTCGTCCGCTGCGGCACGCGGGTCGGGCACCTTGCCGGTTACGGGAAGCGCGTGCTCGGGGCTGGTGCCCCACGTCACCATCGGCGCAATGGCATTGCCGTCGAGCGCGATCTCCTGTTCGAAGACAGCGCCTGCTGCCGATGGCAGCGTTTTCCAGAATGCGAGCGCCTCATCCCACGCCGCACCCCTGGGGGCGTAAGGCCGGTCCGCCATGTACGAAAATGTGGTGTTATCCGGCGCCACCATGCCGGCGCGCGCGCCGGCTTCGATCGACATGTTGCACACCGTCATGCGCCCTTCCATGCTCATCGCCGTGACAACCGGACCGGCGTATTCGATGACGTGGCCGGTGCCGCCGCCCGCGCCGATCTTCGCGATGATGGCGAGGATCACGTCCTTCGGGCTCACGCCGAAGCCGAGCCTGCCGCCGATCGTGATCCGCATCGTATCGGGCCTGCGCTGCCACAGCGTCTGCGTCGCCATTACGTGCATCATCTCGGATGCGCCGATGCCGAAAGCCAGGCAGCCGAACGCGCCGTGGGTCGAGGTGTGCGAATCGGCGCCGGCGATGACCAGCCCCGGTTGCGTGATGCCCTGCTCGGGCGGCACGATGTGAAGAATGCCCTGCCGCGGATCGTCGATGCCGAAGAGCGTGATGCCGTGCTGCGCTGCATTGGCGGTCAGCCGCAGCACCATGTTGCGGATCTCGGGATTCGCGATGCCATCCACTCCCTGGTCGCGGCCGCCCGTCGGCACGTAGTGATCGGTGAACGCGAATACCTGCCGCGGGCGTGCGACCCCGCGATTCTGCTTCTCCAGGGCAGCGAAGGCGTGGGAGGATCCCTCATGAATCAGCGCGCGGTCGATGTGGAGCACCAGCTCGCCTTGCTCCTCCACGATCACGTGGCGGTTCCAGATCTTCTCGAACAGGGTCTGCGCGCTCACGCCGAAAGCCTCCGCTGTTCAGAAATCGCGCACGTTGTCGGGACTCGCCTTGAGGTCTCCCCGCTCCACGCGCCGCACAACTTCATTCATCCTGGCGTGCGTGGGCGCCGGCACGCCGATCTCGGCGCCTCTCGCGGCCACAAAACCGTTGATGAAATCGGTTTCCGTGCGCCGGCCCTTGGCAATATCCTGGGCCATCGACGGGCGCTGCTCGTCGGATCGCTTGCGGGCACCCTCAAGCAGGATATCGGTGATTTCGGCCAGCGCATCCTTGTTGCCCTCGCCGGCGCGAGCGAGCGTTTCGACCTCCATCCCCAGCATCCGTTCAAGCTGGAACCCGAGCGCCTGGCCCACCCGCACCGCTTCCGAGCCGAGCCGGATCGACAACCACCGCGTTCCTTCCGCAAGATCGCGCTGGTTGCCGTTGAGTCCGGTCCCCGCCGAAAGACCATTGCGCATCGAATTCACCACCAGCTTCGACCAGCGCTCGCCCCACAGATTGGTCGTCACTTTCGAACTGTCGGCGGCACGCAGCAGCTCCGCCACCATCTGGGCGCGCCGGGTGATACGGCCGTGCACTTCCCCCACACGGAAAACCGTGTGCTTCTCGCCCCCCATGGGCACGGTGCGCTTGACGTGACCGGGCTGATAGAGCTCGGCGGCGACCAAGCTCGCGATACAGCCCAGTGTCTTGCCCCAGCCGACGATCGCCGCGATGCGCTCCTCGTTGATGCAGTTCTGCAGCGACACCACGAAACCATCGGGCGCAAGGTAGGGCTTGATGAGATGCGTCGCCCATTCGGTGTCGTAGGACTTGACGCAGATGAAAGCGATGCCGACCGGTCCCGTCTTCACGAGGTTCTGCACCTCGCACACGTGCCACGCGTTGACGCGGATCGAATGCGTTTCCTCCGGTGTCTGCCCGGACAGTTGCAGTCCGTGGCTGCGCATGTATTCGACGTGCTCCGGCCAGGCATCGATCAGCGTCACGTCGTGCCCCGCGCGCGTCATGTGTCCGCCGGCGTAGCCGCCGATGGCGCCGGCCCCCACCACTACGATGCGTTTCCCCACTTTAAACTCCGGAAACCAAAAACGTCTTGTCATCCCCGAGGAGACTTCTGTTGCCATTCCCGAGCAGCCCTTTTCTTGTCCTTCTCGAGCAGTCGGGAATCCAGTTTCAACATCGCAAAATTGGATGCCGGTCTACACGGGCATGACACATAGCGCCTGCGCGGGAATGACAACTTGCCTCACTCAATCCCTGTCTATTGGAGTTTTTCGACGATCGCCTCGGTCATGCGCCGGGTGCCGGCGTCGCCGCCGAGGTCGGGCGTAACGAAGCGCTTCTCGCGCAGCACTTCGGCCAGTGCCTTTTCGATGCGGTCGCCCGCCGCCGCCTCCCCCACGTAGCGCAGCAGCATCACGGCCGACAGGATCGTCGCCATCGGGTTGGCGCGGTCCTTGCCGGCGATGTCCGGGGCGGTCCCGTGCACCGCTTCGAACATCGCGCAATCGGCGCCGATGTTGGCGCCGGGGGCGAGACCCAGGCCTCCCACCAGCCCCGCCGCGAGATCGGACACGATGTCGCCGTAGAGATTGGGCAGCAGCAGCGCGTCGAACTCCTCCGGTTTCATCACGAGTTCCATGCACAGCGCGTCGACCACCCGCTGATTGACCTCGATCTCGGGATACTCCTTCGCCAGGTCCTGCGCGGTCTTGAGAAAGAGGCCGTCGGTCATTTTCATCACGTTGGCCTTGTGGCCGATGGTGAGCTTGTGTCGGCCCAGCCTGCGCATGTAGTCAAACGCGAAGCGCGCCACCCGCTCGGTGGCGCGCAGCGAGATGATCTTGATGGCCTCCGCCGTGCCCTCATCGATCATCCGCTCCATGCCTACATAGAGGTCTTCGCTGTTCTCGCGGAAGATCAACAGATCCACCCGGTCGTAGCGCGACGGGACGCCGGGATAATTCCTGACAGGCCGCACGTTCACGTACAGCCCCAGCTCCTTGCGCAACGCTATGGCGATGCTGGGGTAACTGCGCGTTTCGAGGCGGCCCTCCGCGTCCTTGCGCTCGATGTGGATGCGATAGTCGCCGCCGAACGGCGTCTGCGTCGGGCCCTTCAGCGCAAGCCGGGTCCGCGCGATGGAGTCGAATACCGCGGCCGGCAGCGGTGCGCCCGCTTCGCGTTCCGCGCGCTGGCCCGCGAGGACTTCCTCGAACCGGACGGCGGCCCCCGACGCGAGCACGACATCGCGTGTCGCGCCCGTCACTTCCGGGCCGATACCGTCGCCCGGGATGAGCGTGACGTTATGCACCTGACCTGGTTCCTCTGGAATAAACCCGCCGCGCGACCGGGCGCCGACGTGGCCCCGGCTACGCCGCGTCCCGCGCTTCCCGCATCGCCTTCAGCCGCGGCAGGATGAAGGGCAGCGCGATGGATAGGACGGAAAAGATGAGCAGCGTCACCGTGATGGCGCTGCTCACGAAGATGACCGGATTGCCTCCGGAAATCGTCATCGCCTGGCGGAAAGATTGTTCCATCATGCCGCCCAGGACCAGCGACAGCACGAGGGGCGCAACGGGGATGTCGACCTTTTCGAAAATGTACCCGACAACCCCGAAGAACAACAGCAGGTAAAGATCGAGCTGGCTGCCATTGATCCCGAAGCTGCCTATCGCCGAAATGGTCACGATGAGCGGATAGAGAATGCCCGCCGGGATGTAGAGGAGCCGCACGAACAGCCCGATCAGCGGCAGGTTGAGGATGAGCAGCATGATGTTGCCGATATACATGCTGTCCACCAGCCCCCACACGAGGTCGGGACGGTTCTGGAACAGCAGTGGCCCCGGTTGGATGCCGTACATGATGAACGCGCCGAGCATCACCGCGGTCGCGCCGCCTCCCGGCACGCCGAGCGTGAGCAGCGGGACCAGCGCGCCCGCCGTATCGGAATTGTTCGCCGCCTCCGGCCCCGCGACGCCCTCGATCGCGCCCTTGCCGAATTCCTCCGGGTGTTTCGACACGCGTTTTTCCGTGGTGTAGGAGAGAATCGAGGCGATGGTGCCGCCCGCGCCGGGAAGCACGCCGATGATGAAACCGATGATCCCGCCGCGCCAGATCGGGCCGATCGAACGCCGCCACTCCTCGCGCGTGAGCCAGAGCTTGCCCGAGATGCGGATCGCCTTCGGTGCGGTTCCCTTGTGCAGTCCCTCCATGCCGCGGAATACTTCCGCCATCGCGAACAATCCGACCACGACCACGATGAAGCCGACGCCGTCCTGGAACTCGGCAATTCCCATCGTGTAGCGCGGCTGCCCGCTCTGCAGGTCGATGCCGATGGTGGCGATCATCAGTCCCAGTAACGTCGAGAG
Organism: Betaproteobacteria bacterium; assembly: GCA_016202605.1. Lineage (GTDB taxonomy): Bacteria > Pseudomonadota > Gammaproteobacteria > Burkholderiales > SG8-41 > DSOT01. The sequence goes on from JACQOJ010000135.1 coordinate 25,605, forward strand.
CATGCCTTTCGCCGCCGACTTGCCGGTGAGAGACGACACCGCGGTCATGGCGAAAAGCATCAGTGTGAAGTATTCCGCCGGGCCGAACTTGAGCGCCATCGTGGTAAGAGGGACCGCGAACAACGTGAGGGCCACGACGCCGATGGTGCCGGCGATGAAGGATCCGATCGCGGACACGGCCAGCGCGGCGCCGGCCCGTCCCTTGCGCGCCATTTCGTAACCGTCGATCGACGTCATGACCGATGCGGCTTCCCCGGGCGTGCGGATCAGGATCGCGGTGGTGGATCCGCCGTACTTCGTACCGTAGTAAACCCCGGCCATCATGATCAGCGCCGAGGTCGGGTTCATGCCGAAGGTGACCGGGATCAGGAGCGCGATGGTGGCCGATGGCCCAATCCCGGGAAGTACGCCGACGATGGTGCCCAGGAATACGCCGAGAAACGTGTACCAGAGGTTGATGGGCTGCAGGCAAACCGCGAAGCCGTTGAGAATATGGGTCAGCGTTTCCATCCGCCCCGCCTAATACGGAAGAAAGCCTTTGGGAAGGCTTACGCCGAGCAGGTAGTTGAACATGCCGTAGCTGCCCACGGCGAAGAGAACCGCCGTAGTCACGTTGGCGATCCATTTTCCCCGGTTGAAATACGCCATCAGCGCGAGCAGGTAGAGCGTGGATGCGACGACGTACCCGAAGCGCTCGAAAACGAGAAAATACAGCGCGGTCCAGATCGACACGCCACCGATTACATACAGATGGACATGATCGCCTTTGGGTTCCTGGCCTGATGTATCCGATTTATTCGCGGACTCGCGCCACATCTCGAGGAGCAGCATCCCGGCCGTGACCAGCAGCCCGATTCCGAGCAGACGTGGAAACGCCTTGGGACCCAGGGGATCGCCGATCTCGAGGGAAGGAATCTGCGCGGTGGCGTAGAAGTAGATCCCCGCAAGAATGACGATGCAGGCGAAGATGACCCGGTCAGCCATCAGGACAAGTCCTCCAGTTGCAGTCGGGCGCTGACTTGGGCAGCGCGCTTTCTTGTATCGCCGGTCGTTGTGTCACTCGAGTTTCGGTGCACACCCCGTACCGGCGGCCCACATCTTACCCAAGAATTGCGGCAATGTCTTGGGGACTTTTTGCAGCGCGATGGGACGCGCCGAGGTGCCGAGAGAAGCCCGAGGAAAGATGCCGGCCGCCACTACGCTACATTTGTCGTCGATACTCGGCGGGATCGATGCGCGCTTCGATGAGGGTAAAGCGCGGTGACCGGAGCGCGGCCCGCGCCGCCTTCCTGAGTTCGGCCGGGCTCTGCACCGCAACACCGTTTCCGCCGTACGCTTTGGCGAGTAACGCGTAATCCGGACTGCCCGTCGCGACACCGGTCTCGGGAAGTTTCATGCGCTCCTGCTTGAGCTTGATGAGACTCAGCGTATCGTCGCGGAAAACCACGACGACAACGGGCAACTTGTGTTTGTCGAGCAGCGCCATTTCGCCGATTACCATGTCGAGGCCGGCCTCGCCCATCATCGCCAGCACCGGCCGTTTCGGGAACAGGAGCTTCGCGGCGATGGCGGCGGGCAGCGCATAGCCCATCGAGCCCAGCCCGTTCGACTGCAGCAGGCGGCGCGGCTCGTAGGATCGCCACACGTGGTTGATCAGGATGCGGTGCGACCCGGTATCGATGGTTGCGATGGTGTCGCGGGGGAATACCTCGCGCAGGGTGGAAGCCACCTGGTACGGGCCGAGCCCGGTCGCCGGTCTGTGCGCGACAGCCGCGCGTAGGGTTGCGCGGTAGCGATCGAGTTCGGCATCGGTCCGGCGCCGCGGCGCGCGGAGCGGCGCCTTCGCGGTGAGAACCCGCAGCGCCCCGGCAACGCTGCCCGCGCACTCGATCGCGCTGCGGAATACGTGGTGCGTATTCGGCACGAGATCGATGTTCACCGTGCGCTTGTTCCCGTCCCACGGGTTCATCCAGTCGCTTCTCAATTCGACGGGATCGAAGCCTATGGTGAGGACAAGATCGGCATCATCCACATGCGCCATGTGGATCTTGTCGACGACCGGACTCAAGCCGGTGCCGCCAATGCACAGCGAATGGTCCTCCGGAACCACACCCTTCGCCTTGTAGGTGGTGATGAACGGAACGCGCCATTTTTCGACGAACTTCCTGAGTTCCTGTGCGGCATCGTCGAGCTGCACGCCGATGCCGACCAGCGCGAGCGGCCGCTTCGCGCTCCTGAGCCACGACGCGATCCTCGACATGTCCCGCGCCTTCGGCTGCACCGTAACCCGCGCCGGCGCGAAGCGTCCCGCTGCGCCCTGCTGCGCGCCGGCGACGTCGGTCGGAACATTGAAGTGCACCGGACCCGGCATCGGCGCGCACGCCAGCGAGATGCCCTTGCGCACCTGGCCGAATGCGCCCTGCGCCGCGAGGGTCGTCGACCATTTGACGATCGGACGCAGCAGCGCTTCCTGGTCGATGATCTGATGCGTGTAAACGGCCTTGAGGGAAGTCGCGATCTCGCCGGTAATGACGATCATGGCGGAACGGTCGAGCAGCGCCTGCGCGACCGCGGTCGCCGTGTTGGTGATCCCGGGACCGAGGGTTGCCACCAGCACGCCGGGCTTTCCCGTCAACTGGTAGCTCGCGTCGGCCATGAAGCCGGCGCCGAGTTCCTGCTTGGTGAGCACGAACCTGATGCCGGCCTTGCGGAACGCCTCCAGCAACTCGAGCACCTCACCGCCGGGGATGCCGAAGGCGCAGCGCACGCCTTCTTCCTTGAGCGCTTGCGCGATGATATCCGCGGTCTTGGGCACGGGTCTCCCTTCGTTCAGCGCGGCCGCCGCGCCGGCCGCAGGATTTTCATATAGGTCATATAGATGAGTCGTATCGATGGTAGCACAGTTTTGGAGCACCGACCCGCACCGCGACAGCGGCTCCGCGCTTCCGCCCGGTGCAACCGGCCCGCATCGTCCGCATATTGGAAGGCCGAGGCTGGCTTGACACACCGCAACATCATCAGTTATTTTTCCACGCTTTCCATAGATCAAGCCTCTCGGCCAGCCCGCGCGCGACATGCTTTTCCCGCCTCGCGTTCAAGCCGTCGGCGGCACCCCGGAACGCATCGATTGCATAACGCGAAGTCCCTCCGCCGCACGCGGCGCGGCGAATTGTCCAGGAGCACGCATGAGTCATAATCTTTTCGATTCCCTGCAAGAGTTCAAGCACGGCGGCAAGACCGGCAAGTATTATTCCCTGCCGGCGCTGGAAAAGGCCGGACTCGGCAGGATTTCACGGCTCCCGGTGAGCTTGCGCATCGTCCTGGAGTCCGCATTGCGGAATTTTGACGGCAAGAAGATCACCGATGACCACCTGCGCACGATCGCCGGATGGAAGCCGAACGCGGGGCGCACCCAGGAGATCCCGCTTGTCGTCGCCCGCGTGCTGCTGCAGGACATGACGGGGGTCCCCCTGGTGGTGGATTTCGCGGCGATGCGCGAAGCCGCCAGGCAGCAGGGCAAGAACCCGGAGATCATCGAGCCGCTGTGTCCGGCGCATCTCATCATGGACCATTCGGTGCAGATCGACACCTACGGTACGCCGGACGCGCTCAAGAAGAACATGGAGATCGAGTTCCAGCGCAACCGCGAGCGTTACCAGTTCCTCAAGTGGAGCGCGCAGGCGTTCCAGACCTTCCAGATCATCCCCCCGGGCAACGGCATCTGCCACCAGATCAACCTCGAGTACGTGTCGCAGGTGGTATGGCACAAGGGCGACATGTACTACCCCGACAGCCTGGTGGGGATCGATTCCCACACGACCATGGTCAACGGGCTCGGCGTGCTCGGCTGGGGCGTGGGCGGCATCGAAGCCGAGGCCGCCATGCTCGGCCAGCCGATGTACCTGCTGGAACCGGACGTGGTCGGCGTGCATCTCACGGGCCGGTTGGGCGACGGCGTGACCGCGACCGACCTCGTGCTCAAGATCGTGCACCTGCTGCGCGAGAAGAAGGTCGTCGGCAAGTTCGTCGAGTTCTTCGGCGAGGGCGCCGCCTCGCTGCCCCTGCCCGACCGCGCGACGATCGGCAACATGGCGCCCGAGTACGGCGCGACCTGCGGATTTTTCCCGGTGGACGACGTTTCCTGCGAGTTCCTGCGCATGACCGGGCGCGGTGATGTCGTGCCGGCGGTCAAGGCGTACTATGCGGCGCAGGGCATGTACGGCATGCCGAAGAAGGGCGATATCGATTACAGCGACGTCGTCGAACTCGATCTCGGCACGGTCAAACCCGCGGTTTCGGGTCCGCGCCGTCCCCACGACCGGCTCGATCTGCCGGCGCTGAAGGACAAGTTTGCCGAACTGATGGCGAAGCCCTTCACCGAGGGCGGTTACGGTAAGGGCAAGGAAATGGACAAGCGCGTGCCGACCGGCAAGGACGGCATCGACGTCGGCCACGGCGATGTCCTGATTTCGGCAATCACATCGTGCACCAACACCTCCAACCCCGGCGTGCTGCTGGGCGCGGGATTGCTGGCCAGGAAAGCGGTGGAGAAAGGCCTCAAGCCCCATCCGCGCGTGAAGACTTCGCTCGCGCCCGGTTCGCGCGCCGTGACGGAGTACCTGAAGAATGCGGGACTGCTGCCCTACCTCGAGCAGCTCGGCTTTTACGTTTCCGGATACGGCTGCACCACCTGCATCGGCAACTCCGGTCCGCTCGATCCGAAGATCGAGGAAACCGTGGCGAAGAACGACGTCGTGACGGCGGCGGTGCTTTCCGGCAACCGCAATTTCGAAGCGCGCATCCACCAGAACATCCGGGCCAACTTCCTGATGAGCCCGCCGCTCGTGGTCGCGTTTGGCCTGGCGGGCACGATCGACATCGACATGACCCGCGACCCCATCGGCACGGGCAAGGATGGCAAGCCGGTCTATCTCAAGGACATCTGGCCATCAACCAGGGAAATCGGCGATGTCATGAAGTACGCGACCGACCCCGAGATGTACCGCAAGCTGTTTTCAGCGTTCGGCGAAGGCAATCCGATGTGGGACCAGATTCCGTCCTCTGTCGGCGCGCTTTATCAGTGGGACGAGAAATCGACTTACGTGCGCCTCCCGCCCTACTTCGAGGGTTTCTCGATGAAGCCCGGGAAGGCGACCGATGTCAGGGGCGCCCGAGTGCTCGGGATCTTCGGCGATTCGATCACCACGGACCACATCAGCCCGGCAGGCGGCATCAAGGCGACCTCTCCTGCGGGCAAGTATCTGCAGGACCACGGCGTGAGCGTCGCGGACTTCAATACTTATGGTGCGCGCCGCGGCAACCACGAAGTCATGATGCGCGGCACTTTCGCCAACGTGCGCATCAAGAACCTGATGGTGCCGGGAACGGAGGGCGGCATCACCGTGCATCATCCCTCCGGCGAGCAGACCTCGATTTACGAGGCGGCGATGCGCTACGAGAAGGAAGGCGTCCCGACCGTGGTGTTCGGCGGCGACGAGTACGGCCAGGGTTCCTCGCGCGACTGGGCGGCCAAGGGCCCGCAGTTGCTCGGTGTGAAGGCCGTGGTCGTCCGCAATTTCGAGCGGATCCATCGCGCGAATCTGGTCTTCATGGGCGTGCTGCCGCTGCAATTCAAGGACGGGGCGAGCGTGCAGTCGCTGAAAATCGACGGTTCCGAAACCATCGACATCACCGGCGTCGAAAGCGGCATCACCCCGATGCAGGATGTGACAATGACCATCAGGCGCAAGAACGGCGAGTCCGGGAAGGTGGCGCTCAAGCTGCGGATCGACACTCCGATCGAGGTCGATTACTACCAGCACGGCGGCATCCTGCCGTACGTGTTGCGGGAACTGCTTGCTGCTGCCTGAGAACCCGACAGCCGACAGGATCAGGGGCGGCGCCTACCCGGCGCCGCTTACGGCGCAGGCCGGCATTCACGAGATGCCGGCCTGTTTTTTGGGATTGGCGCGTTACCGGATTATGGCAGCTCCTGACGCGTCGATATAATGATACCGATGAACACAGCGATGAACACCGATCCCCCCGATGTTGCAGCGACCGTCGCGCGCATCGCCGCCGTTGTCGGCCCGCAGGGCATCATTACCGACCCGCGCGACATGGAGCCGTACATCGTCGACTGGCGCGGGATCTACCGCGGCGTGGCCCCCGCGGTGGTGCGCCCGGCGAGCACCGCGGAGGTCGCGGCGGTGGTCGGCCTCTGCGCCGAAACCGCGACGCCGGTCGTGCCGCAAGGAGGAAACACCGGAATGTGCGGCGCCTCGGTGCCGCACGGCGCGGGACAGATCGTGCTCTCGCTCGCCCGCATGAACCGGGTGCTGGATGTCGATGCGCTGAACAACACGATGGCGGTGCAGGCGGGCTGCGTTCTTGCCGATGTGCAGCAGGCCGCCGCCGCCGCGGACCGGCTGTTTCCGCTCAGCCTCGGGGCGGAGGGCAGCTGCCAGATCGGCGGCAATCTCTCCACCAACGCGGGCGGCGTGAACGTACTGCGCTACGGCAACACGCGCGACCTGGTGCTCGGTCTCGAGGTCGTGCTGCCCGATGGGCGCGTCTGGAACGGGATGCGCAGCCTGCGCAAGGACAACACCGGCTACGATCTCAAGCAGCTCTATATCGGCGCGGAGGGTACGCTGGGCGTGATTACCGCGGCGGTCCTGAAGCTCTTCTCGCGTCCCGCCGCCACCGCGACGGCGTGGGCAGCCGTTCCGCATCCCGATGCGGCGCTGAACCTTCTGGCCCTCCTGCGCCGTCACTGCGGCGACCGCGTGACCGCCTTCGAACTGATCTCGCGAAATTGCCTGGACCTCGTGTTGCGTCACATCCCCGGCACGCGCGACCCCCTGGAGGCGATCCATGAATGGTACGTGCTCGCCGACCTCGCCGATTCGCATTCGGGTCACGCGCTGCGCAACGAACTGGAAATCGCCCTCGAGGCGGCGCTGGAAGACGCCCTGGTGGCGGATGCGGTCATCGCCGAAAGCGAAGCGCAAGCGCGCGCCCTCTGGCGCATGCGCGAATCGATTCCCGAGGCAGCGCGCGCGGAGCCCGGCATGCTCTACCGCCATGACGTCTCGGTTGCCGTCAGCCGGATCCCGGCCTTTATCCGCGAGGCCCGCGTCGCGCTCGAAGATCTTTTCCCCGGCGTGGACGTGATCTGTTTCGGACATCTGGGCGACGGCAATCTGCACTACAACGCTTTTGTCTCCGGCCGCTACCGCAGCGACGCCACGGCGCGCGAGGCGCACGATGTCACCGATCTCGTCTACGATATCGTGCAACAGTACCGAGGCAGTTTCAGCGCGGAGCACGGTATCGGCCTCGCCAAGGTCGATGAGATCAGGCGCTACAAGAGCCCGGTCGAGATCGAACTCATGCGCACGCTCAAGCAAGCGCTCGACCCGCGCAATATCATGAATCCCGGCAAGGTGCTGTGAGGCGGTCGAGGGTTCAAAGTTCAGGGTTCAGAGTCGAGGGTGGAATGGATGGCAGCGGAACTTTGACGGGTCGCGGGCCACTAAAGGCAGAATGGAGGAAGCATGGCCGGGAAAGTCGTCAAGTCCGATGCGGAATGGCAGAAGGCACTCGCGCCCGAGCAGTTCCAGATCACCCGCCAGAAAGGCACCGAGCGCGCATTCACCGGAGACTACTGGGACCATCATGCGCCGGGCGTCTACCGCTGCGTCTGTTGCGGGGCCGAGTTGTTCCGTTCCGATCACAAGTTTGACTCGGGCAGCGGCTGGCCGAGCTTCTGGCAGCCTTCTATCCGGGAAAACATCACCACCGAGGAGGATTACAGCTTCCTCATGCGCCGCACGGAGGTGCTGTGCAGCCGCTGCGATGCACATCTCGGCCATGTCTTCGATGACGGCCCGCAGCCCACGGGTCTCAGGTATTGCATCAACTCCGCGGCCCTGAAATTCGATAAACAGTGAGTCCCCAAGCCCGGCGCGCCAATGCCGTGCACGAACCTGTGAAGCTGGTCCCGCTTTGCCTCCTCGCACGCGAGATGATCGTCCACGTTTCCGCGCAGGCGAGCGACAACCTGTCGCGCGCGGCGGACTCCCCATGGCGCATTCTCAATTTCAACTACGCCATCATCGCCACCCGCTCGCAAGAGCCCGAGCTGATGAATGCCGCTTACGATCTGCTGGAGCGTAATCTGCCCGGGGACTGCAGCGCGTTTTTCGAGGAAGGTGTCCGGCAGGCGGAAAAGAAGGTCTACGATCCGCACGTGCGCGAGATCGTGCGGCAGCGCCTAGCCAAATGGACAGTGCGACACTAAAGGCCGATAATACGGCGCCTATGAAATTCCTGTTCGACATCTTCCCGGTCATCCTGTTCTTTGTTGCGTTCAAGCTGTACGGCATCTACGTCGCTACAGCGGTCGCCATGGCGGCGACGTTTGCGCAGATCGGCTGGGTGTGGCTGCGTCATCGCAAAGTGGACACCATGCTGTGGGCCGGCCTCGGGGTGATCGTGGTGTTCGGGGGGGCCACCCTCATGCTGCAGGATGAAACGTTCATCAAGTGGAAACCGACCGTGCTCTATTGGCTGTTCAGCGCAGCACTGGCGGCGGGTTCGCTGGTCTTCAAGAAAAACCTGATTCGCACCATGATGGAAAAACAGGTCATGCTGCCCGACCTCGTCTGGAGCAGGCTTCAGGCGAGCTGGATCGCGTTCTTCCTCGTCATGGGCGCGCTCAACCTGCTGGTCGCCTACAATTTTTCCACCGATGCCTGGGTCAATTTCAAGCTCTTCGGCGGCATCGGCCTGATGCTGGTCTTCGTGGTTCTGCAGGCCGTGATGCTCGCAAAGTACGTCGAGCACAAGGAAACCGAGTGATGCTCTACGCGATCGTCACCGACATGCAGGCAAAGAGCCGGGGGGAGGCCGATCCCTATCTCGCGGCGGGCGCCTGGTCCAATGTCACAGTGAAGCCGTTCCGCAGGGGGTTTCCAAAGTGAGCGTGCCCCGGCTGATCCGGGAAAGGCTCGCGACGCTGGATCCGGAGTCGATCGAAGTCCTCGACGAATCCGGCAAACATGTCGGACACGAGGGTGCGAAAGGCGGCGGCGGGCATTACCGGCTCGTCATCGTTTCGCGCAAGTTTGCGGGTCAGCCTCTCCAGTCGAGGCACCGCATGATTTACGACGCGCTGGGCGCGCTGATGCACCGGGAAATTCACGCGCTTGCCATCAAGGCACATACGCCCGATGAAATTTGACGGACATTCACGAAAGGTTTTTCACATGAGATCGAAGAAACTTCTGCTGCTGGCCACCGGGCTCGCCTGTGGCGCGCTGCTCGCCGCCGGCGCAGCAGCGCAAAGCCTAAGGGTCAACGGCAAGGAAATTCCGCAGACCCGCATCGAGGCTGCGGTAAAGGGCCGCATCGCGCAGGGCCAGCCCGACACGCCTCAGTTGCGAAACAGCGTCAAGGACGCGCTCATCAACCAGGAAATCATCGCCCAGGAGGCGCTCAAGAAGGGGCTCCACAAGAATCCTGACGTGGCGGCCGCGATCGAGATCAACCGCCAGGACATTCTGGTCAACGCTTACGTGCAGGACTACCTGCGCACACATGCGGTGACTGAAGAGGCCCTCAAGAAGGAATACGAACGCATCAAGATCCAGCTGGGCAGCAGGGAATACAAGGCGCGTCACATCCTGGTCGAGAAGGAGGACGAGGCGAAAGATGTCATCGCCCAGATCAAGAACGGAACAAGCTTTGAAAAGCTGGCGGCGGAGCGCTCCCGGGACACCGGCACCAAGGATCGCGGCGGCGACCTCGACTGGAACGTGCCTTCGAACTACGTCAAGCCCTTCGGCGAAGCGCTTGCCAAGCTCAAGAAAGGACAGCTTTCCGATGCGCCGGTCCAGTCGAATTTCGGCTGGCACGTCATCCGGCTCGATGATGAGCGTGCCTTCAAGGCGCCCGGTTTCGATGATGTGAAGCAGAATCTGCAGCGCGGCCTGCAGCAGCAACTGGTTCAGAAGGCGGTGGCGGACCTGCGCGCAAAGGCGAAGATCGAGTAACCGCGCGCGCTAGAAGACATTGTTGACCGCGGTGATCTGCGGAAAGCGGTTGCGCACAAGCCGCTCGACCACGTTCTTCAGATCGAGTGTCGCGCGCGGGCAGCCCGCGCAGTTGCCCTTGAGCCGCA
>JACQOJ010000139.1 GCA_016202605.1 Betaproteobacteria bacterium
GGCGAGCACCATGCCGATGACGAAGTTGGCGCGCGAGTAATGGTACTTGTCCATCACGTAGCCCAGCACGCCGAACACGAAGGCGACCACCACGTCCTCGATGTGCCCGCGGGCCGCGTACGCGCCCACGAAGCACACCGACAGCACCGTCGGGACCATCAGGTTCGCGTGCAGCGTCGGCAGGCGCGCGAGATACGGCGAGATGCCGAGCCCGATCAGCGTCACCAGGACGTTGGCGATGACGATGATCCACACCATGCTGAAGACGAGGTCGAGATTCCTGGTCAGCATCTCCGGACCCGGCACGACCCCGAGGCCGATGAAGGCGACGAGCAGCAGCGCCATGCTCTCGCCGCCGGGGATGCCGAACGCGAGCGTCGGCATGAGCCCGCCTCCTTCGTTGGCACCCATGGTGGCGTCCGGCGCGATCACGCCTTCCACTGCACCCTTGCCGAAGCGCTCGGGGGTCTTGGACGTCTGCATCGCCTGCGCGTACGCGGCGAGCCCGGCGACGCTTGCGCCCACCCCCGGCAGCACCCCGATCCACAGTCCCAGCAGGCTGGAGCGCACCACGAGCCACCAGTGCCGGCAGGCGTCCTTGACGCCCTGCCATACCGTGCTCACTTCCTTCACCAGCGCGCGGTCCACGATCGAAGTGCCCTTCATGTAGAGCTTCATCATTTCCGCGACGGCGAACAGCCCGATCATGGCGACCGGGAAGGAGATGCCGTCCATCAGGAACTCGCTGCCGAAGGTGAAGCGCGGCGTCGCGGTCACGACGTCCATCCCGATGAAGGCGACGAGCACGCCCAGCGCGCTGGCGGCGAGCCCCTTCAGGAGCGAGCCCTCGCTGAACGTGGCGATGATCGTCAGGCCCCACAAGGCCATCATCAGGTATTCGCTGGGTCCCAGCGCCAGAATGACGGGACGTATGAGCGGAATGGAGAGCGCGAGAAACACCGCGCCGATGACTCCGCCCAGCAGCGCTCCGGTGGCCGAGGCGGAAAGGGCGCGGGTCGCCTGGCCCTGTTTGGTCATCGGGTAGCCGTCAAAGCACAGCGACAGGCCCTTGGCCGATCCCGGGACGCTGAACAGGATGCTGGTCACGGAATCACCCCACACCGTCGCGATGTGGGCGCCGAGCAGAAGGGCCAGCGTCGCCGCTTTCTCGAAGCCGTAGGTGAAAGGCAGCAGGAGCGCCATGGCCACGACCCCGCCCAGGCCCGGCAGGATGCCGATGACAAGGCCGTAAATCACGCCGATGAACATGAACAGGATGGCCTGCGGCGTCAGCAGCGCGGTCAATCCGCTAACGATGGCTTCGAGCATTTCCGACCAGCTTCCTCCGTGGACGGTTTTTTTTCGTGGTCGCGCGCTTCGACGAACAGCGTCGCGGCGTCAACGCAATTGCGATGGCGCCACAGTTTATGCTCCCTGCGGCATGCGCGCAAACTCGCGCCGACGGGAGCGCGCCGCGACGCCTTCAGCGGGCGCGCCGTTTGTCCCAACCACTACAGCGGAATAATCCAGGAAAAAATCAATCCAGTCCTTGGCGGGAGTGCGCCTGACTGCTTACAGTTCCTGTGTCATGCCCGCGCAGGCGGCGGGATTGTCATGCCCGTGTAGACGGGCATCCAGTTTGACGTGTGGCGAAATTAGATTCCCGATCCCCGATTAAGACGCTCGAGGACAGGCTACTCGGGAATGACAACATTACTCGACGGATCGGGAGTGACACAGTAGAGTTTCAGTCCGAATCACGTCGGCATCCGACGACAACCCAGGAGATGCATTCATGTATCTGGACGATCGCGGTCTGACCGAAGAGCAACGGATGATGCGGGATGCCTGCCGCAGCTTCGTCAACGAGCACGTCATCCCCTTCACCCGCCAGCACTGGCAGCGCGAGTGGATCATGACACCCGAGGAGCGGCTGCCGCGCAGGATTCTGGAAATCGCGAGCGAGATCGGCATCCGCACGCTCGGCGTGCCCGAAGAATTCGGCGGCACGCCGCTCGAACCCGGAACGCAGAATCAAACCTTCGCACTCATCGCGGAAGAGATCGCGCGCGGCGACTCAGGGCTCGCCGACAAGCTGGTGCAGGTGTGGAAAGTCTCCACGCTGCTCAAGAACATCGCGCCCCGCCGGCTGCAGGAATACTGGTTCCCACGGATCGTCGCGGATCCCGCGTTTCTTCTGGCACATTGCTCGACGGAACCGCGCGGCGCGTCCGACCGCTGGCTTGGGTATGACACGCCGGAGAGCGCGTTCCAGACCAAAGCGGTGCTCGAGGGCGATGAGTGGGTGATCAACGGACGCAAGCAATTCGTGAGCAATGGCTATGACGCGAAGCTTTACGTGGTGTACGCGAACACCCGGCCGGGATTTCCCATGAGAGAAGGCACTTCCAGCTTCCTCATACCCCGCGGCACTCCCGGTTTCACCGTAATGCGCTGCAACGAAACACTCGGTGGGCGCTTCATGAACAACGGCGAGATGGTGTTCGAAGACTGCCGCGTGCCCAGGGACCACTGCCTCGCACAAAACGATGCCATCGCCCGCCGCGCCGGCCACTACTCCCGTCCCGGGCGGATCATCCAGGCCTCCAAGAATCTGGGTATCGGCATCGCCGCGTTCGAGCGCACCGCGGAGTACGTCCAGAACTACGTGCAGGGAGGACGCATTCTGATCAAGCACCAGGCGGTCGCGATCCGGCTCGCCGAGATGGCGACCAGGCTCAACGCGGTACGCGGACTCCTGCGCGAAGCCTCCCGTGCGACGGACGAGGACGCTCCGGAAGCCGACTATCTTTGCAGCATGGCGAAGCTCTTCGCGTCCGAAGAAATCCTCAAGGTTTGCCAGCACGCGGTGGAACTGCACGGCGGCAACGGCACCATGCTCGACTTCGGGATCGAAAAGCTCTACCGCGACGCCACCATGTTCCTGCACATGGACGGCACGGTGGACATCACCCGGTTCAAGATCGTGAAAGCCATGTTCCCCGAGACCGCGGGCGCGTACGCCGGGCCGGAACAGCAACAATCATGAAACACGCGAGAGCGGGAGGGCGGCAGGGCGTGAGGTGGTGCTTCCACTTCCGATCTCCCGATTTCCCGACCTCCCGGACTTTAAAGAACCACCGGCTTGTCGGGCAGCTCATCCGGATTCGCGCCGCGCGGCGGGAAGTGGCGCGCGAGGAGTGCGGTGATCTCCTTGATGCCCTCGAGCACGCCCTCCGCGTGCCGTCCGGCGCGAAAGGCTTCCTCCATGCGGTGGCAGATTGCGTCCCACTGTGCCTGTGGCACTTCCGCGTTGATGCCCCGGTCCGCGACTATCTCAATGTCGTGGTCGATCAGTTGAACGTAGATCAGCACGCCGGTGTTTTCTTCGGTATCCCAGAGGCGAAGTTGCGAGAAGATTTCGATCGCGCGTTCGCGCGGCGTGATTCCCCCGAGCAGCGGCGCGAAATCAAGACCGGCTTCGACCACGTACCGGATTTCCCCCCGATGCCGCGCTTCCGAAGCATCGATCGCCGCTTCGATACGCGCGAGCGCAGTGGCCGGTAACATGCGGCCCGCCAACCATCGCGGCGCCATCAGGTGGCGCAGGATCCGGGCGAGATTCATATGTTCCTCACCATCTGCCCGAGGCGCCGCCTCCGCCAAAACCGCCACCGCCACCCCCGAATCCGCCGCCCGACGACCATCCGCCCCCCGACGACCATCCGCCGTAGCGCCCGCCGCTGCGCGGAGAAGCGACACCGCCGAACAGGCTCAGAATGAAGAGCAGCACGGCGATGATGATGGCCGCGACGAGGCTGCCGATCACGACCCAGGCGACGATGCCCGCGACCGCACCGACGACGCCGGAACCGAGGACGCGGCCGAGCGCGGCGCGCAGAAAATTGCCGACCACGAAAACCAGCACGACGCCGAGTATGAAGAAGTTTTCGAGCGACGAAGCCGCCGCGCCGGACGCACCTCGCGGCTTCGGAGCCGGCAGCGGCTCGCCGCCGACCACCCTGATGATGCGGTCGACGCCCGCCACGATGCCGCCGCGGAAATCTCCCTGCTTGAAGCGCGGGACGATGTGCTCCTCGATGATCCGTTTCGCCGTCGCATCCGGCAGCGCGCCTTCCAGACCATAGCCCACCTCGATCCGAACGGCCCGGTCGTTCATGGCGACGAGCAGCAATGCCCCGTCGTCGACGCCCTTGCGACCGAGCCTCCACTGTTCCACGACTCGAATCGAGTACTGTTCAATGGATTCGGGCCGCGTCGTGGGAACGAGCAGCACCGCGATCTGGCTGCCCTTCTGCTTCTCGAATGCCGCAAGCCTGGACTCAAGTGTCGCGCGCTGATCCGCGGTGAGCGTGCCGGTGAGATCGGTGACGCGCGTCTCGAGCGGCGGGATCGCCACGTCTGCCGCCGACGGGAAACCAACCAGCAGCGCCGCCGCGAGCAGGACCCGCGACAGCGCGCGCAGCGTCATGGCTTACTTCGTCCCGGGTTGCGAGTACTCCCCCGGAGCGCTGCCGGGCGGGGCCGGCTTCGGCGCGGGAGCGGGGGCCGGCGCGGGCTTGCCGAAATCGACTTTCGGCGGCCTGGCGATTTCCTTCTCGTTCTCGACCGTGAACTGCGGCTTCTCCTTGAAACCGAACAGCATCGCGGTCAGGTTGCTCGGAAACTGCCGCACCACGACGTTGTACTGCTGCACCGCCTTGATGTAGCGGTTGCGCGCGACCGCGATGCGGTTTTCCGTTCCCTCGAGCTGCGCCTGCAGATCACGGAAGTTGGCGTCCGACTTGAGTTCCGGATAGCGCTCGATCACCACCAGCAGGCGTGAAAGCGCGGACGAGAGTTCGCCCTGCGCCGCCTGGAACCGGGCGAAGGCCTGCGGATCGTTGACCAGTTCCGGTGTCGCCTGGATGGCGCCGACCTTCGCGCGCGCGTTGGTCACGCCGAGCAGCACCTGCTGCTCCTGGGCCGCAAACCCCTTTACCGTCTCGACCAGGTTCGGCACCAGGTCGGCGCGGCGCTGATACTGGTTGATCACTTCGGCCCATGCGGCCTTGATCTGCTCGTCGGTCGACTGCAGGGTATTGTAGCCGCAGCCGCCCAGCAACACCGTCGCGGCAACCAACGCCATCGCCAGGATTCGTCTGATCATTTCAGTCCTCCGTGAGATTCGTGAGCTCGTGAGAGCGGGGGATCGGGAAATTTTGAGGTCGATAGTCGAAACGGGCTTCTTTCGCGCTCCCGTTCTCCCGTCAGGTGGCGGCGGTCGTGCCGCTTTGCAAGTCCCGCATCGTGTCGACGGCGAAGCACAGGTCCGCCCACGCCTTGGCCTTGTCCGGCAGGTTGCGCAGCAAGTAGGCCGGATGATAAGTCACGACCAGCGGGATCCCGCGGTACTCGTGGATCCTGCCGCGCAGGCTGGCAATGCTCGCCTCGCGAGCAAGCAGGTTCACCACCGCGACCTTGCCCAAGGCCACGATGAGCCGGGGCCTGATCAACTCGATCTGCCGGTGCAGATACGGTTCGCAGGCGAGCGCTTCCTTGGGTTCCGGGTTGCGGTTTCCGGGAGGGCGGCATTTGACGACGTTCGCTATATACACGTTGTCGCCGCGTTTGAGCTTGATCGCCGCCAGCATATTGTCGAGCAGCTTCCCGGCCTGGCCTACGAACGGTTCGCCCTGCGCGTCTTCGTCCGCTCCCGGCCCTTCGCCCACGAACAACCAGTCGGCGTTTTCGTCTCCGACACCGAACACCGTCTTGTTGCGCTTCGCATGCAGCGGGCAGTCGGTGCAACCGGCGACGCGCGCCTTGAGCTCCGCCCAGTCCATGCGCATGATCCGGGCGCGGCGATCGTCAGTGCCTGTAGCTCGTGGTTCGTGGTTCGTGGCTCGTGGTTCGAGGCTCATGGTTCGTGGATCGTGACGTGCCGGCTCCCGGACCGTATCCGGCTGCGGGTCGGGCGCGACGGCGGTTTCGGGCGCCGCCTCCCCGGCGGCGTCGCGGCGCAGCCGCCAGAGCGGCCAGAGGCCCATCTCCTTCAGCATCTCCTCGCGCCGGCCGCTCATAGCGCGAGTTCCAGCACGATCGCGTCTTCGCGCCCGTCGATTGCCGGATAATAGCCGCGCCGCAGACCGATGTCCTCGAATCCCTCCCGCGCGTAGAGCGCGCGGCCGGCGGCGTTCGACGGACGGACCTCAAGAAAAATCGTGGCCGCCGCATAGTCCCGTGCGAGCTTGACGACGAAGCGCAGGAGCATCGCGCCCAGACCGCGCCGCTGCCACGCGGCGTCGATGCTGAGGTTGAGCAGATGCGCCTCGCCCGCGGCGATCGTGATTACGGTGTAGCCCACGATCCTGCCCTGGCACTCCATGATCCAGCAGTGGTAACCGGCGGCGAGCGAATCCGCGAAGTTGCCGCGCGTCCAGGGATGCGGGTAGACCCGCCGCTCGATCGCCATCACGGTATCCAGATCGGATGCCGTCATCCGGCGGCAACGCGGCACGGTGTCGAGTTGCGCGCTCATCGCTCGTGGGTCTTCAGGGCGACCTTGTCCCGGATGTAAACGGGCGCAGCAAGTGCGGCGTCGACGCCCCTGCCCTGTGCGAACGGCGTGACCGCCAGCCGTACGATTTCGTGCGCACGCGAGTGAAGCCCGGCGTCGATCGCCTCGATCCTGCCCTCGTAGTGTCGCATCAGCACCTCGCGATACGCCGCAAAGCCGCTACCGCCGCCAAACCATCCGCCTGCGAGAGGCAACGGCGTCGCATCCGGGGCGTACAGCCCGGGCGCGTGCACTGTGCGCCACTCGCCGCCGGTCTTTTCGTAGGCCGCATGATAGACCTCGTGCATGCGCGCATCGATACAGCAGACGACCCGCTCCGCCCGCGCGGCCTCCGCCATGGCGAGCAGTGTACCTACACCCACCACCGGTATCCCGGCGGCGAAGGCCAGTCCCTGAACCACGCCGCAGGCGATGCGCAGTCCGGTGAACGAACCCGGCCCCTCGCCGAACGCGATGCCGTCCAGCGCCAGCGCGCGCAAACCGTGACGCGCGAGCAGCTCGTCCACCATGCGCAGCACCAGTTCCGAGTGTTTCTGCCCGGCGTGCACTTCGCGCGCGTCGACTTCGCCTTCGCGCCACAGTGCGACGGAACAGTATTCGCTGGACGTATCAAGGCCGAGAATTTTCAACTGCGTTCGCACCGCGGGAGTGGCGGCAATTGTAACGCACCGGGCCGGTCTTCACGGCATGCGGTTGGCGCGAGCGCATGTTTCCATTACCATCAGCATTTTCGCGGACAGGCATGCAAACGCGCGGCTACAGAATCGCAGCCTTACCGGGCGACCGCGGCGGCACCGTGGCCTGTCGCTGTTCAGGGCGGATCGAGACCCTGCTACAATACGCCAATGGTTTCAGGGCGTTGGCGCCGCACGGCCGCCCGGATACTGGAGGCTGAATGTGAAACAAGTCCGCGACTTCCTCGAGTCGTTCATCATCGTGGTGCTGGTCGTCGCGGGTCTGGTCGGTATTTCGTACCACATGTTCCGCGGCGGCGGCTGGTTCGAGGCGGCGTTGGGCAGATTCGCCGCATTCGTTTTCGAGCGGCCTACTGTGTCCATCCCGATCGTGCTTGGCGTCATCCTGGTCCTCGCCTACTTGCATGACAGGCGCATGGCCAAGGGCACGCACGGCAAGCGCCTGCCGACTTTGATACTCTATGCCTTGATGGCGGCCGGGGCATATTTCATCGGGCACTACGCCATCGTCGGCACGCTCTGAAGTTTCAACATCTCCCCCGTTCTCCGCGGCGCCGGCCAGCCTCAGTCGATACGCGCCCCGGAATCCCTGACTGCTTTGCTCCATTTCGCGATCTCGCTCTTGACGAACGCCGCGAACTGCTCGGGCGTGTTGGGCGCGACATCCCCGCCTTCTCCGGCAAAACGTTGACGCACTTCGGGCATCTGCAGAACGCGCACGAGGTCCGCATGCACCCTGCCCAGGATGTCCCTGGGCACTCCCGTTGGAACCATGACGCCGTACCAATTGGTCACCTCGTAGCCCGGCAAGCCGGATTCCGCGATGGTGGGCACGTTCGGCAGCGTGGCAGTGCGCTTCGCGCTGGTCACGCCGAGTGCCTTGAGGCGTCCCGCCTGCATCAACGGCAGCGCCGGGGGAATGCTGCTGACGTAGATGGCGATCTCGCCGCCCAGCAGCCCGGTAATTGCCGGCGATGCGCCCTTGTACGGCACGTGCGTCAGTCTGACGCCGGTCGCGCTCTTGATCATTTCGCCGGCAAGGTGCCCGGTGGTGCCGTTTCCGGGAGAGCCGAACGTAATGTCATCGGGCTTCGCGCGCGCGAGCGCCAGCAGTTCCTTCGTGTTTCCGGCGGGCAACGACGGATGGGCCACCAGGATGAGCGGCGCGGACAGCACCAGCGTCACCGGCTGCAGGTCCCTTGTTGGATCGTACGGCAGTCTCGGATAGAGCGCCGGAGCGATCGCAACGTTGGCAAGCTGACCCAGAACGATGTTGTAGCCGTCGGCGGGCGCCTTTGCGGCCGCGGCGAGCCCGATGGTGCCGCCGGAACCCGCGCGGTTCTCGACGACAACCTGCTGCCCCCAGGCTTCGGTCAGTTTCTGCGCCAGCGTGCGGGAAATCACGTCGGTCCCGCCGCCCGGCGGAAAGGGCGCGATCCAGCGCACGGTCTTGCCCGGAAAGGTCTGCGCGGCGGCGGCAAGCGTCCACGCGCACAAACCGAGAACCAACCAGCGCTTGCGCATGATCGTCAATAACAGGCTTTTCAGATTCAACATGCTGCCTCCATAAGAAAGCGTGCGAAGAAATCCGGGACCTCGCGCGCGCCACACCGCGGGCGCTGCGCCGGCAAGAATATCAGTCGAGCCGGATGTTCGCGGCCTTGGCGACTTTCGCCCATTTCTCGGCCTCGGTCTTGATGAACGCCGCGAATTGCTGCGGCGAGTTGCCCGACACCAGCGCGCCGCGCTTCAGCAGTTGCTCCCGTCCGGCAGGTGATTTGACCTCGGCCGTGAGCACCGCGTTGATCCGGTTCACGATGTCCGCCGGGGCGCCGGCGGGCAGCACGACGCCGTTCCACGACGATCCGTCAAAGTCCTTCAAGCCCGCCTCGGCCACGCTCGGCAGATCACGCATGGGCGGAAAGCGCTCCTTCGTTGAGATCGCAAGCGGTTTCAGCCTGCCCGCCTGCACGTGCGGCATGACTCCGATCGCGGTATTGAATGCGAGCTGTACCTGGCCGGCGATCTGGTCGACGACCGACGGCGCCTGGCCCTTGTAGGGTACGTGCACCATGTTCGTTCCGCTCATCCACTTGAACATTTCCATCAGCATGTGGGGACTGGTGCCGTTGCCGGTCGACGCATAGGTGAGTTGTCCCGGCTTCGACCTGGCGAGCGCGATCAACTCCTTCACGTTCTTCACCGGCAGCGACGGATGCACGGTCAGCATGCTGGGCAGAAGCGCCATCAACGTGACGTGCGAGAAGTCCTTCACCGGGTCGAACGGGAGTTTCCGGTAGATGGCGGGCGAGATGCTCTGCGCCACCGTGAGCATGCACACCGTGTAGCCGTCGGGCGCGGCCTTGGCGCACAGGTCGGTGCCGATGTTGCCGCCGGCGCCGGCGCGGTTGTCCGCGATGAACTGCTGGCCGAGGCTTCTCGCGAGGATGTCCGCCGCCATACGCCCGATGATGTCGGTCGGCCCGCCGGGCGGGAACGGAATGATGAAGCGCACCGGTTTCGTGGGGTAGCCTTGGGCATGTACTGCGTGCCAGGGCAGCGCCGCAAACAGCATGACGATAACGCCGCGGAGAATGGTTTTCATGTCAGCCTCTCTCGTTGTGGGTATTGATCAACAATCTTGTGAATCCTGCCAATCCTGTCCAATACGACCCTGACCTGCGCGCTTCACGCGTATTCCCGAGCGCGCTCTACCCGTTTATGATCCCGGCCCCGGCGAGTTCGTCGATCGCCGCCGGCGCGTAGCCGAGACCCGCCAGCACTTCGCGCGTGTGCTCTCCGACCTGCGGGATGTCGAGCCGTGTGCCGAAACGCTTGCCGTCCATCTCGATCGGCAGGATCGGCACCTTGGTCTTACTGCCGTTGAGCAGCGTGACCGGCGCGAGCCCGCCGGAAGCGTTGAGATGCGGGTCCTCGAACAGGTCCTCCGGCCTGGCGATGGGCGCGAACGGCAGGCCGAGCGCCTCGCATTCGTCCATCAATTCCTGCTTGGTCATCTGCGCGAAGATTTCAGTCACGATCGGGAGAATGCGCGGCCGCGCTTCGACCCGCTGCGGGTTGGTCTTCAACGCCGGATCCGCCAGCAGCTCGGCGAGATCGAACGCCTCGCAGAAGATCTTCCACTGCGTGTCGGTGACCACGCCCACGAACACCAGCTCGCCGTCCGCGGTCTTGAAGTTGTCGTAAAGCGCCCAGGCGCGCACGCGGTCAGGCATTGGCGTCGCGGGCTTGCCCATCATCAGGCCTTCCATCATGTGCTGCGCCACGAGGAACGCATTGTTCTCGAACAGCGCGCTCTGCACATACTGGCCCTCGCCCGTCGCACCGCGCTGGTGGAGCGCAGCCAGAATCGCGATCGCGCCGAACATGCCGCCCATCACGTCGTTCACCGACGCGCCGGCGCGCAGCGGGCCGAAGCGCCCGCCCGTCATGTAGGCGAGCCCGCCCATCATCTGCACCACCTCATCGAGTCCTGTGCGATGTTCGTAAGGCCCGGGAAGGAATCCCTTCAACGAACAATAGACGAGCCTGGGGTTCACCTTCTTCAGTGCCTCGTAGCCTAAACCGAGCTTGCCCATGGCGCCGGGCCGGAAGGTCTCGGTCACGACATCGGCGCTCGCGACGAGCTTCGATACGGCCGCGCGGCCGCGCGGCGACCTGAGATCGACGGCGATGCTCTTCTTGTTGCGGTTGTAGGTGGGAAAGAATCCCGCGCCGGAAGCAACGAGCTTCCGCGTGTGGTCGCCATCGAGCGGTTCGACCTTGATCACTTCGGCACCGAGATCGGCCAGGATCAGGCCGCAGGTCGGCCCCATTACCACATGGCAAAACTCGACGACCCGCACGCCTGCAAGCGGCAGTTCTTTTCCCATCATGCTTTCCCCGCCGCCGGCACGAAGCCTTTGGTCACGCCTGCGAGCGGCACGTAACCGTAGAGCGGCTCGCCCGGAATGCCTTCTTCGAGAATCCGGCGTATTTCCAGCAGCTTCCCGAGATCGACGCCGGTACGCAGGCCCATGGATTCGAGCATGAATACCAGGTCTTCGGTCACGATATTGCCCGATGCGCCCGGCGCAAACGGACAGCCTCCCAGACCGCCGAGCGAACTGTCGAACGTGGTGACGCCGACCTCCAGCGCCGCCACCACGTTGGCGAGCCCGAGACCGCGGGTGTTGTGGAAGTGCGCGCCGGCGAGCTTGTCGCCGATCGCCGCGCGCGCTTTCCGGAATACCCGCCTCACCTGCTCGGGGTTCGCATAGCCGGTGGTATCGGCAAGTCCGACTTCATCACAGCCGGCTTCGACCGAAGCAATCGCCATGCGCACGACCTCGTCCTCGCTGACGGCGCCCTCGATGGTGCAGCCGAAAACCGTCGACAGCCCGGATTCGATTTTCGGCCGCCGCGCGGGTGGCAGGCGGTCGCGGAATTCGCAGATTTTCTTCGCGCCGGCAATCGCCTCGTCGGGCGTCATCCGGACATTGGCCAGGCTGTGCGATTTCGACACCGAGATCGTCAGCGTCAGCTTGTACACGCCGGCTTCCATGGCACGCTGCGCCCCTTTGAAATTCGGCGCGAGCGCCGCGACGCACAGACCCGGGATGGTCCGGGCGTGCGCGACGACCTCCGCCGCATCCGCCATCTGCGGGATCAGCTTCAGCGGAACAAAGGAGCACACCTCGATTTCCCGCAAGCCCGCGGCCGCGGCCGCGCTGATCCATTTCCTCTTGGATTCGGTCGGCATGAACTGCTTCGTGTTCTGCAATCCGTCGCGCGGGCCGACTTCGCTCACCAGCACGTCGATATCACCCGTCATCTTCCTCTCCATGCTCCCTCGCACATCCACGGAAGTCCCGGTCCGCCCGCTTCCCGCTGCGAGCGTCAATCCGAACGAAATTGCGGCAAGTCATATTGCCTCCCTGCTGGAAATGCCGCTCGCGCATGTGAATCACGCTGCGGCGCGGCTCGCGGTCTTGCGTTTCGGATACGCTGCCGGATCTCCGCCGAGAGCCCGCGTCAGCGCCGCGGCATGCGACAGCACGACGGGCTCGAATCGCGCCACCGCACGCTGGTCGAACCGTGACAACGGCACGCTCACCGTGAGCGCGCCGGCCAGCCTGCCGCCAAGGCCGAAGACCGGGGCGGAGATGCCGCCCAGATCGGCAATGCGGTCGCCCAGCGAAACATAGATCATCCGTTTGCGGATTCGATCGAACTCCGCACCCTTCGCACCGGAAAACGCCAGCAGCACCTTGCCCCCGGCACCGCGCTCGAGCGGCAGATGCTCGCCCTGCCGCACGTGGTCCCGTATGCGCTGCGGCGACTCGACGCGGTAGAGGCTCACTCTCACATTCCCCTCACGCACGTGAAACGCGGCGGTTTCGCCGGTTTCACGGACCACGGCCTGCAACACCGGTTCGACGATGTCGCCCATGTCGAACGCCGCCTGGTAAACCGCCCCCAGCCGTGACGCAGCCGGTCCGAGCCGCCAACTGCGGTCGGCCAGGCGCGTCAGGTAGCCCCGGCTCTCCAGCGTTGCGGACAGACGCAGAATGGTGCTCTTGTAGTAGCCGGTGCGCGCCGCGAGATCGGCGAGCGCGAGCGAACGGTCCTGCTCGCTGAACGCATCGAGTATCGCCAGCGCGCGCTCGACGGCGGCAACACCGCCGGCTGCGCCGGCAGTACGCGGCCTGTCCCCGGGCATGAGAGGTTTGTTCTGTCTGATAGAATTATGTTCTAAAAATGATACGTGCGCGGCCAGCGCGTGTCAAGGACCGGACTCCCCCGGCGGGTCATGCAGGCCGAAAATAGTTGACGCATGCTTCGATGGCTTGGTAGCGTCGTGCCGCCGGCGAAACCGCGCCGTGCATCCGTCAAAATCATGAGAAGCCGGAGGCAAAAACATGAGCAACCCCATCAAGCGTCACATTTCCGGGCCGGTGCATTCGCGTGTGGTCGAGCATAACGGCCTCGTCTTCGTAGCCGGCACGACCGCCGACAACCGCAATGCCGGCTGCCGGGAACAGACGGAGGAAATCCTGAAAAAGATCGACTCCTTTCTCGCCAGGGCCGGAACCGACAAGTCGCGACTGCTGTCGGCCACCGTTTGGCTCACCGACATCCGCGAAAAAGAACAGATGGACGCGGCGTGGAAAGCGTGGGTCGATCCCGACAACAAGCCCGCGCGCGCCTGTGTCGAATCGCGGCTCGGGACGCCCGATACGCGGGTCGAGATCATGGTGACGGCAGCCGGGTAAAGCGCAGGCGACGGTACCGCGTCGGCGGTTGCTCCTGCCAACCCGACGCGGGTAGGATAACCTCGGCCCAAAGCGTAATCGCCTCGGATGCGCTGGCCGTCTTCATATGTTGATCAGGACTTATTCGACCGCCGAGCGGGCCAAGTACGGGGATTTCTGGATTCGCAACGAGACCCGGGCGCCGCTCTCGGGGCAGGTGCACCGTCACGAGTTTTTCCAGATTCAGCTCAACGTTGAAGGCCGCACGCGGCATTACATCGGCTCGACGGAGCGCTGGCTGGAGCCCGGCTCCATAGCCTTCGTCCTGCCATATCGCGTTCACCTGGGCGGGCGGCCGGCGGGTTCCCGCTTCTACGTCATCAATTTCGAACTGCATTTCCTTTTCCCCGACCTCGAAGCCGATCCGCTGGAACTGGAAACAATCCCGCTGCAGCGTGCTCCGGCCCTGGCGCCGTTCCTGTTCCAGGAATTCATGGACTTCAGACTGGAGGCCGCCGATTTCGACGTGGCCCTGCGCGCCTGCGAAAAGATGATGGAGGAACATGCGCGGCGGGCGCTCTTTTCGCTGGAGATCATCCGCGCGAATCTCCTGCAGTTGATCGGCACCGTCTGCGAACGCTACGAACGCGAACTGCTCGCCCTCGCGACCGCACACGCGCAGCGCGGGCACCGCGCCGATTCGCTGTCGCGGGTGACGCGCTACCTTCGCGAAAATCTCGCGGGGCGGATCACCCTGGGCGATGCCGCGCGGGCGGCAAACGTTTCCCCCAACTACCTCACGAATCTGCTCAAGCGCGAGACGGGGAAAACCTTCACCGAGATCGTCACGTCGCGGCGCATGGAAAAAGCGCGCGAACTGCTCGCCTACACGACACTGCGCGTTTCAGAGATTGCGCAGTCGGCAGGCTTCAAGGACGAAGCCTACTTCACGCGCCGGTTCAGGCAGTACTTTCGCGTGTCCCCTCTCGCCTACCGCAGCATCACCGCGCCTGCTGCATTGCGGTAACGGATTTCTCCAAAAGAATCCCGGTTTTCTGTCTTGTTGCCCCCGGGACCGGGTGCTACATGAGACGGGCACACCCGCCGGATGCGCGCCGCGGTTCGCACGTCGGGAAGAGGAGGAGGACATGATACGAAAACCCAACACTGGAATGCTCAGCCTTGTCGTAGCGTTTTGCGCGCTGACTGCATGGACGCCGGCGGGCGCCGCGCAGAACTATCCTGCAAGACCGGTTCGTCTGGTCGTGCCCACCGCGCCCGGAGGCGGCGTCGATACGCTCGCCAGGATCATCGGGCAGGCGCTTACAGCCACCTGGAGCCAGCAGATCGTCGTCGACACCCGCGGTGGCGCTTCGGGCCTCATCGGCGCCGAGATCGTAGCCCAGGCGCCCGGCGACGGACACACCCTTCTCATAACCCCGACCACCTTCAGCACCAACGTGAGCCTCTTCAGAAAGCTGCCCTACGATCCGCGCAAGGATTTCCTACCCGTATCCCTTGTGTCAAAGGAACCGAACATCCTCGTCGTGCATCCTTCGTTGCCCGTTGCTTCGTTGAAGGAGCTGATTGCGCTGGCAAAGCGCAGGCCGGCGGACCTCAATTTCGGTTTCGGCGGCGTCGGCAGCGCGGCGAGCCTCTCCGGCGAACTGTTCAAGCTGAGAACCGGCGTCAAAATGGTGGGCGTGTCCTACAAAGGAAATGGCCCGGCCGTGAGGGCGCTGCTCGCCGGCGAAGTGCAACTGATGTTCGTCGGATTGCCGCCGATACGCAGTGCTCTCGAGAACGGAGAGCTGAAAGCGCTTGCCGTGACTTCAGACAAACGCTCGTCGTTTCTGCCGGATGTGCCGACGATGGCCGAGGCCGGCGTGTCGGGCTTCGTGGTGACGAACTGGATAGGACTCATGGCGCCGGGCGGCACACCGGCGGGAATCGTGCAAAAAATCAATTCCGAAGTTGCGAAGATCCTGGCGAGCCCGGCCATGAAGGACCGGTTCAGATTCTACGGGGTGACACCCGACAGCAGCACGCCCGGTGAATTCAGGAAATTTCTCGATTCGGAAATCGATCGCTGGGCCGAAGTCATCAAGGCTGCCGGCTTGCCTGTTAATTAACCTCCCAAGGAGACAGACGTGGCTTGCACCCTGGAAACATTCTGCGACGACGCCCGCGCCATCCTCAGGTCAGATCCCGGGCCGGCCGGCGTGGAACGAGTCAGAAGAAAGATGGAGTCGCTGATCCGGGATGGCGAATTCGTCGAAAAGTATTTTCACGGCGGCGTGGAATACGGTCCTCGCCGCCTGTACGTCGATCCGGAACTGGGCTTCGAGGTGCTGGGCTACCGCGCCGGAAAAGATCGAACGTCTCCGGCGCACGATCACGGAGATTCCTGGGCGCTCTATGGGCAGGTGCGCGATTACACCGAAATGACGGAATACAACCGCCTCGACGACGGCAGCGACCCGGAAAACGCGAAGCTCGAGGTCAAGAGCAAATACAAGCTCGAATCCGGCCAGGTGGGAACGTACTGGGGAAGCCGGTTGCACTCCACTTACACGCCGGCCGAGTGCTGCTACCTGCGCGTGACCGGCACGGATCTCGAAAAGCGCCCGCGCGTGCGTATCGATCAGAATACCGGCAGTATCCTCAAATAGGACAGGCCGCGCGGCTTCGCCTTCCTCATGCACGGGCGCCGCCGCGGGAAATCAACAATGAAGCAATTTACGGAAAGGCGATGCAACACATGGAAAAACGGACACCGGGTGCATTGGTCGACCCCGCGTGGGTCGCTGACCACGGCAATGATCCCAATATCTGCCTGATAGAAGTGGCGGGCCTGGGGCAGGATGATTTACAGGCCTACAAGGCGGGGCACGTGCCGGGAGCGTATCCGTGGAAATGGAAGGAGACGCTCTGGGAGTCGCACATGCGCGATTTCCCGTCGCCTGCGGAATTCGCGCGGGTCGAAAGCATGCGCATCCGGCGCGACGGCGTGTTGAATGCGCTCGGCCGGGCTCGGACGGTACTGCTCGATGCACCGCGCCACGGTCCTTTATCTCGCCCTCACCGAGCTTCTGGGCTTGACCAATGTGAAAGTGTATGACGGATTGTGGACGGAATGGGGAAACGTGGTCGGCCTTCCGATAGAGCGTTGAGGGGACAAAATGAGCGAGGCAACCATGCAAGTGGAAGTTCGGTGGCTTGAAGGCAAGCGGATCGAGGTATCCGCCCGTGGCAACCGTCTCATCGTCGATGAGATCTACGCGGACGGCAGAGTCGGGATGGGGTTTCGACCCACGGAGCTTCTGCTGGGCGCCCTGGGAGCCTGCACGATGGGCACGGTGCTCACCTTCTGCAAGAACATGAACATTCCCGTCGAGTCTTTCGTGATCGACGTGGAAGGAAAACGTGAAACGAGTCCCGAGCGGATAAGCGAGATCCAGGTTTCCCTGCGCCTCGCGGGCGATATTCCGGAGCAGCGCCTGGAAACGCTGAAACGCGTGGCCAAGGGGTGCCGGATTCACCACACCATCACGCAATCTCCGCCCATCGGGATCGAGCTGAAGGCGGGCGAAAAGACAGGCTGAGCAACCGCAGAGCACGGCAATCCGACCCGGAGGAGGAGACCTATGAATGCGTTTCCCGTCGCACCTCGAATCGCACCGTTCATCTGGGCGGCGGGTTTTCTGGTGGTGAATCCGGCGCTTCCGGTGCACTCGGTGTCTGACCTGGTATCAAAAAACACACCGCCCTTGTCAGGGCGATAAAGATGCCGTTGACCGATTAGGGAAACTCTGAAAAACCCGCTCTTCCGGTCAACCTGATCGGGCAGTGGTACGTTGAGCTGCGATGGCCACGAGGAGCGGGAAGATGAAACAGGGATCGCTGTCGATGACGGGCTACTTTGAC
>JACQOJ010000137.1 GCA_016202605.1 Betaproteobacteria bacterium
AGCTGGAGGGAAGCGATCGAGGAACTTTTCGGCAAGAGCGCCATTGCCCACTGGCACGCCATTCGAGATTTCTGCGAGCGCATGAACCGGTCGAAGCGCAGCAAGCGGCGCGTCACTCTCGCGCCCGGAAAGCTCCGCGCGCTTCAGGAGGCGCATCGCTACATTCTGAAGAATCGAAGGAACCGTTGGTTTGAAGAGTTTCGTCCGTGGCTTGCTCGACTCGAAGTCACCCTGGAGCGTACACTGCCCCGGCTCCGGTCAAGTCCCAGCGAAGCGCGTGGATCTCGCAAGTGAACCCACTATCCGGCTGAACGACGGCGCGGCCATGCCGCGGCTGGGGCTTGGTGTTTACCAGATCGCTTCGGGCGGCAGCTGCAGGCGTGCCGTGGAATATGCGCTGAAGACCGGGTATCGCCACATCGACACCGCCTCGTTCTATGGAAACGAGGCCGACGTGGGGCGGGCGGTCCGGGAATCCGCGTTGCCGCGCGAGCAGGTGTTTGTCACCACCAAGCTCTGGAATTCAGACCAGGGGTATGCGTCGGCGATCAAGGCGGCAGAGAAGAGCCGGAAGCTCCTCGCCCTGGATCGGATCGATCTTTACCTCATTCACTGGCCGGAACCGGGCAGGCGGCATGATTCCTGGCGGGCACTCATCGATCTGCGCAAGTGCGGTCTCGCCCGTTCCATCGGCGTCAGCAATTACACCATCGCCCATCTCAAGGAACTGATGGCTTACTCCGACGTCGTCCCGGCAGTCAATCAGGTGGAGTTCAATCCGTTCCTGTATCAGCGCCAGTTGCTCGATTTCTGCACGGCCAACGGCATCGCGCTGGTGGCTTACTGCCCGCTCTCGCGCGCGCGGAAACTCGGCGATCCTCGATTGAGACGGATCGCGTCCAAGCATGGAAAGACCGCGGCACAGGTCATGATCCGCTGGACGCTGCAGCGCGGCGTCGCGGCCATTCCAAAATCGTCCCGTCCGGAACGCATTGAAGAGAACGCGAGCGTGTTCGATTTCGCGCTCGACAATGGCGACATGGCGCAGCTCGATGCGCTCGACGAGGGCTATCACACTTGCTGGGACCCGACCAACGTGCGATAGCACCGTAGGTGCGGGTTAATCACCGCCGGGTGATTCACTACAGCCGGCGCGACAGATTGCGAGATCTTCTTCATTCCGAAGATCGAAGGAGGGTAGGCGTCGTTATCGCTCGTTGATTTATCGTTAGCCGAGCGCATTCGGCTGCAAACGACCCTCGGCAGTCGTTCGCCCGAACTTAAGACCGCGGTATTTCCCTGAGGGACTGAATACTTAAGGCCCCTTGCCGTGAGCCGCTGGCCGTATCCAGCCGTTTCAGGGTGCGGCTGACGGAATTCTACCGATCGGCGAGTTCCAGCAGCGCGGCGGTGAGCACGCGCGCGCCGGCGGCGAGATCTTCGGGTCTGGCGTTCTCGGCCTCGTTGTGGCTGATTCCCCCCTCGCACGGCACGAAGATCATGCCGGTCGGACACACGCGCGCCATGTACATCGCATCGTGGCTCGCGCCCGAAGGCATGCGCCGCTGCGCGAGCTTCAGCGCCTGCGCCGCGCGCTCCACGCAGTCCACCACCGCGGCATCGAACGCGCACGGATCGTCGTGCAGCGTCGGCGTGACCTTGACCGAACAGCGTTTCGCGGCATTGCGCACCGCCGACTCGATCGCTTCGCCCACACGTGCGATCGTCGCCGGATCGGGATGGCGCACGTCGACCGAGAACATGACGTGGCTCGGCACCGAATTGGGCGAGTTCGGTGCCACCAGCATGCGCCCGATCGTGAAGCGCAGCGTGTCGCTCGCGTCGCGCGTGAGCTCATGCAGCGCGTTGATGACGGCGATCGCCTCGCGCAGCGCGTCCTTGCGAGCCCCGAGCGGCGTCGTGCCGGCGTGCGCGGTCTCGCCGAAGACCTCGACGTTGAACCAGCGCAATCCCTGGATGGCGGTCACCACGCCGATCACCTTGCCTTCCTGCTCGAGCAGCGGTCCCTGCTCGATGTGCGCCTCGATGTAGGCCGCGGCAGGCGCGTTCAGTTCACGCTTTTCGGCTGCGGGCGTGGCAGCGAGCGTCTGCGCCAGCGCGTCCTTGAGCGCGATGCCCTCGTTGTCCTTCACCTCGAGAAAATCGCTCAGCGCTCTTGCCCCGGTGTACACCGCTGAACCCATGGTGCACGGGGGAAAGCGCCCGCCTTCTTCATTGCTCCAGGCGACGAGCTCCACCGGGTGGCGGGTTTTTACGCCCGCCTGCTCGATCGCTTCGAGCGCTTCGAGGCCGGCAAGCACCCCGTAGATCCCGTCGAAACGCCCGCCGCGCGGCTGGCTGTCGATGTGGCTGCCGGTCATCACCGGCGCCGCGTGCGGGTCGGTCCCGGCGCGGCGGATGAAAAGATTGCCGATTGCGTCCATCGCCACGGTGAAGTTGCGCGCGCGCGCCCAGGAGATAAGCAGCTTGCGGGCCGCGATGTCTTCCCTGGAAAACGCCGCGCGGTTGACGCCATTGCCCGGAATGGCCCCTATCCGCGCCATCTCCATGTGGCGCTGCCACAGCCGGTGCTGATCGACGCGGTTGACGGCGTTCTGGACGTCTTCGCGCATGGAAACCAGTGAATGGTGAACAGTGAATAGTGACTGGTGGCAGGCGAGTCGTAAGTTTAATGCAAGTTCCACTCGCTATAGCCTGGAAGGAGCGCAGCGAATTCCGGGGATTCGCGTCTGCTCACCGTTCACCGCTCACTGTTTACTCAATTCTAACGCCTGCGGTGCGCGCCACCTTGCCCCATTTGGCGATGTCCGCCTTGATGCGCTCGGCGAGCTGCTCCGGCGTGCCGCCGACCGCAACACCGCCCTGGGTGAGCAGGCGGTCCTTCACTTCCTGTGTTCCAAGGATCTTCAGCACCTCGGCATTCACCTTCATGATGATCTCGCGCGGCGTGCCGGCGGGGATCATGAGCACGAACCAGGTGTCGGCCTCGAACCCTTTGAGCGATTCGCCGATGGTTGGCACGTCCGGCAGCGCGGGCGAACGCTTGCTCGAGGCGACGCCGATCGCGCGTATCCGGCCGGTCTTCACGTGTGGAAGCGCGGACGGAATGCTGTCAAAGAACAACTGGACGTTGCCCGGAATGAGATCGGCGAGCCCCGGCGCGCTGCCCTTATACGGCACGTGCAACGCGGTAAAGCCCCCCATCTGCTTGAGCATTTCCTGCTCGAGGTGCGAGAGCGTTCCCTGGCCCTGCGAGGCGAAGATGATTTCGCCAGGCCGAGCCTTGCCGAGCGCGACGATCTCCTTCACGTTTCTTGCCGGCAGCGTCGGATGCGCAACCAGTATGTGCGGCACGTTGCCGGCGAGCGCCACCGGCGCGAGATCGCGCTCGAGATGGTAGCCGAGCTTGGCATAGGTGCTCATGCCGATGGCGTTGGTTGTCACCGCGGCCATCACCGCGGTATAGCCGTCGGGCGGAGCCTTGGCGGCGAGTTCCACGCCAAGATTGCCGCCGATGCCGGGGCGGTTGTCGACGATGATCTGCTGTCCCCATGCCTCGGTGAGCTTCTGGCCGATCGTGCGCGTGAGCAGGTCGGCTGCGCCCACCGGCGGGAACGGCACGATGACGCGAATAGGCTTTGTCGGGTAGGTTTGTGCGAGCGCGTCGACCGCGCCCAGGGCGAGTCCGATCGCGACGACCCCTGCGAATCTGCTGCTCATCGATTTTTCCCTCTACGGTAATTTGGAACAGGACGTGATAGAACCTATCTCAATAATAGACGCGTGATGCGTTGTGGCCAAAACGCGATGAATGCTAGG
>JACQOJ010000138.1 GCA_016202605.1 Betaproteobacteria bacterium
CTCTTCTCCTCGTCGCCCTGCGCCTTCCAGATCGGCAGGCCCCAGTCCTCGAAGTTGTGCACCGAGTCGTCCACGTGGCGGCCCACGTCGTAGACCAGGTCCTCGCGGATGATGCCCATGAGGTCGTTGCGCACGTATCGCACGTAGTCGGCGGGGTCGTTTTCTCCCATGTAGGTGTTGATCGCGGACAAACCCTGCGCCACGGCGCCGGAGCGATCCAGCGCCGCCTTGTCGGCGAGCTTGACCTTGATCCCCGTGCCCTCGGTCCAGCGCATGATCTCGAACGCGGCGCCGCAAGCCGCCATGCCGCCGCCGATGATGAGAATGTCGACCTCTTCCTGGATGATTTCAGGATTTCCAAATTCGAATTGCTCAGCCATTGCTAGGTTTCCTTGCAGCCTTGCCACCCCATGCGGGTGGCCCGGGCCTGGTTAAGTGATGTTAAGCCTGTTTGACGAACTGCGACATGTCGCACTTGTGGGTGCCGTGCGTGAAGAGTTTGGAGTGGTCTTCGATTTCCGCCATGTTCACCTGGGGCTTGTTGGCATAGGGGCTGATCGAACCCTCGGCGGTGGTGCGGATCGGAAACTTGAATCGCTTCATCGTGCCGTTGCGAAACTTGATCGTCCACATGATCGAGTCGGAGCCCCGCAGCGGCTGCACCTGCGCCCCGAGCGGAACAATGTCGGCGTAGTGGCGGACTTCAATCGCGTTCTGCGGGCAGATCTTCACGCAGGAATAACATTCCCAGCACTGCTCCGGCTCCTGGTTGAAAGCCTTCATGGCATGGCCGGTCCTGGAACCGTCCTTGTCGAGCAACATCAGATCGTGCGGACAAATGTACATGCATGCGGTCTTGTCCTGACCCTTGCATCCGTCGCATTTGTCGGTGCGCACATAGGTGGGCATTTCACTTCTCCTTTGTCAAAAACAATTCAGCTCCGGCACAACGTTCCCGCTCATCGAGCCGAGTGCCCGGCGAGCTTGACTTCGACCCTCTCGTGCGCTTGCAGGCTGCCGTAGTACTCACTCAGGATGTCGAGCACTTCGGGGCGGCTGAATTCGGCCGGCACCGCCGTGCCCTCGGAAAGCATCTTGCGGAGCTTGGTGCCGGACAGCAGCAGACGGTCTTCCGCTTTGTGCGGGCAGGTCCGGTCCGACGCCATTCCGCCGCAGCTGTAGCACCAGAAGGTCCAGTCGATCTTGAGCGGTCGGGTTTCGAGCGCGTCCTTCGGTATCTCGTCGAAGATCTTGTGGGCGTCAAACGGGCCATAGTAGCTGCCCACGCCGGCATGGTCGCGACCGACGATCTGGTGCGAGCAGCCGTAATTCTGGCGAAAAAGGGCGTGCAGCAATGCTTCGCGCGGGCCGGCGTAGCGCATGTCTAGCGGGTAGCCCGACTGCACTACCGTCTTTTTCACGAAATATTTTTCGATCAGCTCTCCGATTGCCCGGGTGCGCACCTCGGCAGGAATGTCGCCAGGTTTCAGGTTGCCGAGCAGCGAGTGCACCAGTACACCGTCGCAGGTTTCGATTGCGACCTTGGCAAGGTACTCGTGCGAACGGTGCATCGGGTTGCGCGTCTGGAACGCCGCCACGCTGGACCAGCCGTTGGTTTCGAATGCCGCCCGTGTTTGTGCCGGCGTCATGTAGAGCGCGCCGTATTTTTCGGGAAAACCGCCTTGTGAGAGTACCTTCACCGGCCCGGCGATGTTCACTTCGCCCTGCTCCATCACCATCTTCACGCCCGGATGCTCGAGATCGGTGGTCCTGAACACCATCGCACACTCGTGTGCCTTGTTGATGGAGTACTTCTCGGTGACTTTCATGATGGCGAGAATCTCGCCGGCGTCCGGATCGACGAGGGCGATGTCGTGGCCGGTGTGAAAGGTTGCCGCGGACTCCTTGCTGGCGGACAGCGTGATCGGGATCGGCCAGAACAGTCCGTTTGCCATTTTCATGCCGTCGCAAACGCCCTCCCAGTCGGCATGGGTCATGAACCCCTCGAGAGGCGTAAAGCCCCCGATCCCCAGCATGATGAGGTCGCCTTTTTCCCGCGAACTCACGGGGATTTTGACCAGGGACTGTGCCCGCTTTCTTGCTTCCGCGAGTTCTTGCCCCTGAAGGAGCAAGGGTTTCAGATTTCCGCCACCGTGAGGGTTTACGAGCTTAGGCACAAAAGCGCTCCGGAACAACAAATTATTATGAATTTTCTCGTCGGAAAGGTTAACACGGAAGGCGCATCGTCCTCATCGATTTATTTTATTTGCAGATAGGAATATTTTGTTGAATTCCCTCCGCGACTTGCCATACCCCGCCCCCCCCCCCGCGACGCGGGCGTCGACACGGCGGTATCCGCCGCGGTCGCCGGCACATTGAACCGCAACCGATCAACGGGTGACGGCAGACATTGGTAGTACCGTGCGTTTCTCACCGGGCAGCCCGTTGAGGCGGGCCGACGACGCAGCGCGAAAGGCAAACGATAACGTGCAGTTTGTATTCGATAACCGAACAATACTTTATGACATGCTCGGGGCACTGCTAACATACTGCCCCGGGGGCACGGCACGGTGGCGATTCCGGACCGGATTTGATGCTATTATCAAATATTTAGGCTTTGGCTGATGAGGATGTCGGCTCGCAAATGATGCGGCGGTTTGTCAAGATCCTTGGCGTACTTCCGGCCGTTTTTTTTACCGCGGCTTTCCCGGTCCCGGGCAGTTGCCAGCAGTTTCTGCAATATTGGCGATATGATCCTTTTGCCACCGATTCCAAGGTTGCACCCGCCCCCGGGATGCGCTGGGAGCCGCCAAACCTGCCCGCCGTGACGCCTCCGCGTACAGAGCAACTCCGCGGCAACGGTCTCCTTACGCTGCCGGAATTGACTGAATTTGCTCTGCGCAACAACCCACGCACCAGGCAAGCGTGGCTTGCTGCGCGTGCCGCCGCCGCCGGGGTCGGTATCGAGCAAGCCGGGGACCTGCCCCACATCACGGCCACGTACGGCTGGTCGCGGACACGACCGGTGTCGGCGACGACAGGCTCCGAATCTTCATGGCAGACACGCTTCGGCCCGTCGGTCAGCCTGACCTATGTGTTGTACGACTTCGGCGTCGGCGACCACCGGTTGGAAGCGGCCGAGTACCGGTTGTTGGCAGCCAACCTGACACAGAACCGGACTCTGCAGGACGTCGTGTTCCAGGTGGAGCAGGCGTATTACCAGCTTCTCGGATTGGAAGCGCTGGTTCGGACCAACGAGATGTCGCTCAGGAACAGCAGGACCGCGCTCGAGGCCGTTCAGAGGCGGCGCGAGTCGGGCCTTGCTACCGTGGCCGACGTTTACCGTGTCGAAACACAGGTTGCGCAGGCACAGCTCAACGTTACCCGCAGCCAGGGAGAGCTCGAGAAAGCGAAAGGACAGCTTGCCGCTGCCGTGGGGCTGCCGGTCAACGAGTCGCTCAGGATCCGGACGCTCGGGGACCAGCCCCAGGTGCGCGAGATGACCGACGCCATGTCCGCATTGCTTGAGCGGGCCAAGGCCAATCGACCCGACCTCATCGCGGCGGAAGCGCAGGCCCGCGCAGCTCGGGCCAGCGCCAGCGCAACGGCGAAGGCCGGTTTGCCTTCGATCGAACTGACGGGCAGCTCGGGGCATAACATTTTCGGCGACAATCGTCCGAGCTCCACCAGTTATAGCGTCGCGCTGAACCTGCGGATTCCGCTGTTCAGCGGTTTCCGTGACACCTATTCCGTGCGGCAGGCCGAAGCGCAGGCGGCACAGGCTGAAGCGGCCCGCGATTCCTTGTACCGGCAGACGGAAATCGATGTGTGGCGAGCCTACTACGATCTGCGGACCGCGGCGACCGGCATCTCGAGCACGGAAGCGCAGGTGAAGTCGGCTGAACAGACGGCGCAGGCGACGCTGGCGCGGTATCAGGCCGGTTTTGGCAGCATTCTCGATCTGATTACGGCGCAGCAAGATGAATCGAACGCGCGCGTGCAGCGCATACAGTCCTATCTTGACTGGTTCACTGCCCTGGCGCGCCTCAATTTCTCGGTGGGCATGAACGACATTCTGGTGTCCGCGAGCGACAAAAAATGAAACGGTTAGTGATGATCCTGGTGTTTCTGGTTATCGGGGGGGTCGCCGGCGGCGGCTATTGGTACTGGCAGAAAGTGCAGAGCGGGGTCACGGCTGACGGCGCGCCCCGGCAGGCGCAAGGCAAGGGGAGAGGTGCGGGGAAAGGGGGCGGCGGACCACTGGTAGTCAAGGCGGTGCGCGCAGTAGTCAAGCCGATGCCGGTGGTGATCGAGGCCGTGGGCACCGTGGAATCCGAACACAGTGTGCAGGTCCGGGCTCAGGTAAGCGGTGTCCTGCAGTCCGTGTTGTTCAAGGAAGGCGACAAGGTGAAGGCCGGGCAGCAGCTGTTTCAGATCGATCCGCGCACGTTCCAGGCGCAATACAATCAGGCGTTGGCGGCGCTTGCGCGGGACAAGGCGCAGCTTGAAAACGCGCGAGCGCAGCAGGAAAGGCTGGAACCTCTTCTGAAGCGCGAATTCATCACGCGCCAGGAATACGATGTTGCCGTGACATCCGCAAAGTCCTTGGAGGCAACCGTGCAGGCTGACCAGGCGGTGGCGCAGCAGGCGCGCATCCAGCTCGATTACACGCGCATTCATGCCCCGATTTCAGGTCGCACCGGGACTCTCGCAGTCAAGTCCGGGAACCTCGTGGCTGCCGGCGCCGGTGGTGGCGGAGCGCCGCTTGTCACCATCAACAGCACCGATCCGATACTCGTATCGTTCAGCATTCCGGAGCGCCAGCTGGAGGAAATCCGTCGCCAGCGGAACGAGAAGGAGATGCGGATCGAGATCGTCCCCGACCGCAATGCGCCGGCCGCGGCGGAAGGCAAGCTGGTTTTCATAGACAACACAATCACCCCTCAGACCGGGACGGTCCTGCTCAAGACGCGCGTGGACAATCGCAATGAGGTCCTGTGGCCGGGGCAGTTCGTGAACGTGGGGATCGTACTGAAGGTCGAACCGGAAGCAGTGGTCGTGCCGGAAGCCGCGGTGCAACCGGGGCAGGAAGGCAGTTTCGTGTATCTGATCGATTCGGAAAGCAAGGTGCAGGTGCAGCCGGTAAAAGTATCGCGCCAGCTCGGGCGGGATGTGGTGATCGCGGCAGGCATCAGGGCGGGAGACCAGGTGATCACCGAAATTCCGCAGGCGTTGCAGCCCGGTGCTACGGTGCGGCTTGCTGGCGCGGACGGCAAGGGACCTGGAGAGCGCGGTACAGAAAAGGGTAAGAAGGGCAAGGGCGGCAAGAAGGGCGAAAGCAAGCCCTAGGGTAAATCGGAGGGATTGGCGCCATGAACCTGTCGAAAATCTTCATCGAGCGGCCGGTCGCAACAACGGTCCTGGTTGCGGCTGTTGTCATTTTCGGCCTCATCGCGTTCCGAACCTTGCCGGTCAATGAACTGCCCAACGTCGATTTCCCGACTATCCGGGTCGAAGCCGAGCTGCGGGGAGCCAACCCGGAAGTGATGGCCTCCACGGTGGCCACACCGCTGGAGCGCCAGTTCAGCCAGATTGCCGGCGTGGACAGCATGAATTCGGTCAATTCGACGGGAAGAACGCGGATCGTCCTGCAATTCAGCCTGGAGCGCGATATCGATTCGGCGGCGCAGGACGTGCAGACCGCGATTTCTCAAGCCATGCGTCGGCTGCCGGACGGCATCGAACCTCCGACGCTGCGCAAGGTCAACCCCGGAGACTTCGCAATCATCGTGCTGGGGCTCAGTTCGAAGCACTTGCCGCTGCAGCAACTGGACGAGTTCGCCGATAACCATATCGCGCAGCGCCTGTCCACGATCAATGGCGTGGCGCAGGTCCTGGTGTTCGGCTCGCAAAAATACGCGGTGCGCATCTTTCTCAACCCTGAGGCGCTGGCGAAACGGGCTTTGGGACTGGACAAGGTGGTGAGCGCGATTCAGAACGCGAACAGCAATCTTCCTTCCGGCGTGCTCCAGGGCAGCGCGCGCAATTTTACGGTGAAATCCTCGGGCGCACTCCAACGCGCCCGAAACTTCAACGACCTCATCGTTGCCTATCAGGACGGCATGCCGGTGCGGCTGTCCGACATTGGTTATGCGGTGGACAGCATCGAGAACGCCAAGGTCAAGAGTTGGTTCAACGATGACCGCTCGATTTTCCTTGCCGTCTACCGCCAGCCGGGCGCCAATACGGTCGAGGTGGTGCAAAAAATCCGCGCGCTGTTCCCGGAAATGGAGCGCGACGCGCCTCCCGGCGTTCGGTTCAACGTCATCAACGATCGCTCGGAATTTATCCGGTCTTCGATCAACGAGGTGGAGTTCCATCTCTTGCTCTCGGTTATGCTGGTGGTGCTGGCGATCCTCGCGTTCCTGCGCAACGCGCGGTCGACACTCATCACCGCGCTGATCCTTCCGACATCGGTCATTGGCACATTTGGCGCGATGTACCTGCTGGGGTTCAGCCTCAACAATCTGTCTCTGATGGCGATCATCCTGGCGGTGGGTTTCGTGGTCGACGATGCGATCGTGGTGCTGGAGAACATCACGCGCCACATGGAGATGGGCAAGGACCGGATGCGTGCGGCACTCGACGGTTCGAAAGAGATCGCGTTTACCGTGCTGTCGATGACGATCTCCCTTTCGGCGGTTTTCATCCCCATCCTTTTCATGCAGGGATTACTTGGGCGGCTGTTTCGCGAGTTTGCCGTCACGGTGGGCGTGGCGGTTTTGATATCCGGGGCGGTCGCTCTTTCCATGACCCCGATGTTGTGCAGCCTGATGCTCAAACCGACCCATGATCACGGCCGCGTCTATCAGTTCTTTGAGAGGGGTTTCGACGCGATGCGGGATTTCTATGGGTCGACATTGCGCTGGACCATGCGCCACCGCGGTTTGATGCTCACCGGATCGGTCGTAGTCCTGGTGCTGATAGGGGTGATCTACAAGATGGTCCCACAGGGCTTCATCCCGCGCCAGGATACCGGAGTGATTTTTGGCAACACGCGGGCGCCCGAAGGGGTGACATTCGCGGAACTGGAGCGCCGGCAGCGCGCGGCCTCCGCTATCATCCAAAAGCACCCCGCGGTGGAGGCCGTGATGTCTACGGCGGGGCAGGGCACGGGCGGTACTGTGGGGGGCAATGTGGGCCGTGTCATCGTCCGCCTGAAACCGCGCGATGAGCGCAAACTTGGTGCCGACCAGGTGATTCAGGAGCTGCGTCGGTCGTTTGCAGGGGGAGCGCAAGGCCTGCGGATCTTCATGAACAATCCACCCTCGATCAATATCGGCGGCCTCGCCGGAAATGCCGACTACCAGTTCGTGGTTCAGGGTACCGATACCAGGGTGCTTTACCCTGAAGCACAGGAACTCGAGACCAGACTGCGCGAGTCCGACTTTCTCCGGGACGTAAGCACGAGCCTGGAACTACGTAACCCCGAAATTCAGATCAATATCCTACGCGACAGGGCGGCCGCGCTCGGCGTATCACCGCAGCAGATTGAATCCACGCTCTACAATGCGTACGGTGGGCGCCAGATCAGCACGCTGTACGGCGCGACCGATCAATACTTCGTGCTCCTCGAGCTGGATCCGCGTTTCCAGCGCGATATCAACGCCCTGCGTTCGCTTTACGTCCAGTCCAGTTCCGGGCGGATGGTGCCGATTCACGCGGTAGCGGACGTCAACATCGGTGTCGGACCCGTGTCGGTGAGCCACTACGGCCAATTGACTTCGGTGGTCCTGTCTTTCAACCTGGCGCCCGGCGTTTCGATTGGTGATGCCGTCGCACGCGCTCAGGAGGTCGCCGATGAAACACTCCCGGCCGGTATATCCGCGAGGATGGTTGGCAGCGCGAAGGCATTTCAGGACGCGTTCCGCGCGCTGCCTATCCTGCTGTTGATCACGATCCTGGTCATCTACATGGTGCTCGCCATCCTGTACGAGCACTACGGACATCCCATCACCATTCTGACGGCGCTGCCGTTTGCGGGCTTCGGTGCGCTGTTGATGCTGATGCTCTTCAACATGGAACTCAATATCTTCAGCTTCGTTGGCATTATCCTGCTCGTCGGTCTGGTCAAGAAGAACGGGATCATGATGGTCGACTTTGCGCTGCAGTTGCAGCGCGACAAGGGGCTGTCGGCCGCAGACGCGATCGTGGAAGCCTCCATCATCCGGTTCCGCCCCATCATGATGACAACGATGGCGGCTATCTGTGCGACATTGCCGATCGCGTTCGGTACCGGAACAGGTTCCGAAATGCGCCAGCCGCTGGGCATCGCGGTGGTGGGAGGGCTGGTGTTTTCTCAGTTGCTCACGCTGTACGTGACGCCCACGTTCTACGTCAGCATGGAACGGATGATCGGGTTCTTCCGGGGCTTCCGCGGCAAGGAAGTCCCTGCAGTCGGGAGATAGATGCAACGGGCGGGAAACGTGTATTCCGGGCCCGCGGAGGGATGGAGCGTTCACCCATGGATCTCCCGGAATCAGCGGCGATTCCAACGGGAAATCCGCGAAGCACGGAATGCGGCCGGATTGCGGGGCGTTTGTCAAGGGCGGCAAACCACGGTATTTTTCAAATTTGTTTGACTCTGCAAAAACTACACTGTTATAATTCCAAGTCTCAATCGGGCGCGGGGTGGAGCAGTCTGGCAGCTCGTCGGGCTCATAACCCGAAGGTCATAGGTTCAAATCCTATCCCCGCTA
>JACQOJ010000002.1 GCA_016202605.1 Betaproteobacteria bacterium
CCACGAGCCACGAACCACGAACCACGAGCCACGTGCCCATGACTCAACAATCACCCCCCACATCCCTCAAGCTCGATCCGCGCCTGCACTCGATCCTGGAGCAGGAGTACCCGCGCTTTTCCGACGCCGAATACGCGCGGCGTCACCGGCTTCTTGGCGAAGCGATGGAGACGGCCGGAGTCGATCACCTGCTGGTGGTGACGGACCACCGCGCGGGCAACGCCCCGCAATGGGTCACCGGCTGGCCCGGCACCGTCGAAGCCTACGTCATCTTCAGGCCGGGCGTGCCCATGACGATGTTCATGGAGTGGTACAACCATTTTCCGCTGGGCCGGAAGATCGCCCGTGACTGCGACGTGTACTGGGGCGAGCACAAGGGCATCGCGAAGACCATCGCGGAGCTGAAACGCCGCGGCGCGAAGCGCGTGGGGATCATGGGGCCCCTCGTCGTATCCAAGTACCGGCAACTTGAAGAGCATTTCCAGATGGTGGGTCTCGATGCCGAATACATCCGGTTGAGAACGATCAAGTCCGAGGAAGAAATCGACTGGCTGCGGATCGGCGCCGCGTTCAGCGACGCCGGGTTCGCCGCGCTGCTTGCCGGCACGCGTCCCGGATTGACCGAGCGCGAGCTCGGCAACGCGGTGGAGCGCGCCTACGTCGGGCACGGCGGCACGACCATGATCCATTACATCGGCGTCACCTCGATGGAGCACCCGCACATTTTCGTGCCGCCGCAGCATCATTCGCCGCGGAAGGTGCAGAAGGGGGATGTCGTGTTCTGCGAACTGTCGGCATTTTTCTGGGACTACCCGGGACAGGTGCTGCGCAGCTTCACGGTGGACGCGGAGCCTGCGGCGCTTTACCGCGATCTCCATGCCACGGCGGAAGCGGCGTTCGATGCCGTCACCTCGGTCGTGCGCCACGGCGCGACGATGGAGGAGATCCTGGAGGCGACCGGCGTGATCGAGAACAACGGCTTCACCGTTTGCGATGACCTCATGCACGGCTTCGGCGGCGGCTATTTCCAGCCCATCATCGGATCGCGGAGCCGCATGGCGGGGCCGCTGCCCGACATGAGGCTCGAGGAGAACATGACCGTCGTGGTGCAGCCCAACGTCATCACGCGCGACCAGAAAGCCGGCGTGCAGGTGGGCGAACTCATTCGCGTGACCCGCGACGGTTTCGAGCGCCTGCACAAGACCCCGCGCGGTTTTTTCATGGCCGGTGCCGCCCTGTAGCGCGGGCGAACCCGAACGCGCAATTTTGCTCGGCACGGCTGCTTGCACCGCAGAATGGTGAGCGGTGTTTTCTCGCCGCGGGACAACAGGGCGCGTTGGACGGTGGAAGAGGGGTCCCGCCTTCTTTTATCATGCAGGTTCATCGCTGTAAAATCGACGCATGCACAGGAGAAAACCGGCGCTCCGGCCGCAAAACGATCGCTGCGACGTCGCGCTGCTGGTTGACGCGGAGACCGGCGCGCGGCGAAGGGACGGCCGCTTCATTCCCGACCGCAACAGCGTGGAAGCGTACGTGCTGGACGCGCTGTGCAAGTCTTACCGCGGCGTGGCGGTGGTGCCGTTTGATTCCAGGGTCGTTGCCACGATCGAGGCATTGCGCGGGCTGAAGCCCCGTATCGTGTTCAATCTCACCGAGTGGGTGGACGGCGACCGCAGCCTCGACGCGATGATCGCGGGCTTGCTGGACGGCATGAAGCTGCGCTACACCGGCACCGGTCCCGATGGCCTGCTGCTCGCGCGCGACAAAGCGTTGTCCAAGCAGATCGTCGCCGGACTCGGCGTGGCGGTGCCGCGCCATTTCGTGCTGAACGGTACGGGCCGCATCGGCAATCCCGGCGTGCCCTATCCGCTGATCGTCAAGCCGCGGTTCGGCGATGCGTCGCACGGAATCGGCGTCGACTCCGTGGTATGCAGCGAGGCGGAACTGCGTTCGCGCGCGGGCGTGATGCGCCGCAGGACCGGTGAGCCGCTGATCTGCGAGGAATTCATTCCCGGCCGCGACCTCTACGTCGCGCTGCTCGGCAACGAGCCGCGGGTCATGCCTCCCGTGGAACTCGTGATCGGCAGGAAGGGCGCGTCGGCGCCGCGGTTGGCGACCTACCGGCTGAAGAACGACGGCGCCTACCGGAAGAAATGGCGCATCCGCTGGCGGCCGGCCAAGCTGGAAGACGAGGTTGTGAAGTCCATCGAAAAGGCCAGCCGCGCGATTTTTCATGCGTTGAAGCTGCGCGACTACGCGCGCATCGATTACCGGCTCGCGCCCGACAACCGGGTCGTGTTCCTCGAAGCGAATCCCAATCCCGACCTTCACCCGCACGCGATGGGCATCAATCTGTGCTTCGCCGGCGTGAACCACGGCGATGCGATACGGCGGATCGTGGAAGCAGCGCGGCGGCGGTCGCGGGGTTGAGCAGTGGCGGCCTGGGTGCCGTCCAACGGCGGTCACCCTCGCTGCTTGAGAATCGGGGCGGTGAGGCCGGACAGGGGCAGGCGCTGCTTGCCGTCGGCATCGAAGTTGTCGGGGGCGAGCCAGCGGGTGAACGCCCGGTCGAGCTCCGGCCACTCGCCGTCGATCATCGCGTACCACGCGGTGTCGCGGCTGCGGCCCTTGTAGACGACGGCCTGCCGGAAGACGCCTTCGTAGGAAAACCCCAGCCGCTGCGCGGCGGCGCGCGAGGGCGCGTTGAGCACGTCGCACTTCCATTCGTAGCGCCGGTAGCCCAGCTCGAACGCCCGCTTCATCATGAGGTACATCGCTTCGGTCGCTGCGCGCTTGCGCTGAAGCAGCGGTGAGTAGTTGATGTTTCCCACCTCGATCACGCCGTTCTTTACGTCGATGCGCATGTAGCTCGCCACACCGGCAGCGCGGCCGGTGTCGAGATCGACGATGGCGTGAAACAACGGATCGTCGCCCAGGCACGTCGATTCCATCCACTCCCGGTAGGCATCGAGCGTATCGAACGGACCGGCGAAGAGATAGGTCCACGCCCGCCCGCTCGAGTCGCGCGCGTTCGCTTCATAAAGCTCGGCCGCGTGACGTTCGGGATCGAGCGGCTCGACGCGGCAGTAGCGCCCGGTCATCGCTGTGCGCGGCGGGCGCGGCGGAGGCTTCCAGTCGGGCAGCGGGAAGCCGATCGGCTGGTCGAGCGGGTTACGACAGTCGGTCATGATGGCCGTTGGTTTCGCATTGGGATGGGGAGCGCTTTTCTACGCCGGGCGGAACGGGCGGCCCGCGAGCATGCATGGTAGTTTGCGCTCAGCGGGCCAGCTTTCTCAGTTCGGCGACGGCGCCCTCGTATTCGATTCCGTTCCGGGGGCACGCGCGCCGAGCTTCCTGCAGCAGCGGCAGGGCGCGCTCGCCCGCGCCGCCCAGCAGGTGCCAATGCGCGATATAGAAGTCGGCCTCGCACTGCCGCTCGCGCTGCCGGACGGGATCGCGATCCACCGCCGCTTTCATTGCGGTCTCCGCATCCGCCTGACCCACGTAAAGCGCGAGCAGGACCGTCGGCCAGGCGCCGTCGCGGGTGGCGCGGGTATCGCGCTCGAGCAGTTCTTCCGCGTTCTCGTCACCCCGGCGCTTGCGCGCGAGGAAAAGCCACATGGCGGAATAATCGCTGGGTTGCGCCTGGTGGGCCTTCTCGAACTCGGCGATGGCATTCACATAGTCGGCGGTGTAGAACAGCGTCCGTCCCCTGCTGAAATGCACGCCGGTCGCTTTCGGGTCGAGGCGCAGCACGGCGTCGTAGTCCGACAGGGCGCGCGCGTACTCGCCTTTCACGGTCCACTCGATCGCGCGCGAATGATAGATATCAGCGTCCTTGTCGTTCAGGCGCAGCGCGGCATCGAAATCGGCGATGGCGCGGTCGGGCTCGCCCTTGTTCGCCCACGACGTTCCGCGATTGTGATAGGCGTCCGCGAATTTCGGGTCGATGCGGATCGCCGCGTCGTAATCGGCGATGCCGCGATCGTGGTCGCCCTTGCTCGCGTATTCCACGCCGCGGTTGAAATGGGTCTGCGCGAGCGCCTGCCCCGACAGCTTGCCGGACGCGATCGCGGCCGAGCAGTGCTTGATGGCGAGATCGGGATTGCCGGTGATGGCACGGCATTTTT
The DNA here is from genome assembly GCA_016202605.1 of Betaproteobacteria bacterium. Lineage (GTDB taxonomy): Bacteria > Pseudomonadota > Gammaproteobacteria > Burkholderiales > SG8-41 > DSOT01. Next base: position 4,131 of record JACQOJ010000002.1, read on the forward strand.
CGGCGTCCGTGCCGGTCTGCGCCGGTGCCATGCCCGGCGCGAGGGCGATGCAAAGCCAGAGGAATCTGAATTTCATGAAATCTGTGCTCATTGAAGTGACGGGTGATGAGTGACGGGTGACGAGCGACGACCGACGGGGGACGAGTTACGTTCTGCGCTCGCTTGTCGCGGCCTGTCGCTGTGCCCACCAGCGCTTGAGCCAGCCGGCGTTGCCGCCGAGTTCGACGATCCCCTGGAGCGTGTCGGGGATCGGCGGATACTCGCGCGTGATGTTGCGCGTGCGGTTCACGAAAAAACCGTTGCGGAAATCCATCTCCAGTTCGTCGCCGGTGTCACAGAAATCGGTCACGCCGGCGCAGCCGGTCATCACCCGCAGGCCGCAGCCGATCGCCGCGCGGTAGGCGAGGAACGGCATCGACTCGCAGACGAGCCCCAGCCCGAGCGCCTGCATCGCGATGTAGCCGTTCATTTTCGGGCCCATGCCGAAGTTGCGGCCGGTGACGATGATGTCGCCCGGCCGGCAGCGTTCATGGAAGCCGGGGTCGGTTTCCGCGAAGAGATGCGGAATGATGTCGCCGGCCTCGAAGTAGCGACCGGCGATGATCGAATTCGGGACCACGCCGCCCGCATGCGGCACGTCGTGCCCGAGCTTGTAGCAGCGCCCCGTGAGGCGCCATTGGAAGTCTGACATCGTAGTTCGTGGCTCGTCGTAGGTGGTTCGTAGTTCGTGGCTCGTCGTAGGTGGTTCGTTGTTCGTGGCTCGTGGATCGTGGTTCGTTGTCCGTGGCTCGTGTTTGGTGGCTGTCATTCCCGAGCAGTCGGGAATCCAGTTTCCGCACAGCATAATTAGATTCCCGCCTCCGCGGGAATGACAACACCGGTTAACGAGATTCCCGCCTCCGCGGGAATGACATGATCTGTCATGCCCACGAAGGTGGGCATCCAATTTTGTCGCGCTGAAATGGGATTGCCTGTCCGCGATTAAGACACTCGAGGACAGGCTGCTCGGGAATGACAAATACTGCTCACCGTTCACTGGCCACGAACTCAGTATAGCGTCGAGCGTCGAACCACGTATCGCGAACCACGAATGACGAGTCTGGTCACTGGTCACGCCTTTTCCGCCACGACACGCGGATCGGTGATCCTGCCCGCCACCGCGGAAGCGGCGACGGTCGCCGGGCTGCCGAGATAGAGCCGGGCGTCCTTCGCCCCGAAGCGGCCGGCATTGTTGTTGGCGGCGGTCGAAATCGACGCCTCCCCGGAATGCACCGGGCCGATCACCGCGTCGTTGCACGGCCCGCAGCCCGCCGGCAGCATCACCGCGCCGGCCTCCAGGAAAACCTGCATCAGACCGTCGGCGAGAAGCCGCCGCGTCGTCTGCTCCGAGCCGGGCGCGATGAAGAGCCGCACGCCGGGCGCGATTCTCCGTCCCCGCAGCACGCGCGCGGCCTCCTGCATGTCTTCGTACATCGCCGAACCGCACGAGCCGATGAACGCGTGATCGACACGCGTGCCCGCCACCTCGGACAGATCGACGGAATTCTGCACGCCGCCCGGCAGCGCGATCTGCGGCTCGAGACGAGCGATATCGATCTGCGCTTCAGCTTCATATTCGGCATCGGGATCCGGGTAGGCCGGGGTGAAGGGGCGCTGCGCCCGCGCGCGGGCGTGCGCCAGGACGGCGTCGGACGGCGGAAAGAACACGCCATAGGCGCGCATCTCGGTGGGAGAACTGCAGAGCGCGGTGCGCGCGGCGAGATCGAACCGGTCGAGTTCGCCCGCGTATTCCAGCACCCGGTAATCGAGATCGAGGCCCAGCGAGCCGTGCCCGAGCAGGGTCGCGATGTGGAATCCCAGGTCGCGCGCGTGCACGCCCGGCATCAGGCGTCCCTTGATCTTCAACCGCACCGATTTCGGCACCATCACCCAGTTGGTGCCGGTGGCGAGCACGCGGCTGATCTCCGTGCCCATGCGGAAGCCGAAGGCGCCGATCGCGCCGGCATTGGTCGCATGGCGGTCGTTGTCGAAGTAGAACATGCCGGGGAGCAGCATCCCGCTTTCCATCGGGAAGATGTGGCCGTGGCCGCCGCGTCCCACGTCGAAAAAATTCCCGACGCCCCATTGTTGCGCGGCGCGGCGATTGAATGCGCCGCGCTCGGCTGCTCGGGCGCTGCCGTAGATCACGTCGTGGTCGGTGACCATCAGCACTTTGTCCGGCGCCGCCAGCCGGTCGATGCCGAGCGCATCCAGTTCCCGCTTGGCGCCCATCACCACGCCGTCGTGAATCATGATGAAGTCCGGGTCGGGATAGACGACCTCACCCGGGCGCACCCGCGCCTTCCCGCTTTTCGCGGCGAGGACTTTTTCAACCGCCGTCATTCCCATCGCCGATCCCTGGACAAGGCGGTGAGGGTAGCGGCGCCCCGTACGGGTGTCAACCGCGGGAACGGCGTTTGCCGGCAGGCGGCGTGATATAGTTTTCGCGCCCCGCATCACACGAGCCACGAACCACGAATATAATGATCGATCTGAAAGCATTCTATAAAGGCCGGGAAGAAACCCATCATCGCGAGCTCACCGACGAAATCCGCCGCAATGCCGAGGACACGGTGACGAGGGCGAACGAACTGCTGCAGCGCGCGGGTTTTGCGCACATCAGCGCGGTGAACAGCGGCTGGCGTCCGCGCGAGGTCAACAACGCGACGGCGACCGCGTCCCCCACCAGCCGCCATCTGACCGGCCAGGCGGTCGATCTTCCCGACCCGGACCGCAGGCTTGCGGCATGGTGCGCAAGCAATCTCGGCGTGCTGGAAGAAATCGGGCTGTGGCTCGAGGACCCGCGCTGGACGTATGACGAAAATGGCGAGCACTGGGTCCACGTGCAGACCGTGCCGCCGCGGTCCGGCCGGCGCGTGTTCGTTCCGTACGACACGCCGCCCCCGGATCCGGATTTTCCGGTGACGTGGGCGTGACCCCGGCGGAATATATTCCGCGGCTGCACGGTTACCGCGACAACAAGTTTCCGTTGACCCGACCGGACGATTTGTCGCTGAGACTGTATGGCGCGGGCGGCCTGAAGCCGACGTGGGTGAAGCACACCGCGGCGCCCGGGGCAGCACACGAGGCCGCACCGGCACATCCCGAGCGCAGGCCTGCGACGCGATAGTCGTGGTGCGCGGCGCGTTTGATACACGCCTGTCGCGGATGCTAGAATTCCGCCTCGTTTCGGGTGGTTAGCTCAGCGGTAGAGCACTGTCTTCACACGGCAGGGGTCACTGGTTCGAACCCAGTACCACCCACCAAGACACTTCCGCAGTGCCATCGAGTCACGGCAGACAACCCGTTCTCTCATGCCGCCCGCTTGCCGCGCTCGCCTTGACCTTTGGTCAGCAGATAAAGCACATACTGGTTGAGACTCACGCCTTGAGTTTTCGCCGCGTGCGCAAGCTCGGCGTGTAACCGCTTTGGAACCCGCATGAGGAACTTGCCGCTGTAGTTCACATCCGCGCGGTCGCTCGGCTTCGGAACCGGGTTGCCCATCTTCTTGGCCGCCTTGATCCAGAGCCCGATCACGGTGTGCAGCTCCTTGATCGCTTCGGGTTCGGTTTTCCCCCAGGCCGAAGTACCGGGGAGATCAGGCGCAATGGCAATATAGCCTTCATCCTCGTCGCTCCAGAAAACTTCGATCGGATAACGCATCGTTTCAGCCCTCGTATTTGTCCATCATCGCAATCAACTGCCGGGCCTGATATGGGGGCACATAGCCGTTGCGATTCTGGAAATTCAGGATCGTCGGCTCTCCCTTTCTCGCGTAAACCGTATGGGAGCCCTTGCCGCCCGTCCTGACAAAACCTACGAGCTCGGCTACCTTACACGCGTCCTCGAACCGGACATTCTTGGCGTTGTTGCGGATGGCAGCCAGCAGCTTTTCGCGCCTTGTCATCGACGAATTATACTATATCTGGTATCACATCAAACGTAACAGGGGTCGAATTCCCTCTTCAGGCTCCGGCGCTGGCGACCCGTATCGACTCTCTCTCAGATCACAAGCTGACGATGTCGAGAATAATCGCACTCCGACGCCTTGGTTGCTGTGCCGCTTCCGCGGAAGAGGATTTGCCGGTTCCGCCCGCGCCTTCGCATGCATGAACGTGTGCGCGCGGTGCTCGCAAGAGTTACACTAGCGCCACGAGAGCCGAGCGAGGCACGATATGGGAATCGCCGACCGAATCTATGAACTGGTAAAGGGATTACCTGATCCCGAGGCAAGCAAAATTTTGCGGTTTATCGAGAGTGTCAGGGGACGAAGGGTGCCGGTCGCTCCCGCCCAGCGGCGAATCAATCTCGCGCTGTTCCGGCAGTATCGCGGTCGGTACGATGGCGTGAAGATTGACAGGGAAGCGCTCTACGATCGTGCCGGCCTTCGCTGACACAAACGTTGTCGTCTACGCGTTCGCCAAGGACGACGCGAAAATCGCCATAGCAGAGGGTATCCTCGAAAAGCAGCCGACCATCAGCGTGCAGGTGCTGAGCGAATTTTTGAACGTCTGTCGGATCAAGCTCGGCATGGATGTCGCGACCCGACACAAGCTTGCTGCGGAGCTTATCGCCGGCTGCAACGTCGTGTCTCTGGACCCGCGAGTGGTCGAGAAGGCGATGGAGATCGAGGCCCAGGCGGAAATTTCGTATTGGGACGCGCTGATCGTCGCCGCGGCGTTGCTGTCGGGCTGCGACACGCTTTATACCGAGGACTTGGAGAACGGCCGTACGTTTGAGGGCCAACTGACCGTGGTCAACCCGTTTGTCGCTACGTGAAGAGGTTCCGCAGCCCGGATGGGAAGGAAGGGTGATTCGCACGGTCCGCTCGAACTGCGGGAAAACTTCAGGTTTTCTAACACGCAGGTGAACAGAATCAAGACGGCGCTCGCCGACGAACTTGGATGACTTTGCGCGGCATGGAGCCGGATTCATGAAAGTAAGTAAGGATGAGTTTGAAGCGGCGAACGCTCGGGCGACCGCGCGCCTTCGGAAGGCCCCGTGCGCGATGAAAGCTCACTACGAGCGCAAGCGGGACCGCGTGGTAATCGGGCTTAATACTGGCATTGAGGTCGCGTTTCGGCCACGCGATGCGCAAGGTCTCGAACACGCGAAACCCGATCAGCTCGACAGGATTGAAATCTCGCCCTCCGGGCTCGGGATTCATTTTCCGAAACTGGATGCTGACATCTATCTGCCGGCGCTTCTGGAGGGCTTTCTAGGGTCCAAGCGCTGGATCGCCGCCGAGCATGGCAAGATCGGGGGGGGCGTATCGACGAGAGCGAAGGCTGCCGCCGCGCGGCGCAACGGCAAGCTTGGCGGACGACCGAGGAAGGTCAAAGAGCCCGCTTAACTGGAACTGAGTATACGAGTGCGGACACCTTTGGGACGACTTGAGTCCTAGACTGTCGTCGCTTTTCATCCCGATATAACCCCGATCGCGTGTGACCCAGAACATCACCATCATCGGCGCCGGCATCGTCGGCATCGCCACCGCCTGCTACCTGCGGCGCGACGGGCACGAGGTCACCGTCGTCGATATGCGACCGCCCGGCGAATACTGCTCGTTCGGCAACGCGGGAATCCTGAGTCCCGGCTCGTGCGTGCCGCTCGCCACCCCCGGCATCCTGTGGAAGGTGCCCGGCTATCTCGCCGATCCGATGGGGCCGCTCACCGTGCGCTGGTCGTACCTGCCGCGCGCGATGCCGTGGCTGCTGCGCTTCATCGCGGCCTCCAGCATGGAGCGCGTGGAGCGCATTGCCGATGCGCTGCGTCCGCTCCTCCGGCAGACGTTCGATGCCTACGAGCCGCTCGTCAACCACGCCGGCGTCACCGATTTGATCCGACGCACGGGCTATGTGGTGGTCTATCAGAAGCGCGAGTCATACGTCGGTGACGCGCTCGCGTGGAAGCTGCGGCGCGACCGCGGTGTGGCGATCGAAGAACTCGATTCAGCGGAAATCAAGCGCCGCGTGCCGCAGCTTGCGGGCTCCTATGAAGTGGGGCTGTATCTGCCGGAGCAAGGCTACTGCGCGAATCCGGAGCGGCTGACCAAATCGCTCGCAACACAGTTTGTGCGCGATGGAGGGAAGCTCCTGCAACGCAAGGTGCTAGACATCGAAGTCGGCGCCGATGGCCCGCGGGCGCTCGTCACCGATGCGGGCAATGTGCCGGTCGAAACACTGGTGATCTGTGCCGGCGCGCACTCCAACGAGTTTACTGCGAAGCTTGGGGACCCTGTACCGCTTGAGGCTGAACGTGGCTACCACGTCACCTTCTCCGATCCGCGCGTGGACCTGCCGCTGCCGGTGTTCATGCCGGAGCACAAGTTTTTCGTGACGCCGATGGAGATGGGACTGAGGATCGCCGGGCAGACCGAGTTTGCCGGTATGAACGCCGAACCCAATTACGCGCGGGCCGACATCCTGGCGCGACACATGCAGCGCATCCTCCCCGGCATCAGCGCGGCCGATACGACAAAGTGGATGGGGCGGCGCCCGTCGATGCCGGATTCACTGCCGGTGATCGGTCGCGCGACGAAATTCGCGAACGTCTATTACGCCTTCGGCCACGGCCATGTCGGCTTGGTCGGCGGCGCGCCGACCGGCCGCATCATCGCTGACCTTATCGCCGGGCGGGAGCCGGGTTTGGATATCCGCCCCTATTCGGCCAGCAGGTTCTAGTGTCCACAGGGGGTGCCCTTCTGGTTCAGGGGCTATGCCAGGTGAATAGCGCACCTGGCTTTTTTCGGGGAAGTTTGATCTAACGCAAAGCATGCTTCTAAAAGGTGTGGCAGCGTAGCTCGCCTCTCTTGCTTCTGCCTGCGGTGGCGAAGCGGTGGACTCCATCGTGTTTTGATAGGGCGGTCGCCTTATCAGCACGTGTGTGGGAGGGTTCCCTTGAACCGGCTCCTGGGCAAGCAACTCGGGCACCGACCGTTGCCCTTCATCTCAGCGGCAGTTCTCGCAATCCTGCTTGCGGTCAAATCAAGTGCCTCACATGGGCTCGGCCTCGTCGTGGCCTGTCTCTTGGCCACCTTCGTCGTGTCGCGGCGCTGTTGCGTGAGTGCTCGTGGGCTGCTGGAACGAACAGTCGGCGGGGGCGACGGAGAAAGAGCGTCGAGAAAAGTTTGGATGGCCATATTAAAGGAGGAAAACCATGCCTAAGATTGGATTGATTAGAACTGCTCTGTGGAGTCTACTGACTACGGCGCTCCTTGCCGGTTGCGCGTCACTGCGCAACGACGAAAGTTCTACCGCCGCGAGGGAGCAGCTTGCGCCGACGGGCAAAGTAAGGGTCGCGCTCTCGGTGGGGCCGTCGGGGAACCAGTTTCGCGCCAAGCTCGATCGCGGTACCAACCGCCCGCAGGGCGTTGCCGTGGATCTGGCGAACGCGCTCGGAGAAAAGCTTGGCGCGCCGGTAGAGCTGATAAAGTACGACAACTACGTGGACTTGCTCGAGGCGGGTCGCCAAGGTACGTGGGACGTCACCTTTCTCCCATTCAGTGAAGAGCGCGCGAAGATCATTGACTACGGGCCCGCGTATTATTTCCTGGAGCTTACCTATATCGTTCCAGCGGGTTCCGCGATCCGCGCTCAGAGCGATATCGATCGGCCCGGGGTTCGTGTCGCCACCGTCGAGAAATCGATTAATGCACGTATACTGCAGCAGTCTCTGAAGAACGCGACGTTGGTCCAGGCCAAGAAGCTTGCCGAGATCCGCGAGCAGGTGAAGGCGAAAAAGGTGGACGCGGCTGCGGCAGGGCGCGAAACACTCACGGATCTCGCCACCCAGCTACCCGGCACACGCGTTCTGGAAGGCCGCTTCCATGCCGTGCCGGTCTCTGTGGCAGTACCAAAAAACCGGCCTGCCGCACTGGCGTACGTGACTGATTTCATCGAGACCGCAAAGGCGACCGGAGTCGTGCGCCGTGCGTTCGACAACGCCGGATTCAAAAACGCGGCAGTCGCATCCGCAGCGTCTCGCTGATGATGCCGCCCAACCCCCGCTTGCAGGGGGCGCGCCGCAGGCGGCGCGCCTCTGAAGCGGACCGTGACGGAAGCAACAGGGTGAGCCGTTCTAACATCGTGCTTCACGGCATCTCGTCGGCTAAGAGCGTCCGGTCGGGTCGGGAGTGTAGCTTGTTTGCGCCTTTGACGTGGATCAAACTTCCGCTCGCGTCAGGGGGCTACCATGCGTGGAACGCCGATTCAATGTGATTCGGCAATGACGTTCAGGCTGCCGGGAGGAGACCATGACTTTCGCATTTCGCCACCCGCATATTCGTGCATGGACCGGCGCGCCGTTGGTTGCCGGACTCGTCATGGTTGCGCTGACGGTGGTATCCGGCGATGCGCGGTCACAGGGCAAGGACAACCCGCAGTGCAAGCCCAACCCCGTGTTCAGCAAGTTTCCGAACTCGTATTACTACAAATGTGACCGGTCAAAGTTCGGCAAGGTCGAAATCCAGGTGTCGAAAGACAAGCGCGAATCGAAGGAAGGTGAATACTGGTCCTATTTCAGCTACATCAACAAAGACAAGGAAGGCCGGCTTCCCAGTCCCGTGGAGGTGGTTCGCAACTATAGCAACGCAGTGGGCCAGGCCGGCGGCAGCGTCCTGCACGAACTTCCGAGACGGTCGGTCTTCTGGACGATAAAGCGCCCGGACGGGGTCTATTGGGGGGAATCGGGCTGCGGAGGCGGCGGGACAAACGACTGTAATTCGCTGCTGCATAAGATCGTCAAAGAGGCCGCGATGGAACAGGCGGTGGTGGTGACCGCAGAACAGATCAGGCGGGCTCTTTCGGACACCGGCAAGGTGGTTTTCTACGGAATCTATTTCGATTTCGACAAGGCGACGATCAAGCCAGAGTCGAAGCCGACGCTCGAAGAAATGGCGAAGTTTCTTAAGACGAACTCCGTCATCAAAGTCTATATCGTGGGACACACCGACATGAAAGGCGGGCACGACTACAACCTGAAGCTCTCACGCGAACGCGCCGCCGCGGTGGTTCAAGCACTTGTCGGCCAACACGGTGTCGCCAAGGACCGGCTCGCATCGGACGGCGTGGGCCCGCTCGCGCCGGTCGCGGCAAACGACACGGACGCGAATCGGGCGCGCAACCGCCGCGTGGAAATGGTCCTGCGCTGAATTATCAACGCCGGCCGGGCTGCTTCGTCGCCTTGGCCCGTCCAGCAGTTCGCCTGGTTCTGCTTTTTATTGTTTTGTTTGCTGCTGCGCGCTTCGGTTTGACGGTACGCACGGCAATCCGCACCGTCTTCCGCGATCTTGCCGACCTGAGAATCGCCTCGAGTACCGCGACGCCGTGCACTTCGTCGCTACCAGCGACGGCGAGCGGCCGGCCCGCCTGCGCGGCTTCGGCGAAGTGCTCGAGTTCGGCGCGCTCGGTGCTCCATTCCGGGAAGGTCACGATCTGCAGTGAACTGCGCGCGCGCGGATTCTTGGGATCGACGTAGCACACTCTCATCGTCCAGGTCGTCAGATGCTCTATATCGCCGACTTCCACCCAGGCGCGCGAACCAAACACCTGCATGCGCCAGGTTTCGGGGGTGGCGATGATCGTCCCCAGATAACCGGTCACGCCATTTCGAAACTTGAGCAGCATCGAAGTGGTGTCGTCGAGGCCGAAGTCCTGCGCGAGGCGGAAGCTCTGCGCATGGACCGACTCGATGTGTCCCGCCAGATACAGCATGGCGTCCAGCACGTGCACGCCGCGGCCCGCCATGCCGCCCGCCGGACCTTCTTCGCGCTTCTGGCGCCAGTGGTCGCGGCCGTAGAAGTAGGCGCTCGGCCCGCAGAAGTTGCCTTCGATGTGCAGCAGTTTTCCGAGCCGCCCGTCGTCGAGCATCTTGCGGATTTCCTGGAGCGCAGGCTGGAAGCGCCAGTTGTAGCCGACAGCGAGCGTTACCTTGTTCCGCGCACAGGCGCGCACCGCTTCTTCCGCGGATTTCGTCGTCAGCGTGAAAGGTTTCTCGGTGAAGACGTGCTTGCCGGCTTTCGCCGCCGCGATGATCTGCTCGGCGTGCGCGCTGTGCGGTGTGGCCAGTACGACGGCGTCGATCTTCGGATCGGCGAGCGCTTTGCGGTAATCGTCATAGAGCCGAAAGCCGTGCTGTGCGGCGAAGTCTTTTGCTTTCTCCACGTGGCGCAGCACGCCCGCGACGAAGCGGATCTTGTCGCTCTTCCCCTGCGCGCTGTTGACGAGATTCTGGCCCCACCTCCCCAGTCCTACGATTGCCGCGTTGAGCACTATTTTTTCCTTCTTAAGTAAGTATGAGCTGATTTTGGCGTTTCTCTTTTCGTGGGTTGGGTTGAGCGGAGCGAAACCCAACGATTGAGAGCGGTTATGGTGTTGGGTTTCACATTCGTTCAACCCAGCCTACGCGTAATAGTGTTCACACATCATCTTCGCTGACCGCGCCCGACCACGGGGACATCACGTCGGTGGCGCCGAAGTGTTCGCCCGATACCGCGTCATTGAGCACCGCGCTCGGGCACGCGAAGTTGGTGGGATAGACCACCAGCTCGGTGAGGCTGACCGGAAACTTGTCGGCGAGCGCCTGCTGCGCCGCTTGCGGCAAGCGCGGATCAACCCCCACGGTGTCGCCACCGCTCGCGTCGATGCGCGGCTGATGGAATGCGTCTTCCAGCGTCATGCCGTGGTCGATCAGGAAGGAGCAGATCTGGAATACCGCGGGGAAGATCTTGCGTCCGCCGGAGGCGCCGATCGCAAACCACGGTTTGCCCTCGCGCCGCGCGATCAGCGGGCACATGTTGGTGAGCGGGCGCTTGTTGGGCGCAAGCGAATTGGGCGAACCCGGACGCGGGTCGAACCACATGATGCCGTTGTTCATCAGGATACCGGTCGTCGGCAGCACAAGCTTCGATCCGAATACCGACAGCAGCGTTTGCGTCAGTGCAACCATGTTGCCGTGGCGGTCGATGACGTTGAGGTGCGTCGTCGTCGACGGATCGCGATGATCGCTCGATTCGCCCATCGACGCGAGGCGCTCGGCGTAGGCTTCGCGCAGGATGCGCGCGTAGGCGACGAACGCGTCCGCCTGTGGCCCACCCGCCGGCAGCCTCGTTTCCGCGAGCGCCTTCAACGCGCCGTGCAGGGTGGGGCCGGCGGTCAATCCGGGTGCGAGCGCAATCCGCGCGTCGCGATGGTCGAATTCAAGCGGTGGGACAATGCGCGCGCGATAGTGCTGGAGATCTTCGGCGGCAAGTTTGCCGCCCATCTCTCGCACATCCGCGGCGATGTCGGCGGCGATGCCGCCTTCGTAAAGGTCGCGGCGACCGCCGCGCGCAAGACGCCGCAGGGTATCAGGCAGTCCCTTCAGAATGAGCCGCTCCAGCGGCGCCCCGGGCGCCGTCACCGGCGGAAAACCCTGCGGCAGCCACACCGCGCGGGTGGTGTCATAACGCGCCAGCTCGCGCGCCATCGTCGCCACCTTGAGCGTCAGGAACCAGTCGACGGC
>JACQOJ010000020.1 GCA_016202605.1 Betaproteobacteria bacterium
AGACGAATCGAACGTCCGACCTGCCCCTTAGGAGGGGGCTGCTCTATCCACTGAGCTACCGGGGCGGTGCCCGGCATTTTACCGTAAAATTACCGCTCCCTCGGCCTTACGGAAACCCGGTTCATGCTCCGGAGCATCGACCATATCGTGCTCACCACGCGTGATCTCGACAAGTGCATCGACTTCTACACGCGCGTGTTGGGCATGACGCTCGAGCGTTTCGGCGCGGGGCGCCTCGCGCTGCGCTTCGGCGACCAGAAATTCAACGTTCATCCGCCGGGTTTCGATGCCGGAATCAAGGCGCGCACTCCGACGCCGGGTTCGCTCGATCTGTGTTTCCTGGCCGACCGGCCGCTCGATGAAGTGATCGCGCGGCTCGAGGAGCACCGGATTCGGATCGAGGAGGGTCCCGTCGTGCGCACCGGCGCGCGTTTCGCGATCCGCTCGGTTTACGTTCGTGACCCGGACGACAACCTGATCGAGATATCAGAGCCGGTCGCCCGGGACTGACGGTTCCCCGTTCCGCGGTTTCAACGCGATGCATGATTTCTGGCCAAACTGCGGATTCAACCTGCTCGCGCGCGGCGCGGACGGCCGGCTCATCGTCACCGATGATTATTTGCGGGCCTATTACCGGCGGCCGGAACTGGCGCCGGTCCCCGAGTCGTGCGAACGCGAGCGGGCGCTCCACCAGTCGCTCGTCGAGAGCCCGCGGCGCGATGTTTCGGAGACTGAGATCGGGACGATCGCGGACAGCGATGCGCGCGAGAACTACAGGGTGATGCTGAGATTCCGGCGGCAACTGCTCGCGGCGCCGACCCTGGAAGCGTTCTACTTCGATCTGTTCCGCCGCGATGTCGTTGTGCCGCCCGACTTCGTCCACCACACGGTGCAGGTGCTGCTGCGTGGAATTCTCGATGGCAGCCGCGACGGGCTCGAGGCGCGCGCGGCGGAACTCTTCTTTCGCAAACAGCGCGTGGGCGTGCAGGAAGGCGCGATCATGCTCGCCGATGACGAGACGGTCGCAATGCACGCCACTACCGGCGGGGCGGGCAACATCGGCCGGTTGCTCAGGCAGATGCAGGCGCCGATGCGCTCCGTGGAGCTCGACGTGCTCGACGAGAGCAACGGCGACGAATACTGGCGTCGCGACGAGCGTTTTGACACGGTGCTCAATGTCAATTTCGGACGCCCGGGCTGCCTCGCGGTGTGCCGCGTGATCGAGCGCTGGATCGCGCACTTTCGCGGCGTGCGGGTCGAAGTGAAACCCGTGCGGGAGATTCCGGACGAGGAGTGGAAATGGCACGTCGGTCTCGATGCCGAGGCGACGGCGATGCTCAACGAAATCTATAATGGCGGCGAGGTGGAAGAAGAGCGCATGAAACGCGTGATCGGCCTGTTCCGTGCCCGGTTTCCCGACGCATCGGGGCTGCTTCCGGAGCTTGCCGGCGCGCCCGTTTTCCTGGGGCTGGCGATGGCGCCGGACGGCACCCTGCGCATGAAGCCGCAGAATCTGCTCCTGAACCTGCCGCTGGCGAGGCGTACATGAATGCGAAGGTCGTGGCGGCGCAGCGCTGGGAGGAGATCGCGGCCGCGCCGGATGAGCAGATCGATCTGGCGGAAGCGGCACTCGTGATCGCCGCCGGGGAATACGGCGACCTCGATATTCCGGCCTATATCGGAAAACTCGACGCCATGGGTGCGATGTTGCGCCGGCGACTGCGCCAGGACATCAGCCCGTCCGAATCGATCATTGCGCTCAATCGCTACGTGTTCGAGGAGCTCGGCTTCTCCGGCAATGCGGCCGACTACTACGATCCGCGCAACAGCTTCCTGAACGAAGTGATCGATCGCCGGCTGGGCATTCCCATCACACTGGCGGTGGTCTACATGGAAATCGGGCGCCGCATCGGGCTGCCGTTGCACGGCGTGTCTTTCCCCGGGCACTTCCTGGTCAAGTGCGCGGTGCGCGACGGCGCGATCGTGCTCGATCCCTACCACAAGGGTGCCTCGCTCGGCCTGGACGACCTGCTGGACAGGCTCCGCGCCGCGCGCAACGGTCTCGACCCGGACTCCGGGATGGTCAGGAACATGCTGGCGTCCGCGAACAACAGGGAAATCCTGGCGCGCATGCTGCGCAATCTGAAGGGAATCTACCTGCAGCAGCAGGGGCTGACCAAAGCGCTCGCGGCCGTGGATCGCATCATCGCGCTGGACCCGCGGGCTGCCGAAGAATATCGGGACCGCGGCCGGATCTACCTCGATCTCGAGTGCTTCCGCGCCGCGCTCGCCGATTTCCACCGCTACTTGAGCTTGAGGCCGCGGGCGCCCGACGCCGAGGCGATCGACGTCAAGATCGGCGAACTGGAGCAGCTTGCGGCGCGCCTCAACTGAAACGTCGCTACCTGGGCGCGTATCCCGCGTCTTTGAGGACCTTCGCCCAGCGTGCGATCTGCTCGCGCGTGAACCTGTCGCATTGCTCGGGTGTGCTCCCGACCGGCTCCATGCCGAAGGCCGCGAAGCGGTCGATGAAGTCCTGCTGTTTCGCCATTGCGGATATCTCGCCGCTCAGCCGCCGCAGGATCGCCGGCGGAGTGCGGGCCGGCGCGAGCAGTCCCAGGAAGCCGCTCACGTCGAATCCGGGCAGTCCCGATTCCGCCATCGTCGGCAGCTCGGGCAGCGCGGCGGAGCGTTTCGCGCTTGTCACCGCCAGCCCGCGCACTCTGCCGCTCTTCAGGTGCGGCAGTATCACCGGCAGGTTCGGGAACACCACGGCGATATCGCCGTTGATGAGGGAACTGATCGCGAGTGTCGCCCCCTTGAACGGAATCTGCGCCACCTTGATCCCGGTCATCGACTGCAGTACTTCGATCGAAAGATGGGGCGAGCTGCCGGGCCCCGAATTCGCAAAATTGAGCTTGCCGGGTTGCGATTTCGCTGCCGCGATGACGTCTTTCACCGATTTCCAGGGAGAGGAGCCGTTGACCGTCATCACCAGCGGCGGGCCGCTCGCGATCAGGCTCACGCCGGCGAAGTCCTTGACCGGGTCGAAGGGCGCCTTGACCACGCTCGGATTGATCACGTAGTTGATGCTGTTGATGAGCAGCGTGTAGCCGTCGGGCGCGGCCCTGGCGACGATCTCGGCACCGATGTTGCCGCTCGCGCCCGGGCGGTTGTCGGACACCACCGGCTGGCCGACGGCGTCGGCGAGTTTCTGCGCGACGACGCGCCCGGTGATGTCGGAAAATCCGCCTGCGGGGAATGGAATCACGAAGCGAACGGGTTTGTTTGGATAAGCCTGGGCAAGCGAGGTGAGCGGTGAGAGGCAAGTGAGCGCGCATACGGCCACAACGACCCCGACACGACGCGCTTCCATTTCTTCCAGTCTCGCCGCAGCGCACATTGGATTCCCGCCTGCGCGGGAATGACATGCACCTAAAAGTTTGAGGAATCTCATTGTCATTTCCCGGTCGATGCGAAACCCGTGCCCGTATTATGCCCGCCCCCGGCGCGCGTCCTTTCCGGCCTGCCGCCGTTTGCGCCGTTTTCCGGCTGCGAGCCCGAGTTCCGCGCGGGTCCGGGTGCACACGTTGAGGATCAGATTCACGTAGACCTTCGTCGCCTGCAGGATGTCCCCGATCGACGCGTGCTCGCCCTGCTGGGGATTCCAGTCGCGCGCGAGATTACCGGGGCGTTCCTCCGCCTGGAACGTGCGCAGCCGCCCGGTCGCGCCGTAGTTGAGCGCCGGGATGCCGTGAGCGGTGAGTTCTCCGGCGTCGGAAGCGAACGGAATCGCCGTGACCCGCACCGGGGCGCCCACGGTCTCGCGATGCGCCTCGCTCACCGCCCGGAAGATGAATTCCTCCGGCGGGCACTCCGATCCCCACTGGTTCATGAAGATGTCCATGTCGAGATGCAGCTCGCGCAGGTCGGGATCGTTCCGGCGCAAGTCGGCGATCACCGTCTCGATTTCGCGCCGGACTTCGAGCGGCTCCTGGCCGGGCATGAGACGCGTGTCCACGTAAAGCGTGCACGCCACCGGCACGCGCGAGCAGCGGTACGGCCAGCCGCCTTCGATGGCCGAGAGCGTGACGTGAGCGGGCATGCCCAGATACGCGCGGCGCTTTTCGTATTCGTCTCCCCATTGCTGCAGGGCGCGCATGACCTTCATCATGTTGTTGATGGTGTTGTTGCGCGCGGTGCCGTAGATGGTGTGCATCGGATCGCCGACCAGCGTGATCCGGGTCCACACGTAACCCCCGTGGGCGCGCATGAGCGTCATGCCCGACGGCTCGCCCACCACCGCGAAGTCCGCGACGGCCCCGTGAGTGATCGCATACCAGGTGCCGCAACCGCCGCCGCGGTAGAGCGCGCCCTGGAAACGCCCGACCTGGGCTTTTTCGATTTCTCCCGCCACGCACGCGATCAGCAGATCCCCGGCGAGTTCCACCCCGGCGCTCCGCAACGCCTCGGCCGCGTGAATGAACGCGGCGAGCGAGCCTTTCATGTTGTAGACGCCGAGCCCGTAGATCCACTCGCCGTCGACGACCGCCTGCGGCTTGTAGCCGGGCATGTCGGGCAGATACTGCTCGTCTCCCACGTACGATGTGTCCATGTGCCCGTTCAGCATCAGGCACGGACCGTCGCCGCCGCCCTTGATGATCCCGATCGCGTTGGCGCGCGATTCCTCGAGCGCCTGGGACAGCACCTTGATGCCGGCCGCCCGGAAGCGCCCCGCGATGTAGTCCGCGCACGCACTCTCGCTTCCCGTCGGGCTTGGAATGTTGACGAGATCGCAGACGAGCCGCAGCAGTTTCTCGCGGTCGATGTGCCGGTGGACCTTCTTCTTCATGGCCGCGAGCTGCGCGGTATCGATCATCGTTATGGCCCCCTCTGGTTGCCGCCGGGGATGGTAATGATTCTACCGATGATGCTGGAGCCGGAGCGGCGCCAGGCCGCCGACCGGATCCTCGGGCGGATGAAGACGCCGGGGGTCTAGCGGCTGGAAGAAACGGGTGTCCAGAACCGCATGACGCGCGGGTTCTGCGTCCGGTTTGCGCGCTCCTCGCGCGCCGCGGAGGACCTTGTCGCAGGCTCCATCCGCGCGGCCGTCCGCGCCGCTTTTTCCAGCGTTTCGATTCGCGCCGGCGTGAGGGAATCCGGGTCTCCCCCAACCAGTATCGCTCCGGGTCCGGGCGCATGCTCTCCCGTCGGGAACGGCCCGCTATCGGGGCGCTCGCTGCGCGGTTTCATCTTGATGTCCACGTCCTCATCCTGCTCGGGCGGAGGACTGCCGTCATGGACCAGGTTGCGGCGCCGCTGCAGGTACGCATCGCGCAGAAACTCGTAGGGATCGAGCGCCGCGGTTTCCAGGATGCTGGTGGTGTCGAGCAATTCGGCGCGGCGATTGACCGCGCGGACACCCCACAGGACGTTGCGATCGCGCGTGGGATCGACGTAGGTGAGGGGATCGGTCTTGAAATCCACCAGGGTGCCGAAGGCATCGCGCACGTTGCTCGGTCCCAGAATCGGCAGCACCAGGTAGGGTCCGTCGCCGATACCCCAGAATCCCAGCGTCTGGCCGAAGTCCTCGTTGTGCTTTTCGAGACCGAGTTCGGTCGCGATATCCAGCACGCCCAGAACGCCGACGGTGGTGTTCACCACGATACGGCCGACATCGGAGGCGGCGTTCAGGAACTTGGCCTGCAGCAGATTGTTGAGGGCGACGATGACATCGTTGATATTGGAAAAGAAGTTATGGACCCCGGTGCGGATGAACTGGGGCAGCGCGCCGCGGTAGACTTCCGCCGCCGGCTTCAGAAGCACGGTGTCCACCCCGTCGTTGAAGTGATAGATGCCCCGATTGATCGGTTCGAGCGGATCGCGCGGATTGCCGGTGCTTGCGCACCCGCCGAGCAGCGCAAGGAACACCACACCGCACGCCACGAACGCGCGCAACCTCATGAAAGGATGGGTCATCAGGTCTGTTCCAATCAGGGTTCGATCGGTTTGCGCGTGCATTATAGCAAGCCTGCAACTGCGCCGGAAATCATACTATCGCGATGAGGTTGACGTGGCATTGCGTGCTAGCATAACAGCATAGGGCCGCTGTAACGAGGCGGGCATACGTCAAATTCAAGGCGCCGCTCGAGGAGCCGGGCCTGTCGAACGGCGCGCGCCAAAGGCGCGGACCAGGAGTTCGGCGGGTTCCGGGAAGCGCGGAGCAAGGCCCTCCCGGAGTGGCAGCTCTGTTAAAATGGGCGGCAAACCCGTTCGCGGGCGGCTCTTCCGCCTGCATCAACCGATCAACGCGAGGAATCTCGACCATGTTACAAAAGGTGAAACCCGCATTTAATCTCAAGGACATGAGCCTGTTCCGCCAGCAGTGCTACATCGACGGCGGATGGGTCGATGCCGACGACAAGTCCACGCTCGCGGTGAACAATCCGGCCGACGGCGTGCAGATCGGAACCGTGCCGAAAATGGGCGCGGCGGAAACCCGGCGCGCGATCGAAGCGGCGCATGCCGCTTTCGCGACCTGGCGCGTGAAGACCGCCAGGGAGCGCGCGGCGATCCTGCGCAAGTGGTACGAGCTCATGATGGCAAACCAGGAAGACCTGGCGGTTCTCATGACCGTGGAGCAGGGCAAGCCGCTGGCCGAGTCGCGCGGTGAAATCGCCTACGGCGCGTCATTCATCGAGTGGTTCGCGGAAGAAGGCAAGCGCGTCTATGGCGACACGATTCCGGCGCAGGCGCCGGACCGGCGCATCGTCGTCTTGAAGCAGCCGATCGGCGTGTGCGCAGCGGTGACGCCGTGGAACTTTCCCAATGCGATGATCACGCGCAAGGCGGGACCCGCGCTTGCCGCCGGTTGCACCATGGTGATCAAGCCCGCGTCGCAGACGCCGTATTCGGCGCTCGCATTGTGCGAACTCGCCGAGCGCGCGGGGATTCCGAAAGGCGTGATCTCGGTAGTGACCGGCAGCTCGGGGCCGATCGGCAAGGAACTCACGACCAATCCGCTGGTGCGCAAGTTCACCTTCACCGGCTCGACCGAAGTCGGCAAGCAATTGATGGCCCAATGTGCAAGCACGGTAAAGAAGGTCTCGCTGGAACTCGGCGGCAACGCGCCGTTCATCGTGTTCGACGACGCCGATCTCGATTCAGCGGTCGAGGGCGCAATGGCGTCGAAGTACCGCAACACCGGCCAGACCTGCGTGTGTGCCAACCGCCTCCTCGTGCAGGACGGCGTGTACGATGCGTTCGCGAAGAAGTTTGCGGAGAAAGTGAGCCGGATGAAGGTGGGCAACGGGCTCGAGGAAGGCGTCGTGCAGGGGCCGCTCATCGACGTCAAGGCGGTGGAAAAAGTCGAGGAGCACATCAGCGACGCGCTGGCCAAGGGCGCGCGCGTTGTGACCGGCGGCAAACGCCACGAGAAGGGCGGGCAGTACTTCCAGCCCACGGTGCTCGCGGACGTGACGCCCAAAATGAAGATCACCCACGAGGAGACGTTCGGTCCCGTCGCGCCGCTCTACCGCTTCAAGACCGAGGACGAGCTGCTGAAGCTCGCGAACGACACCGAGTACGGACTCGCGGCCTATTTCTACAGCCGCGACATCGGACGCGTGTGGCGCGTGGCGGAGGGGCTGGAATCCGGACTCGTCGGCATCAACGTCGGCATCATCTCGACCGAAGTCGCGCCGTTCGGCGGGGTGAAGGAGTCAGGCATCGGCCGCGAGGGCTCGAAGTACGGGATGGAGGAGTTCCTCGAGGTCAAGTATCTCTGTCTGGGCGACATCACCAAATAGCCCGGAGACTGCGCATGCCATCGGGCTGCGCGCTAGATACGGCGGGCGATCTCCGCGGCAAATGCGCGCGTTCCGAGCCTGCCACCCAGATCCGCGGTGCGCGTTTCCGGGTTCTCGAGCGCGGCATCGATCGCCGCTACAATCGCCTGCGCCGCCCGCCCGAACTCCGGTCGTGAATGGCGCGTGCCGAGCCATTCGAGCAGCATCGTGGCCGACAGAATCAGCGAAGTGGGATTCGCCTTGTCCTGGCCCTGGATGTCCGGGGCCGATCCGTGCTGTGCCTGGGCGCAGCAGGCGTCGTCGCCCGCCATCACCGACCCGGCGAGTCCGAGGCTGCCGGAAATCTCCGAGGCCTCGTCCGTCAGGATGTCACCGAACATGTTGCCGGTGAC
>JACQOJ010000140.1 GCA_016202605.1 Betaproteobacteria bacterium
CGACCTCGCGCGGCTTGCCGGTTGCCAGTCTGCCGGTGTCATCTGCGAGATCATGAATGAGGATGGCTCGATGGCGCGGATGCCGGACCTAAAAAAGTTTTCCGAGGAACATCGCCTGCCGATTGTCACGATTGCCGACCTGATCAGCTATCGGATGCGGCATGAAACATTGGTTCGAAAGGCGGAAGAGGCTGAGCTCCCGACCGAATACGGCAATTTCCGGTTGTTCGCCTTTGAGAATGATGTCGATGAGATGACCCATGTCGCCCTGGTGATGGGGGAAATCAGGCCGGAGGTCCCGACGCTCGTTCGGGTCCATTCCCAGTGCCTGACCGGCGACACCTTCGCCTCAAAACGATGTGATTGCGGCTTGCAGATGCATCGGTCCTTGCAAAAGATTGCGGCGGAGGGGACCGGTGTCTTTCTGTACATCCGCCAGGAGGGGAGGGGGATCGGTCTTTTCAACAAGATTCGCGCCTATGCCCTGCAGGACCGGGGGCACGACACGGTGGAAGCGAATCACGCGCTCGGTTTCGCCGCCGACATGCGCGATTACAAGGCTGGTGCCCACATTCTTTTCGACCTGGGGGTGAGAGCGGTTCGGCTCATGACCAACAACCCGGAGAAAGTGGCGGCGCTCGAGGAATACGGCCTCACCGTCGCGGAGCGCGTTGCGGTGGAAATTCCGCCGCGTTCCGCGAACCGCGAGTACCTCAGGACGAAGCGCACCAAGTTCGGCCACCTGCTGTCGATGGTTGGCCAGGGCGAGAAACCCCGGTAGCTCGAGCTTACCGCCGGGGCCTGGCGGCGCGGCGGGATCGCGCAGTATGGCCGGACAAGTCGAAATTCAGTAGCGGCGCGTAAGCGTCATGGTGTCGCCTTCCCGCCTCATCACCGTGCGGTTCAGGAAACTCAAGCCCAGCAGCCCCGCACCGCCCAGCGCGTCGCCTTCAACGACCACGCCATCCACGTTGTGCAGGGTGATCTCTCCGAGACTCACGGTGGTGAACTTGACACGATAGGCGGGGGTGAGTCCGTTGGCGGTCTGCAACAAACCTTTCGGGCCGGACAGATAGAGAATGCCGGCGCGCTTGGCCTGCGCGCTGCTGATGGTGACCGCCGAAGCCCCGGTGTCCACGAGAAATTTCATGGACACTCCGTTGATCGCGGCGGTCGTGAAAAAGTGACCGCGCGCGTCCGAGGTGAGCGATACGCGCTGCGCTGCCGAAGAATGCTCACCCACGAAGATGCTCTGCCCCAGCCCCAGCGTGCGCCGCTTCCCTCCGATTTCGATCACCGCTTCCTCGCTGGTCGCGCTGATGAGTTTCACTTTTTCCGGGCTGGTCTGACCGGCCGTCAGCGTGCGCGGCTTCCCGCCGTCGATCACCAGCACCGCCTTGCCGGCGGTGAGCGCGAGCACGTTGACGTCGGCGGCCCCGGCCGCGGACGCCGCGAATAGGAAAAACATGAGGAATGGACTAACATTTCGCATTTGGATGTCGCCTGAGCGAAGATGAAGCCGGTCGTGATATTTCGCCACGCTCCGACGGAGGGGCCGGGTTATTTTGCCACATATCTTTCACGCCACGGAATTCCCTGGCAGGTCGTCGGGATAGACGAAGGCGATCCCGTCCCGGCCGCTCCCGACGCCTGCGGCGGTCTTGCGCTCATGGGAGGGCCGATGAGCGTCAACGACGATCTGCCGTGGATCGCACCGGTTCTCTCCCTCATCCGCGCCGCGGTCGCCGCCGACATACCGGTACTCGGACATTGCCTGGGGGGGCAGCTGATGGCCAGGGCGATGGGTGGCGCCGTCACGCGCAATCCGGTGAAGGAGATAGGCTGGGGCAGGGTGGATGTGCTGCACAACAGGGAAGCGCGGCGCTGGTTCGGTCCTTCCCTCGAATCCTTCGATTCGTTCCACTGGCATGGTGAAACGTTCTCGATTCCTCCTGGCGCCACGCGCGTCGCGTCAAGCCCTTACTGCGAAAATCAGGCGTTCGTTGCGGGAAAGCATCTCGGCATGCAATGCCATGTCGAGATGACCGGGGAGATGATTCGTAGCTGGTGCCGGGACTGGGAGAAAGAGGTGCAGGCGCTTGCCGCGCGCGTGCCCAGCGTGCAGACGCCGGCGGAAATGACGGCCGCGGTGGAGGATAGGGTGCGCGCCTTGAATGCGATCGCCGACGGGCTCTACGACCGCTGGGCAGCCGGCCTGCAAAGACAGTAAGCGGTGAGCAGTGAACTATGAGCGGTGAACTGCCGTCGCGAATCGAGATCGCCGCTTACCGCTTACTGCTCACCGCTGACCGCCTCAATCCCTGAAATTCTTGAACTGCAGCGGGAAATCGGAAATCGACTTCCTTACGAGAGCGATGGCATCCTGCAACGTGTCTTTCTTCGCTCCCGACACGCGCACCGCGTCACCCTGGATGCTCGACTGGGCCTTGAGCTTGCTGTCCTTGATGAGCTTCACGATCTTCTTGCCGAGCTCCTGCTCGATGCCGGTGCGCACCGTGAGGTCCTGCCTGACCTTGTTGCCGCTCACTTTTTCGACGTTGCCGAGCTGCAGGCAGCGCACGTCGACCCCGCGCTTGGCAAGCTTGCCGGTCAGCACGTCACGGACCTGGCCGAGCTTGAAGTCGTCATCGGCATACACGCCCAGCAGTTTCTCCTTTTCATTGATTTCGACCCGCGCGTCCGAACCTTTGAAGTCGAAGCGGTTGGAAATCTCCTTGTTGCATTGGTCGACCGCGTTGCGCACCTCGACCTGATTGACTTCCGACACGATGTCGAAGGAAGGCATGTCAACCCCCGTCCCTGAAGGAAACTTGCAATTATACTCCGGGCGAACCGCTGCCCCTGCTTCCGCGAACGGGGAGTTGCGCCCGTCAGCGGCTGCGCAGCTTGACGGCATGGGACTCGACGGGCAGCCCGGTGCTGTCGTCGAATTCGGCCGCGGCCTCGATCGCCAGCCGGGTGATGTCCTCGGCTGATTTCCGCGGCTGGCCGTAGAGGGTGTACATCGCGCCCATGGCGAAATCGCCGCCGCTGCCGAAGGCGTAAAACCTGGAGAACTCCTGGACCGTGCGGTGCGCCACGACGCCGAAAATACCCGCGGAGTTCAGGACCAGCGCATCGAAACGCGAGGACTCGAGCACTTCGTCATCACCGCCGCCGGAGAGCAGGTAATAATCGCGCTTGAGCACGGCGTGCAGTTTCTGCCACGTCTTGAATATCTCGAACGGCGAGTCGAAGCGCGCATAGACCCTGGGGCGCGCGAAATAGTCGCCGAGAATGGTCTTGAACGTGGCGTTTCCCGTCACGCCCAGATAGCTGTCGCCCACCTTGAGGATCTTGCCGTGGTTCACGATGTAGGCGGAGGTCTCCTTGCCCGACCCCCACTTGGTCATCGTGTCGGCGGCGATGGCCGCGTACCCGTTCTTCCTGGCAACCGCTATCGTCGTCATAAACGCTCTTCAGCCACGGGGGATACAGAGAACACCGAGATGATACTCGAATACCACGGGCCTGATTTTCGCAGAACAGGGCTTTCGCCGTCCCGTGCGGCTCCCGCGATCTGCGGCTACGTTCCGCGTTTCAGCTTTGCGGCGATGCGCATCCTGAGCGCATTGAGCCGGATGAATCCCGCGGCGTCCGCCTGATCGTAGGCGCCGCGGTCGTCCTCGAAAGTGGAAATCGCCGGGTCGAAGAGCGAATCCGATTTCGACGCGCGCCCGACCGTCATCACCGTGCCCTTGTAGAGCTTTACGCGCA
Source organism: Betaproteobacteria bacterium (assembly GCA_016202605.1). Lineage (GTDB taxonomy): Bacteria > Pseudomonadota > Gammaproteobacteria > Burkholderiales > SG8-41 > DSOT01. The sequence goes on from JACQOJ010000140.1 coordinate 3,778, forward strand.
CGACCCCGTTGACCGGCTGCTGCGATTCGTCGATGAGCGTCTGCAGCAGGCGCCGCTCGGGACTGAACCAGTATCCATTGTAGATGAGCCGCGCATAGCGCGGCATGAGGTCGTCCTTGAGCGCCAGAACCTCGCGGTCCAGCGTTATGGATTCCATGGCGCGGTGGGCCTTGAGCATGATGGTGCCGCCGGGCGTTTCGTAGCAGCCGCGCGACTTCATGCCGACGTAGCGGTTTTCCACGAGGTCGAGCCGGCCGATGCCGTGCCTGCCGCCCAGGCGGTTCAGATGGGCGAGCGCTTTTGACGGGGACATGCGCCTGCCGTCGATGGCGACGATGTCACCGCTCCGGTAAGTGAGCTCCACGTATTCGGGGCGCCCGGGAGCCTTTTCCGGAGACACGGTGATGCGCCACATCGATTCCTCGGGCTCGTAGTCGGGATCTTCGAGCACGCCGCCTTCGTAGGAGATGTGGAGCAGGTTCGCGTCCATCGAGTACGGCGCGCCTCCCTTTTTCTTCCTGTAATCGACCGGGATGCCGTGCTCTTCGGCATAAGCGAGCAGCTTCTCGCGCGAGAGCAGATCCCACTCGCGCCAGGGGGCGATGATCTTGATGTCCGGCATCAGCGCGTAGGCCCCGAGCTCGAAGCGCACCTGATCGTTGCCCTTGCCGGTCGCCCCGTGCGAGATCGCATCCGCTCCGGTCTTCCGCGCGATTTCCACGAGGTGCTTGGCGATGAGGGGGCGCGCAATCGAGGTGCCGAGCAGATACTCGCCCTCGTAGACGGCGTTGGCGCGGAACATCGGGAACACGAAATCGCGGACGAACTCCTCTCGCAGATCCTCGATGAAGACCTGCCGGACGCCGAACATCCGCGCCTTGCGGCGCGCGGGAGCGAGCTCCTCGCCCTGACCGATGTCGGCGGTGAAGGTGACGACCTGGCAGCCGTAGACGTCCTGCAGCCACTTGAGAATGACCGATGTATCCAGCCCGCCGGAGTAGGCGAGCACGACTTTCCTGATCTTGTCCATTGACTTCCCGTTAGGAGAATAAACCGAAAAGGCGGCGGCGCCCGAGGATGATGCAAGAGGCCGAAGGCGCGGCTTTCGCGTCCCCGCGGCTGAGCGGAGTATCAGCGCGATCGTGTTTTCACGTCTGGTTCTCGACCCTGCCGAGCAGGAGGTATTCCATCAACGCTTTCTGCGTGTGCATGCGATTCTCCGCCTCGTCCCAAACCACGCTGTGCGGCCCGTCGATCACTTCGGCCGCGACTTCTTCGCCGCGATGAGCGGGCAGGCAATGCATGAACAGCGCATCCTTTTTCGCCGCCTGCATCATTTCGGCATCAACCTGCCATTGTTCGAAGTCGCGTTTGCGATCGGCGTCCTCGGACTCCATGCCCATGCTGGTCCACACGTCGGTCGTGATGAGGTCCGCGCCCTTCACGGCTTCCATCGGGTCCTCGAATTCCTCGTAATGGTCGGTACCGTAGAGCCCGGCACGCTCGGGTTCGACCGCGTAGCCCGGCGGGGTGGACACGTGAACGTTGAAGTCGAATACCTCCGCCGCCTGCAGCCAGGTGTTGCAGACGTTGTTCGAGTCGCCGATCCATGCAACCGTTTTCCCGGTGATGCTGCCGCTGTACTCGACGAAAGTATAGATATCGCCGAGGATCTGGCAGGGGTGATATTCATTGGTCAACCCGTTGATGACGGGCACGCGGGAGTACTGCGCGAAGCGCTCGATGATCGCCTGCTCGAAGGTGCGGATCATCACGATGTCGACCATGCGCGTGATGACCCGCGCCACGTCCTCGATCGGTTCGCCGCGCCCCATCTGGGTGTCACGCGTCATGAGCGTGATGACCGAGCCGCCCAGCTGGTGCATGCCGGCCTCGAACGAGACACGGGTGCGGGTGGAATGTTTTTCGAACACCATCGCGAGCGTGCGGTCGTGCAGGGGCCGGTACGGCTCGTAACGTTTGAACTTGTGCTTGATCCAGCGCGTGCGCTCGAACAGGTGTGCATAGTCCTCGCGGCTGAAGTCCCTGAACTGGAGAAAATGGCGGACTGACATGGACTCGGACTGCAACGGGAGGCCCGCAGCGCTCAGGCGGTCTGGGCGGCGGGCTGCGGCGCGGCCTGTCGGGACAGGAAGTCGAGAATCAGCGGGGCGAGCGTATCGACCACCAGCCGGGACTGCTCGCGCGTGAAAATAAGCGGCGGCAACAGCCGGATCACGGTATCCGCCGTGACATTGACGAGCAGTCCGGCGTCGAGCGCCTGCTGGACGAGATCATTGCAGGGTTGAGCGAGTTCGATGCCGATCATCAGGCCCGCGCCGCGGATCTCCCGGACGCCCGCATTTCCGGCAAGCCGTGCCCGGAAAGCGGCGCGCAGGAACTCGCCCATTTCCACGGCGTTCGTCATCAGCCCGTCTTCCTCGATGATCGCGAGCGTGGCGAGCGCCGCGGCACAGGCGAGCGGGTTGCCGCCGAAAGTCGAGCCGTGGCTGCCCGGTTTGAACAGCTTCGCCGCCGCCCCCGCGGCCAGGCAGGCGCCGATCGGCACCCCGTTGCCCAGTCCCTTGGCCAGCGTCATGACGTCGGGCTTGACCGCCGAGTGCTGGAACGCGAACCAGGCGCCGGTGCGGCCGATCCCGCTCTGCACCTCGTCGAGCATCAGCAGCCAGCCGTGCGCGTCGCAGATTTCCCGCAGGCCGGTCAGGTAATCGGCGCGGCAGACGTTGATGCCGCCTTCGCCCTGGATGAGTTCCACGAGAACCGCAACGACATTGCGGTTGCTTTCCGCCACCCGCCTGACGGCGTCCAGATCGTCGAACGGCACACGCACGAAGCCGGCGACCAGCGGCTCGAATCCAGCCTGGACCTTGCGGCTGCCGGTCGCGGACAGCGTCGCAATGGTACGGCCGTGGAAGGCTTTCTCCATCACGACGATCGCCGGTGCTTCGATGCCTTTCTGGTGTCCGTAATACCGCGCGAGCTTGATCGCCGCTTCGTTGGCCTCGCACCCGGAGTTGCAGAAAAACACACTGTCCATGCCCGAGATCGCCGCGAGCCGGTGCGCGAGATCCTCCTGCAGCGTGATGCCGTACAGGTTGGAGCTGTGGATGAGTTTTCCGACCTGGTCGCGCAGAACCGCCGTCAGCCTGGGATGGCTGTGACCGACGCCGCACACGGCGATGCCGGCCAGCGCGTCGAGATAGCGCTTCCCGCCGGTATCCCACAGCCAGGCGCCCTCGCCGCGCTCGAACGCGACCGGCAGCCGGGCGTAGGTGTTCATCACGTGCGACATAAGAGAGTTAAGCCCTCAAAACGCACACGGCGGCCTGCGCCGCCGTGGACTGATGCCTGTATTTTTAGCCTACAAGTGTCGGCTAGGCAAGCGAAATTTTCGGGTCTTCCGGGTCCCGCCGCGGACCGCGATGTGCGGTGCCCTCGTTCTTCGGCGGTACCCGGGTTCGCGACCGGGCTTGCCCGCGAATGGATCTAAGGCAGGGCTTTGATCGCCGCGGCGAGACGGCTCTTGTGGCGGGCGGCCTTGTTCTTGTGAATGATGTTCTTGTCGGCGATCGAATCGATCACGCTCGAGGCCTGCTGCAGGACGCCTCTGGCCGCCGCCTTGTCGCCGGCCTCGATTGCCTTCTTCACGCGTTTCACCGCGCTGCGCAACTCGGAGCGCAGGCTCGCGTTGTGCTGGCGGCGTTTTTCGCTTTGCCGGGCGCGTTTTCTGGCTGATGCGATGTTGGCCATGTAAACTCCGGAATTCGGATCGGAAAAAGGGCGCTATGATACGGATGATTCAGGGATTTTGCAACCGCAGCGCATTTTGCCCGGGCGGCTGCGGCACAACCGGATGAATCTGCTCAAAGCCCTGGCGACGGTGAGCAGCATGACGCTCATCTCGCGCATCTTCGGATTCATCCGTGACGTCGTGATTGCGCGGGTCTTCGGCGCGGGACTCGCGACGGACGCTTTCTTCGTCGCCTTCAAGATTCCCAACCTGCTGCGCCGCCTGTTTGCCGAGGGCGCATTCTCGCAGGCTTTCGTGCCGATCCTCGCCGAGTACCGCAACCGGCGCGGCGAAGCGGAAACACGGCTGCTGGTCGATCACGTCGCCACCTTTCTGGCGCTGGCGCTGTTCATCGTGGCCCTGATCGGCGTCGCCGCGGCGCCGCTCATCATCTACGTGAGCGCGCCGGGTTTCGTGGCGACGCCGGAGAAATTCGATCTGACCGTCGCGCTCTTGCGGGTGACGTTTCCGTACATCTTTTTCATATCTCTGGTCGCGCTTGCCGGCGGCATCCTCAATACCTACAGCCGCTTTTCGGTGCCGGCGTTCACGCCGGTGCTGCTGAACCTGTCTTTCATCGTGTTCGCGCTCTGGGCGGCACCCTATTTCGATCCGCCCGTGAAGGCGCTTGCCTGGGCAGTTTTTGCGGGCGGCGTGCTGCAGCTCGGCTGCCAGGCGCCTTTCCTCCTGCGCCTGAAGCTCTTTCCGCGATTCAGGCTCAATCCGCGGGATGAGGGCGTGTGGCGCATCGTCCGGTTGATGGGGCCGGCGGTATTCGGCGTGTCGATCGCGCAGGTGAGCCTGCTCATCAACATGATCTTCGCGTCCTTTCTCGTCAATGGCAGCGTGTCGTGGCTCTACTACGCCGATCGGCTGATGGAATTCCCGACCGGACTGCTCGGCGTTGCCCTCGGTACGATCCTCCTGCCGAGCCTGTCGAAGCACTACGCCGAGCGCTCGGCGGACGAATACTCGCGGCTTCTCGACTGGGGACTGCGGCTCACCCTGGTGCTGGCGCTGCCCGCGGCGGCGGCGTTGGCCGTGCTCTCGGTACCGCTGACCGCGACGCTCTTCCACTACGGTGCGTTTTCGGCAAGCGACGTGCTCGCGACTCGAAACGCGGTGATCGCCTACAGCGTGGGGCTTGCCGGTCTCATCCTGGTGAAGGTGCTCGCCCCGGGCTTCTACGCGCGCCAGGATATCAGGACACCGGTCCGCATTGCGGTGGTGACGCTGGTTGCCACACAGGTCATGAACTTTATTTTCATCTGGCCATTGAAGCATGCGGGCCTCGCGCTTGCGATCGGCCTTGGCGCGTGTCTCAATGCCGCGCTGTTGTTTCGCGCGCTGCGGCGGCGCGGCATCTACACGCCGCAGGCGGGCTGGTCCGTGTTCCTGCTGAAAGTCGCGATCGCCGTGTATGCGATGGGAGTCGTGCTTTGGATCACGACCGGCGCGCCTGTCGACTGGCTTGGTGCGGGCGCTGCACAACGCGCCGCACGTCTCGCATGGATCATCGTGGCCGGTGCGGCAAGCTATTTTGCGGCGCTGTGGCTACTGGGTTTCAGAATGCGCGATTTCGCCAGGCGCGTTGGCTAGTGTTCGGCTCGCTCCGGCAATCGCGGTCGCTCAACTATTCAATTGAGTAATTGCTCGTATCGTCCCGCATGCGGGCGCTGTGTATCTGTGTTACGGTAACGCGCGAATGCCCGTCGCACGACATGAGCGGCGACCAATGTTTTTCGGCAGGAGCGATGATGCTCAGGCGTTTAATCATAGTGCTGTGCGGCGCATTATTTGCGGCTTCGGTGCCGGCCCAGAACGTGCTGCGGATTTCCGCGATCCCGGATGAAGCGCCCACGGAGCTGCAGCGCAAGTTCTCGAAGGTCGCCACTTACCTGGCGAAAGAGGTCGGCCTGAAGGTCGAGTACACCGCGGTGACCGATTATGCCGCGGTGGTCGAGGCGCTGGCCGCGAAAAAGGTGGACCTCGCCTGGCTGGGCGGATTCACCTTCGTGCAGGCGCGGCTGCGCACCGGTAACGCGATCCCCATCGCCCAGCGTCTCGAGGACGAGAAGTTCACCAGCAAATTTATCGCGAACGCCGCTGCGGGTATCGAGAGCCTTGCCGACTTGAAAGGCAGGACCTTCAGTTTTGGTTCGGTGTCGTCGACCTCCGGCCATCTCATGCCGCGCTATTTTCTCCTCGAGCGGAAGATCAACCCCGAGAAGGATTTCCGGCGTATTGCGTTTTCCGGAGCGCACGATGCCACCGCGCTTCAGGTCGAATCCGGTAAAGTCGAGGCGGGTGTGTTGAACGCTTCCGTATGGGACAAGCTGGTCCGGGAGAAAAAAGTCGATACGAAAAAGGTCAGGGTCATCTGGACCACGCCGCCGTACTACGATTACAACTGGACGGTCCGCGGCGATCTCGATCCGGGGCTCGTGAAGAAGCTCACTGATGCCTTTCTCAAGCTCGATCCGAAAAACCCGGCACACAAGGAGCTGCTCGACCTGCAGCGGGCAAGCAGATTCGTCGCCACCAGGGCCGGGAACTACAAGGGCATCGAAGCCGCGGCGCGCTCCGCCGGTTTGCTCAAATAGGCCGCCGCCGGACACCCGACGCGTCGGTTTGGCGTACGTTGCGGGTGACGTGGCATGCCGACGAGCGATATGACGATCACGCTTGATCGCGTCAGCCTGACGCATCCCAACGGCCTGCGGGCCGTGAACGGCATCAGCTGCGGCATCGGCCGCGGCGAGCGCGTCGCGATTATCGGTCCGTCCGGCGCGGGCAAGACCACCCTGCTGCGCATGATTGCCACGGCGCTCAGGCCCTCGGATGGAACGTTGAGTTTGCTCGACGTCGATCCATGGCGGCTCGATCGGGCCGGGCTGCGGCGCCTGCGCAGCCGCATCGGCATGGTGCATCAGGCGCCGCCGATTCCGCCGCGACAGCGCGTCGTCACGGCGGTGCTTGCCGGGAAGCTGGGGCAATGGCCGCTGTGGAAAGCGCTCGCCTCGCTCGTCTATCCGGCCGATATCGGCGGCGCGCAACGGATGCTCGAGCGCATGGAAATCGCCGACAAGCTGTTCGAACGCTGCGATCGCCTTTCGGGCGGGCAACTGCAGCGCGTGGGGGTGGCGCGCGTCCTCTACCAGCAGGCCGACCTGATCCTCACCGACGAGCCGGTTTCCGCGGTCGACCCCGCCCTTTCGGACCGCATCATCGGTGAATTGAACCGCGAGGCAATTGCGCGAGGCGTCACGCTTGTCGCGAGCCTGCACGCGGTGGATCTCGCATTGCACTGGTTTCCGCGCGTGATCGGCATCAGGAACGGCGAGATCGTGTTCGACCTTTCTCCCGTGAAGATCTCGGATGCCATGCTGAAGGACCTCTACGCCAGCGAATCCGCCGTGGTGCCGACACAGGACAGCCTCCCGGTCGCCGTGCCGGCCGCCGGCATCCGGCGCAGGCCGCTGTGCTCTTGAGATGAGTGAGGAGTCGCGGGTGAGGGGCGAAGGGCATGCCATCCGCGATCCCGCCGCGATGCCGCGGCTTGCGCTCGCGTTGTTGATCATCGCTTTGCTGTGGCCCGGGTTCAGGCTGACCGAATTCGATCTCGGGGTGCTGCTCGATCCCCGCAACCGCGAGACCATGGGGCGGTTCGTGGCGACGTTTTTCCCGCTCGCGACGTCGCATGAATTTCTGCAACTGGTCCTCAAATCGACGCTCGAGACCCTCGCCATCGCCACGGCCGGCATGGCGCTCGCCATGCTCGTCGCCGCGCCCCTGTCGCTCGCCGTTTCGCGCAGCCTTTCCATGTCGCGGGTCGGGCCGGGTCCGGGGCGCCTCGCGGGCACGGCGGCGCGGCTGCCGGCGCGCTTCGTGCTGATGTTTTTCCGCAGCATTCCGGAAATCGTCTGGGCATTGCTGTTCGTGCGGGCCGTGGGGCTGGGTCCGGCCGCCGGCGTGCTGGCGATCGGCGTCACCTACGGCGGCATGCTGGGCAAGGTTTATTCCGAGATCCTGGAATCAAATGACACACGCCCGGCCGTTGCATTGCTGGAATCGGGCGGCGGACGGCTTGGCGCGTTTTTCTACGGCATGTTCCCCGTGGCGCTGCCCGAGCTTGTTTCCTACACCGTGTATCGGTGGGAATGCGCGGTGCGCGCGTCGGTGATCATGGGCTTCGTCGGGGCCGGAGGTCTCGGGCAGCAAATGGAGCTTTCGATGCGCATGCTGAACGGAGGCGAGGTGAGCACCATATTGCTGACATTCCTGCTTCTCGTCGTGCTGGCCGACGCGGTCAGCGCTCTCTTGCGCCGGATCACGCAATGAAAGTCGCGCACTGGCTGGTCATTGTCGCCGCGGTAGCAGTGATCTGGACGAGCTTCGCGTATCTGTCGCTTGATCTTGGACAGCTGCTTTCGGCCGAAGCGCAAACACAGATGTGGAAATACACGGCGTCGTTTTTCCCGCCGGATCTGTCGCTCGACTATCTCACGCGCATCGGCGAGGGCACGCTCGAAACGATCGCGATCTCCGCGATCGGCACGGCGGTCGCCGCGCTTCTCGGATTGCTGATCGCGCTGCCGGCCGCCGGCCGGTTCGGCATCGTCGCGCGCACGATCGCGCGGCTGCTGCCCAATTTCCTGCGGTCCATCCCCGAGTTGGTGTGGGCGGCGCTGATGGTGATGGCAGCGGGGCTGGGGCCCCTGGCCGGTACGCTCGCATTGGCCTTGCATACCGCAGGCGTGATCGGACGGCTGTTCGCCGAATCGCTCGAAAACACGCCGCCCGAACCGGCCATGGCGTTACGGCTCGGCGGAAGCGGACCTGCGCTCGCGTTTCTCTACGGAACCATGCCCAATGTCCTGCCGCAACTCGTGGCCTATGCACTCTACCGCTGGGAGATCAATATCCGCATGGCGGCGATACTCGGAGTGGTGGGCGCCGGTGGCCTGGGACAGATGCTCTACGTCAGCCTGTCTCTGTTCCAGCAACCGCAGGCGCTGACCGTCATCATCGCAATGTTGGTGCTCGTCGCGCTGGTGGACGGTGCGAGCGCCTGGCTGCGCGACCGGCTGGTCCGCTGACGCTTACAGCTCGTAGTCGGATCCTTCCCCGCGCATCGTCGCGTCGACGACGCGGCGCGTGAGATGCGGCGCGAACATTTCGATGAACTCGTAGACATATCCGCGCAGGTAGGCATGGCGCCGGATGCCGATATGCGTGGTGCTGGGATCGAAGAGGTGGCTCGCATCGATCAGGCGCAACCCGAAATCGCGCGCGGGGTCGAATGCCATCTTCGCGAGAATGCCGATGCCCAGACCGAGCTCGACGTAAGCCTTGATGACGTCGGCGTCGATGGCGGTCAACGCGACGTTGGGCCTGATTCCCCGTGCATCGAACGCCCGTTTGATCGGGGAGTCGCCGCTGAAGGCAAAATCGTAAGTGACGACCGGATAGCGCGCGATCAGCTCGAGGGTGATCCGGGGCTCCGCAAGCAGCGGATGCCTGAGCGGGGTGATGACACACCGGTTCCACTGGTAGCACGGGAGCGTCACGAGCTCCTGATAGTGCTCGTACGCTTCGGTAACGATCGCGATGTCCGCCTCCCCGGAACGCATCAACTCCGCTATCTGGTGGGGACTTCCTTCCCGCAGCGATAAACGCACCTTGGGGAACCGCTGGATGAAGCGCTGAATCACCGGCGGCAGGGCGTAGCGCGCCTGGGTGTGGGTGGTCGCGATGGCGAGGGCGCCGCTGTCCTCCGCCCCGAACTCGCGCCCCACCTGCTTCAGGTTCTCGGTGTCCTTCAGAATGCGCCCGGCGATGTCCAGGATGATGCGGCCCGGTTCGGTGACATCGACGACCCGCTTGCCATTGCGCACCAGGATCTCGACGCCGAGCTCGTCTTCGAGCAACCGGATCTGTTTGCTGATTCCCGGCTGGGAGGTATAGAGCGCCGCGGCGGCCTCGGACAAATTCAAGCCACGCTTGGCGACTTCGCACAGATACCTTAACTGCTGTAACTTCATGGAGTTACCTGCAAATAACAATTAGTGCTTAAATTCTAACACAATATTCTTTTGGAACATAACAGCCTCTTGCTACGATGCGATTCAACCACTTAATGAAACGGCATTGCAGTGTACGTCTACGATCACATCGATCAGCGGCTGGTGGATGAACGGGTCGCCCAGTACCGCGACCAGACCCGCCGATTCCTGGCGGGAGAGCTCACGGACGAGGACTTCAAGCCGCTGCGGCTGCAGAACGGACTGTATCTGCAGCGGCACGCGCCGATGCTGCGCGTCGCCATCCCGTACGGAGAACTTGCCTCGCGGCAACTACGCGCGCTCGCGCACATTGCGCGCACTTACGATCGTGGATACGGTCATTTCAGCACGCGCCAGAACCTGCAGTTCAACTGGCCGCGGCTGGAGGATGTGCCGGACATTCTGGCGGAGCTGGCCACGGTGCAGATGCACGCGATCCAGACCAGCGGCAACTGCATTCGCAACATCACCACCGACCATTACGCGGGGACCGCGCCCGACGAGATCGTCGATCCGCGCGTCTATTGCGAAATACTGCGCGAGTGGTCGACGTTCCATCCCGAGTTCGCGTACCTGCCGCGGAAGTTCAAGATCGCGGTAAACGGCGCACGCGCCGACCGCGCCGCCACGCGTTTTCACGACATCGGATTGCACGCGGTGCGCGCGGCGGACGGCAGCGTCGGATTCCGGGTGCTGGTGGGCGGCGGCATGGGACGCACGCCGCTGCTCGCCCCGGTGATCCGGGAGTTCCTGCCGTGGCAGCACTTCCTGACCTACATGGAAGCCATTCTGCGCGTCTACAACCGCTACGGCCGGCGCGACAACCTTTACCGGGCGCGCATCAAGATTCTCGTGAAGGAGCGCACCCCGGAGCGTTTCCGCGAGGAAGTCGAAGCCGAGTGGGAGCATATGAAGGACGGACCCGCGACGCTCACCCGTGAGGAAGTCGAGCGGGTGGCGCAGCGGTTCACACGGCCCGACTACGAGCCGCTCTCCGCGGGCGATACCGGTTTTGAGCGCCGGCGCCAGACGCACCGCGCTTTTGCGCGCTGGGTGGAACGCAATGTCGCCGCTCATCGGGTGCCGGGGTATGCCGCGGTGACGCTGACCCTCAAGACGACCGGCGTTCCCCCGGGAGACGCGACGGCGGAACAGATGGACGCGGTTGCCGACCTGGCCGATCGCTACGGCTTCGGGGAACTGCGCGTGACCCATGAGCAGAATCTGCTGCTGCCGGACGTGCGCCGGAGCGATCTCTTCGCGCTGTGGGAGCGCGCGCGCGAACTGGGATTCGCGACGCCCAACCTCGGGCTGCTCACCAACATCATCTCCTGCCCGGGGGGCGACTTCTGTTCGCTTGCCAACGCCAAGTCGATCCCCGTGGCCGAAGCGATCCAGCGGCGTTTCGACGACCTCGATTACCTGCACGACATCGGGGAACTCGATCTCAATATCTCGGGCTGCATGAATTCCTGCGGCCACCATCATGCCGGCCATATCGGCATTCTCGGCGTCGACAAGCAGGGCGCGGAGTTCTATCAGATCTCGATCGGCGGCAACCAGGGCAACGACGCCTCGATCGGCAAGGTGATCGGGCCCTCGGTCGCGCAGGACGAGGTGCCCGGCGTTATCGAAAAATTGATCGAAACCTACATCGCGTTGCGCGACAGCGAGCACGAGCGTTTCGTCGATACCGTGCGGCGCGTGGGACTCGAACCTTTCAAGGAAGCTGTTTATGACGACGCTCATCAGGATGCGGCAGGTCGTACAAGACAACTGGCGGTTGCTTGATCCCGCGGCGGACGGGGCGCTGCCCCCGGTTCCGCGGGAAGACGGCGATGTGATCGTCCCGCTCGCGTTGTGGCGGCGCGAGCGGGAGAAGCTCGTTGCACGCAACGGGCGCCTCGGCGTCCGGCTCGACGCGCACGAGGGACCGGAGGAAATCGCCGACGATATTGCACGATTCGAGGTCATCGCCGTCCATTTTCCCAAGTTCACCGACGGGCGCGGCTACTCCACCGCACGGCTCCTGCGCGACCGCTATGGATACAAGGGCGAACTGCGCGCGATCGGCGACGTGCAGCGCGATCAGTTGCTCTATCTCTCGCGCTGCGGTTTCGACGCCTTCGCCCTCAAGGAAGGGCGTGACGCCGAGGCCGCGCTCGGCGCGTTTTCCGATTTCAGCGAGGCCTATCAGTCATCGGTCGAGCGCCCGCTGCCGCTGTTCCGGCGCCGCTTCACAAACGCGCCGGAAGGCATGGAGTGGTCTTGATGAGCGTCGTGAAAATTCCTGACTCCGGTCAACCCTCACCCCCGCCGCTCGCCCGCCCTGCGGGAGAGGGGAGATTCGTGGTGCAAATGATCATCAACCATTTGCACGAGGCTCAATAGATGGCCCGCAAAATCGGCACCGTCCATCTTGTTGGCGCGGGTCCCGGCGCGCCCGACCTCCTTACGCTGCGCGCGGCGGCGGTGCTGCGCCGCGCCGACATCGTGTTCTACGACGCGCTCGTGCACCCCGATACGCTCGCCCTCGCGCAGCGTGCTGCGAAAATCGCCGTCGGCAAGCGCTGCGGGCGGCACTCCACGGCCCAGCGCTTCATCAACAAGCGGCTGGTGGACGCCGCGGCGAGCCACCGCACGGTCGTGCGGTTGAAGGGCGGCGATCCGTTGCTGTTCGGGCGCGCGCAGGAGGAGATCGCGGCACTCAAGGCCGCAGGCGTGCCTTTCGAGGTGGTGCCCGGCGTGACCGCGGCGCTCGCCGCGAGTGCCGGGCTCGGCGTCTCGCTCACGCAGCGCGGTTGCGCGCGCAGCGTCGCATTGGTCACCGCGCGCGTCGGTAAAGGCGAGCGCGAGAACAACTGGGTGCGCAGCGCCGCTGGCGCCGACACCGCCGTCATCTACATGGGCATCGGCCAGTCGGCCGGGATCGCCCGCGAACTCATCGCGGCGGGCGTTGCGCCCGACACGCCGGCGGTGGTCGTGGAGAATGCCTCGCTGCCGGATGCGCGCCACGCGCGCCTCACGGTCGCGGAGTTGCCGCGCGCGGCCACGCTCGGAATCGAGGGTCCCGCGGTAATCATGCTGGGCGAGGTTTTCGCCTCCGTGGCACAGACCGCCGTCGCATCGGTGCCGCCGCTCGCGGCCATGGCCTGAGGTCGCCCGGAAACCGTGAGCCGGCACCCCGCCCGCATGCGCTGCGCCGCGTTGCCCCGGGTCACGCCGGGCGGCATATTGGGAACGGAACCCCCCGCGATCGGACGCTTCTAGCTCAACTGGGCAAAAGCACGCTACAATTCAAGCTTTTACGCAGCTTGGTTGTATGCGCATCTCGCGCGGCATCCCGGTCGCGGCGGATTCTCCGCTCGCGCTGACCATCGGCAACTTTGACGGCGTGCATCTCGGACATCAGGCCATGCTCGACGTCCTGCTGCGCGCCGCGCGCAGCCGTGCACTCGTGCCGGCTGTCATGACGTTCGAGCCGCACCCGCGCGAATTTTTCGCGCCGGACCAGGCGCCGACCCGGCTCACCTCGCTGCGCGAAAAGCTCGAGCTGCTTGCGGGCCGCGGCGTCGCGCGCACGCACATCTGCCGCTTCAACTACGCTTTCGCGCAGATCACGGCCGAGGAGTTCATCGAACGGATACTGGTGCGGGGACTGGGGGTGCGCTGGCTGCTGGTGGGCGACGACTTCCGCTTCGGCGCGCGGCGTGCCGGAGACCTGGTCACCCTGAAACAGGCGGCATCGAGGTTCGAATTCGAGGTCGAAGCGATAAGCAGCGTGACGCTGGACGGGGAGCGCGTTTCAAGTACCGCGGTGCGCACGGCGCTTGCAGCCGGCGATCTCGCGCGCTCGGCAAAGCTGCTCGACCGGCCGTACAGCATCAGCGGCCGCGTAGTGCGCGGCGAGGGCATCGGCCACAAGCTGGGGTTCCCGACCGCCAACGTGCAGATGAAGCACAACCGGCCGCCGCTCTCCGGCATTTTCGCCGTCGAGCTCGTCGGCGTGGGCGATCGGCCGCTGCGCGGGGTGGCGAGCCTGGGCGTGCGCCCGACGGTCCACGCGCACGGCGCGCCGGTGCTCGAGGTGCACGTGTTCGACTTCGATGCCTTGATCTACGACCGCCATGTGCGGGTGGATTTCCTGCACAAGTTCCGCGACGAGGAAAAATATGCCGACCTCGCGACGCTCACGCGGCAGATCGCGCTCGATGTCGAAAACGCGAAGGCATATTTCGGCCGCCGGGACGCCCGCGCCGCCAGGGCATGATCTACCGGGCCGCAACGCGCTATCACGAACCACGAACAACGAACCACCTGGATGTCTGATTACAAGAAAACACTCAATCTTCCCGACACGCCGTTCCCGATGCGCGGCGACCTCGCCAGGCGCGAGCCGCTGATGCTCGAGCGCTGGCGGGAGCGCGGGTTCTACGAGCGCATCCGCAAGGCGAGCGCTTCCCGCCCGCGGTTCGTCCTGCACGACGGGCCGCCGTACGCCAACGGCGACATTCACATCGGTCACGCGGTCAACAAGATCCTCAAGGACATCATCGTCAAGAGCAAGACCCTGTCCGGGTTCGATGCACCCTATGTTCCCGGCTGGGACTGCCACGGGATGCCGATCGAGGTGCAGATCGAGAAAAAGCACGGGAAACATCTGCCGCCGGAGGAAACGCAGCGCCTCTGCCGCGCCTACGCCACCGAACAGATCAAGCGCCAGAAGAGGGATTTCCAGCGCCTCGGGGTCCTGGGCGACTGGGAAAATCCCTACCTCACGATGGCCTGCAAGAACGAGGCCGACGAGATCCGCACGCTCGGCGCATTGCTGGCGAGGGGCTACATTTATCGCGGACTCAAGCCCGTCAACTGGTGCTTCGACTGCGGGTCGGCGCTGGCGGAAGCGGAAGTGGAGTACGAGGACCGCAAGGACCCGGCGATCGACGTGGGATTTCCGTTCGCTGACGCGGACGCGATCGCGCGTGCCTTCGGTCTCGCGAAGCTGCCCGCGAAGCCCGGGTACGCGGTGATCTGGACCACCACGCCCTGGACGCTGCCGGGCAACCAGGCGCTCAACGTGCATCCCGATTTTGTCTACCACCTGGTGGACACCGGCCGGGGCCTGCTGATACTGGCGGCGGAATTGCAGCAGCAGTGTCTCGAGCGCTACCGGCTTGCGGGGAACACGCTCGCCGCGTGCAAGGGAGCGCAACTCGAGAACATCGCGTTCCGGCATCCGTTTTACGACCGGCTGGCGCCGGTTTACCTGGGCGACTACGTCACGCTCGACACCGGCACCGGGATCGTGCATTCGGCGCCCGCATATGGCGTGGAGGACTTCGAATCGTGCCGCCGCTACGGCATGAAGGACGAGGAGATCCTCACGCCGGTGACGGGCGAAGGCAAATTCGTATCCACGCTGCCGCTCTTCGGCGGCATGTCGATCTGGAAGGCGAATCCCAAAATCGTGGAGCACATGGCGGCGCAGGACGTGCTGTTCGCCAGGCACGATTTCGTGCACAGCTACATGCACTGCTGGCGGCACAAGACGCCGGTGATCCTGCGCGCGACGACGCAGTGGTTCGCGGGGATGGACGAAGTGCCCGGCTACGGCGGCGCCAGACCCGCGGAGACGCTGCGGCATGCCGCGCTGCGCGGTGTGGAACAGACGCAGTTCTTTCCCGCGTGGGGCAAGGCGCGCCTGCACGGCATGATCGCCAACCGGCCCGACTGGACGCTCTCGCGGCAGCGGCAATGGGGCGTGCCGATGCCGTTCTTCCTGCACAAGGAAACGGGCGCGCTGCATCTGCGCACCCTGGAACTGCTGGAGGCGGTGGCGCAACGGGTCGAGGCCGGCGGCATCGAGGCCTGGCAGTCGCTGAAGACCGAGGAACTGCTCGGGGCGGAAGCCGCGGAGTACGAGAAGAGCCGCGATACGCTCGATGTCTGGTTCGACTCCGGCTCCACTCACCAGACGGTGTTGGGCGGACCGCGCGGACACGAAACCGGCGCGGGCTCGCATCTCAACGCGACCGGCTTCCCGGCCGATCTGTATCTCGAAGGGTCGGATCAGCACCGCGGCTGGTTTCACAGTTCCCTGCTCGTCTCCTGCATGCTGAACGGCGTGCCGCCGTACCGCGGGCTGCTCACCCACGGTTTCGTCGTCGACGGCGAGGGACGCAAGATGTCGAAATCGAAGGGCAACGTCGTCGCGCCGCAACAGGTCATGGGCGAGCTGGGAGCGGACATCCTGCGGCTGTGGGTCGCGGCGACCGACTACTCCGGTGAGCTTTCGATCTCGAAGGAGATCCTCAAGCGCGTCGTGGAATCCTATCGCCGCATGCGCAATACGCTGCGCTTCCTGCTGGCGAATCTTGCGGACTTCGACCCCGCACGCGACGTGCTCCCGGTCGACGACTGGCTCGAGATCGACCGCTACGCATGGGTGATGACCTGGGACCTGCAGCGCGCGCTGGCGCCTTCGGAGCCCGGGGAAAGGTTTCCGCAGTCCCCTGGCCACTACGGCAACTACGAGTTCCACCTCGTGGCCCAGAAGCTGCAGACCTTCTGTTCGGAGGATCTGGGCGGCTTCTACCTCGATATCCTCAAGGACCGTCTTTACACCACGCCCGCCGGTTCACGCGCGCGCCGATCCGCGCAGAATGCGCTGTACCACGTCACGGAGAGTCTCATCCGGCTGCTCGCGCCCATTCTGTCGTTTACCGCACAGGAAATCTGGGAGGTGCTGCACGGCGGCGCGGCAAGCGTGTTCGAGCAAGTGTGGTACGAATTCCCGCTGCCACGGGACGCGGAGGAACTGAGAACGCGCTGGCAGAAGCTGCGCGCGCTGAGGTCCGATGTCCAGAAACAGCTCGAGACACTGCGGGTCGCGGGAAAAATCGGTTCCTCTTTGGCCGGAGAGGTCGCGCTGTACGCGAACGGCGAGAGCCGCGAGTTCCTGCGCTCGTTCGCCGACGATCTGCGCTTCGTGTTCATCACCTCGCAGGCGAAGCTGCTCGACGGCGCAGCGCGTGACGCGATCCCCACGGCACTCGCCGACGTGAGCATCAAGGTCGAGGCGAGCCCGCACCCGAAATGCGAACGCTGCTGGCATTACCGCGCCGAGGTGGGCGCCGATGCCGGGCACCCGCAGTTGTGCGGACGCTGTGTCTCCAACCTGTACGGCGCGGGCGAGCCGCGCAGTCACGCCTGATGTGGCGCTGGCTCGCGCTGAGCGGCGCCATACTCGCGCTCGACCAGCTCACGAAGTTTGTCGTCGCCGGCAGCCTTGCCGTCAACCGAGCCGTCGAAGTGACGCCGTTTTTCAATCTGGTGCTGGTCTATAACCCCGGCGCGGCGTTCAGTTTTCTTGCCGATGCCGCGGGCTGGCAGCGCGGATTGTTCATCGCCATCGGGCTGGTCGCATCGGTGTGGATCGTGTATCTGCTGCGAAAGTACCCGCAGCAAGCGCTGTTTTGCACGGCGCTGTCGCTGGTGCTCGCCGGTGCGATCGGCAACGTGATCGACCGCATTCTCTTCGGGGCCGTGATCGACTTCCTCGATTTCCACGCTTTCGGCTGGCACTGGCCGGCGTTCAACGTCGCCGATGCGGCGATCACCTGCGGCGCGGCCATGCTGATCTGGGACGGCCTGCGCCCGCGAGGGACGAAAACATCGGAACCGCCGATAAACGCCGATGAACGCCGATGAAAACAAATACCCGGATCCGGACAGCGCAGAAATCAGAACGACGTAAAAAAATTGCCGTGGCCGCGGAGGCGGGTAGCGTTGTCATTCCCGAGTAGTCGGGAATCCAATGTAAGGCAAAGGCGTGACCGGTGGATATTTCATGCCCATGGCCCTGTGTCATGCCCGCGCAGGCGGGCATCCAATTTTGCGATGTTGAAATGGGATTCCCGACTACTCGGGAATGACAGACCGGTCATCCCTGATCGTGGCCATTTGTCTCTTTATTGGCGTTCATCGGTGTCCATCGGCGGTTACATTTGCTCGCTGTATAATTCCCGCATGCAAGTCCTGCTCGCCAATCCCCGCGGCTTCTGCGCCGGCGTCGACCGTGCGATCGAGATCGTGGAGCGCGCGCTCGCCGTGCACGGCGCGCCGATCTACGTGCGCCACGAAGTCGTGCACAACAAGTTCGTCGTCGAGGACCTCAAGGCGAAGGGCGCGGTGTTCGTCGAGGATTTGGCCCAGGTGCCGCCGGGCAGCACCGTGATTTTCAGCGCGCACGGCGTATCGAAGGAAGTGCAGCGCCAGGCGCAAGCCCGCGATCTGAAGGTGTTCGACGCGACCTGTCCGCTGGTCACCAAAGTGCACGTGGAAGTGGCGAAGATGCGCGAGCACGGCCGGGAGATCATCATGATCGGCCATCGCGGCCATCCCGAGGTCGAGGGCACCATGGGCCAGAGCACGGGCGGGATGTATCTGGTCGAAAATCCCGGGGACGTGGCGCGGTTGAAGGTGGCCGACGAAAGGAATCTTGCGTTCGTCACCCAGACCACGCTCTCGGTCGACGACGCCAGGGTGACGATCGATGCGCTGAAACGGCGCTTTCCCGGCATCGTCGGGCCGAAGAAGGACGATATCTGCTATGCGACGCAGAACCGCCAGGACGCGGTGAAGGCGCTCGCCAGTCAGTGCGACGTGGTGATCGTGGTGGGATCGCCCAACAGCTCGAATTCCAACCGCCTGCGCGAAGTGGCCCGCAACCAGGGCGTTGCCGCGTACATGGTCGATAACGCCGCCGAGCTCGATCCGGCGTGGCTGACGGGCAGGCAGCGGGTGGGCGTCACGGCGGGCGCATCGGCGCCCGAAGTCCTGGTGCAGCAGGTCATCGACAAGTTGAAGCAACTCGGCGCCGAGCGCGTATGCCAGCTCGAGGGCATCGAGGAAAGCGTCGTTTTCCCCCTCCCGAAGTCGCTCGCCGCCAACGCGTAGGGTGGGCATTCATGCCCACCACATCAGTAGGGGAACCCCATCCCCGGATTTCATTTCATTCCATCCGGGCTACGGAATATTGATATTCTCGTAGGGGTCGAAAACCACCTCGATGGTTTTCTGGCTCTTGACGTTGCGGCCCGCCTTCATCGCGGGCTTGAATTGCAGCGCCAGCGTTGCGGTCAGCGCGGCCTCCTCGAATATTCCCGGCGGCACGGCCTCGATGACCGCGACCTCGTCGATCGCGCCGCGCTCGTTGATGAAAATCCGCAGGGTCACCCGGCCTTTCGTGCGCATTGCGTACGGGCGCTCCGGGTACACGAGGTGAACTTCGTTGATCGGCTCCGCACGCACGTCCAGCTCGCGCGCGGTGTAATACTTGTCGAGCGGCAGGCCAAGCCGGGCGGGCGCGTCACGGGCGTCCGGGGCGGCCCGCAGTTCTTCCGGCGGCGCAGGCGGCTGCGCGGGTTCCGCCGCCGCGGGTTTCGCCGTGAGTTCCGAGGGCCGCTCTAGCGGGAACTCTGCATCCGGCTCGGGGGCCGCGTCGCGCCGGATCTCGACTTCCAGCGGCAGCGGCGCGACATAGCGCGGCGCGGTGAACCTCACGCCCGACACGAGCGCGATGTGAAGAACGAGGGATACGGCGAGACCGACGATCAGCCTGCGCGTTACGCGCGGAACGCCGGATATGAGCGTCGCGGAGTTCATGCGATCAGACGCTTATGGTTGCCGCGGCACGCTGCCGTCAATCGAAAACAGGGTAGATCGACTACCCTGTTTCCCGGGCACTGGATGAGGTCGCCAGCCTAATCGACTTCCTTGTACCAGTACTTGCGCAGCCGTGCCGAGAGCGTCGCGCCTTTCGGGGTGCTCACCTTGACGCCCGAGATCACCACTTCAACGGGCTTGCCGCCCAGCATGACCACCACGTGCACCGGTGACGGCAGGTAGCCGCCTTCGCCGACTTCCTGAAAGCGGTCTCCGGGTTTTCCGGTGAGCGCGTTCGACACCACCGGCTGCGCGTCAGCCGTGTTCACGATGTATGCCCGGGCGATGCCGAGGTCGCTGACGCACACCCCCGGCGTGACTTGTGCCGCGCCTTTGGGCTGGTTGGTGTTGAAGAAGGTGTGGCCCGATACCGTCACCGCATTTCCGACCACTTTTTCTCCACCGCCGGGATTGGTTGGATCACCGATCAGCCGGATGTACCAGCCCTTCGCGTTGCCGAGAGAGGTCTGCGCCGATGCCGGATCAGCGTCGGGACCTCCGATGCACTGATCGGGGTTTGCGACGCAGTTGCTGGTCGCGTCGAACATGTCGGCCTCGACGATGGTCGGTTCAAGCACCGGCAAGGTGCCGCTGGGCCCATAGGTGGTGCCGGTGAACGGATTGAAATCGTCGCCCTTGTCCTTGAACATGTAGAAGCGGTTTTGCACGCCGGTGTCGAACGGATGCTCGCGGTCGCCGCTACCCAGCAACACGGCGTCGAACCCGGTGAACCCGACGACGTCCGGCGCATGGAGAAACTTGCGCTGCCCGGTCAGAGGATTCGCGGGATCCGCTATCGAAGCGATCTTGGTCACGGTCGTGCCATTGAGATTCTGCACACTGGGATCGGCCGGGTTATCCGACTTGAAGTCGATGCGCCACAGTTGGCCGCCGGTGTCGCCGACATAGGCGCGATTGATCGCCTGGCCGGTTTCGTTCTTGATCACCGTGACATCGGACGGGATGGCGTAGATCATGCCCGGCACATTATCGAGGGTAAAGGTGCCATTACTTTGTGATCCGCCCGCGCTCCACACCAAGGCCCCGGTTTCGGCGTCCACCACGTAGATGCCGCGGCCCATGCTGCGGTCGATTACCGTGCCGCCGGTGATGGTGATAGCACCGGTAGTGGTATTGATGCTCGTGATTTCGGTCGTGACCCCGTTCAAGGTAATGGAAGGCGGAATGTCCTCGACCGCCGGGTCATAACCCGCGCCGAAGATCAGCACCGGCTTCGGATAGCCGGCGAAGCCCTCGGGGACCACCGTAGGCTGCGACCAGGTCTGGCCCAGCTCGCTGAAGCCCGTAGTCGCGGTGTCGATCTTCCACTTGAACTTGGGATTGGTTGGAATGTTCACGTCGAGCGCATAGAGGAAGCGCCCGCCGCGGCGGTTGGCGATATACAGGTTCACGATATCGCCGCCATCCCCCAGCATGCCGTTGTCGTCGCCGTCCTTGGTGTAGACCCCGATCGGGCCGTCCATGAAGTAAGGCTTCTTGAACGAACTGCTGATGACCGGCGAGTTGGTGCGCATGCGGCCGAACTGGCCGAAGAACTCCTGCGGAACGAATCCCCACAGCTCGTTGCCGGCGGCGGGCTGCCCCGCGTCGGAGCCGGTGCCGCCCTTGACCGCGTGGAAGATGCCGTCGTTGCCGCCGTAGTAGATGACGACGTCGTTGTCCGACCCGAAGCGGTTGTAGTTGATCACCGCCGGGCGCGAATGCAGCACGTCGCCGTGCACCGAGGCACGGATGTCCGTGGTCGATCCGTTCTTGTTCTCGTTTTCGAAGTTGTCCTCGCCCCTCACCCAGTTGATGAGGCTCGTGCGTTGCGCGCCGGTGGAGCCGCTCGCCGCCGCCCGGATGGCGCCGCTGGCATTGCCTTCCACCGCGGGTGCGATCGAGTAAGTGAACGTGTTGGCGTCGATCACCGTGATCGACGCGTTAGCGACGTTGAAAGTGGAGGGTGTGGCACCGGTGATGGTTACCAGATTGCCGGTGCTGAGGTTGTGGCCCACCGAGGTCGCGCGCGCGGTGCTCGTTTTCTTGGACGACGTGATGGCCGTGCTCGTGTCGGGACCGGGCGCCGACGTGAGCGCGTACTCGAAGGTGTTCGCGTCCACGATCCGCGTGACCGTCTTGTCGGCACCGTTATAGGCGGCCTTGGCGGCGCCATTGATGGTCACGAGGTCGCTGACGGCGTAACCGTGGCCGGTGACGGCGGCGATCGCGCGCGCAATCGAGGCCGGCGGGCGCACCGTGTAGCTGCCTGACGGTCCCGACTGCGCCGTACCGGTGGAATATTCGAACGTGTTCGCATCGATCACGTTGGTGACCGTCCACGGTGTTGCATCCGCGCTTGTGAGCCCGTCGGAGGCGCCATCGGTCCTTTCCACGACAACCTGGTCGTTGATCGGTGGTGCCACCAGCGTGAAACCGTGGTTGGCGGCGGTTACCCGTACCGTGGCGCTGGTGCTACCCGAAACCGTCACTGAACCGGTGCTCGCCGGAAGCACCTGGGTAACGGCGGCTGTCGGCGCCACGTTGTCCACGGCCGTGTCGTAAGTGAAACCCAGGCCATCGCCAGCGACCGTACTGATTTTCCACGTGCCGTTATACCCGGAAATGTCCGACCCCCCGATCGTGACCGTATCTCCAACTGAGAAGCCGTGTGCGGTCAGAGCGGTCACGGTAACCACGGTCGAGCCGCCCTGGACCGCAAACACATTCGAAGGGCTCGGGATCGGATTGGGCGGGAGCGCCGAAAGCACCGGATAGGAGAATGTCGTCAAACCATCGCATGTGGCGGCCGGGGAGCAGCTAATGGCTACATTGGCGCGGTTGTAGCCGTCGATGCTGGCGCCGGAAATGGTGACCGTGCTGCCGTTCGCGAATCCGTGCACGCCGGAAGTCGTCGCCGTCGCCGTCGTGGTGTTGCCGGTGGCGGTAATCATCTGTCCCGGAGCGGCTGCGGCAACTCCCGCTTTCTTCCCTCCGGGCAGCGAGTAAGTGAAGCGGTCGGGATCCGGACTGCCGGACACGAGCGGCACGGTGATCGTGAAAACGCCGTTCGCGTCGTCCGGCGAAGTGACTGCATTCGCGATGGTGACCTGCGCGCCATCGCCGAATCCGTGGCTGGTCAGGTTGACGGTTATGTTGCTCGTCGCGACCAGCCCCGGCCCGTCCACCGTTCCCGCCGTGCAACTCGGGTTCCCGCTCGCCGGCCCGTTGATTTCGTATACCGTCGAAGAATCCTGGGCTTTGACCGTCCGTTGTGTCGCCGTAAGGTTGTTGATCGCGGTTGTGTCTCCGGCGGTGCAGTTGATCCCCAACACCGTCGTGCCGACGATCACGCCGGTCAATGCCGATTGCAGAGTAACCAGCCATCTTCCGGCTGTTTTCGCAACACTCGTCAGGTTGACCGTGATGGTGCCCGGGCCCTCACCGCTCAAGCTTTGCACCGCTTTTGGTGTTGCGGTCGTGAGGTTGGTAATGGTGCGGGTGGTTGCGCCGTTGCTGAGCGTCACCGGCAATGCGCCCGCCGCCGTGTTGTTGAGCGTGGCTGTCCTGCGGTCGGTCAGCGTCGCCACCGACTTGGTTTCGAACGCCGTCAGCGGGTCCACCAGCTTCGTGTCGAGCTGCAGGGAGCCGTTCGTGATGTCGGTGTTGTCGCCCCTGAACGGCGTATTGGAGAGCGCGCAGTTGGTCGTGCAGTTCGACGCGAACCCGCTGTTTGTATAGGTGTATAGGCTGCGCTTGGTCTCGGGTGCGACCGGGTTTTCGGCATTGGGATACACCACCCGGACGCGCTGTGCCGCGCCGCCTTTTTCCACGAGATCGCCGTCCGGTGAATCCGAGGCGCCGCCCTGGCCGAAGGGATTCGCGGGATCGGTGTTCTTGAAGCCCCAGAAAGTCGAAGTTGAGGTCCAGAAGCTCTTTGCGGCACCGTCGATGAATCCCGTCTGCTGGTTTACGGCCGGGTTGCCGTCGGCGTCGGCCAGGATCACCTCGTCGCCGGCCAGCGCGAGCTGGTACATCTTGAGGTTGCCGAGCCAGCGCGGTTGTTTCTTCTCGTCGGGACGGAACACGCCGATGTAAACCTGGTTCAAGTTGGTGCCGCGCACGTTGATGGAGACCGGCAGCGTGGTCGAGGCGAACACGCTGTTCACCGCCTGCACCTCCTTGAAGAATTGCTCGAACGCATCGCGCAGCTTGGTCCCGGAGGCATCATCGGTGACGCCCCAGTACTTGCCCTTGCCGTTGAGCGCGGTGCTCTGCAGGAGCGACGTCATGCCCGGGCCCTGGCCGGTCGCGACCGGATTGACTTCGATGACGTAAGTGAAGACGTTCTGCGTGCCGATGGTGAATTCCCGGCCCGCGGCCTGGTCGTCGGGCAGGACGTCGTTGTTGGCCATGTAGCGCGCCATCTCGTCCGCCCAGTTGGTCTGCTGCGAAGGGTCCGCGGGGGTGCCAGTGAACGGGTCGGTGCCCGTGATCTGGATGACATCCGGGGGGGTCGCCTTGGTCAGGCCCGCGAGATATCCCTCGAGTTCGGCGCGCGCCGCGGCGTTTTCGTTGGCGGGACCGTTGCTGACCAGGAGGACGTAGTTCTTCTGGCAGCCATCGACGATCGGCGTGCGGTAGACGCCATCAGTTATGGGCAAAGGAGGTGGTCCGTCGCTCCCGCCAATTGCGTGCTTTCCCAGCCCCTGCGCGTCGAGCGTTGTCCGGTCATGGTCGGTCTTGAACTTGCCGTCGCCCGAACGCGCGCGCAAACCCGCGTAATAGAGATAGGCTTCGTACAATCCGAGACCGTGGGTCGCATTGTTGCCCTTGTCGTTCAGGATGTGAAAATTGAAGATGAGGTCGCTCAACTTGCGCTGCGGATCGCCCTTCATCTGCCGCACGGCGAAGCGCACATAACCCCCGTCGGTGTTGTCGTTCGGAGCGCCGGTTTCCGGGAACAGCATCAGGCCGACATTGAAATTGTCTTTCAGGCTGTCGATCACGGAACTGAGGGCGTTCTTCTCGTTGACGAACGGCTGGTTCCAGTTCGCAGTATTGTCCAGCAGGATCAGGATATTGGGATTGTTGGAGGTGATGTTGGGGTTGGCAAGAAAGATGTCCGTGTCGTCGTTCACCGGGTCGAACGCCGGGTACGCGAGCGGCGGCGTGAACGCCAGCAACGCCGACAACAACGAACACAGGAATCGCCTGATCTTTCTCATTGCAATGCTCCAGTCATCACGGGCAGTTGCCCGCCAGCAATCGTATCCTTACGCCCTGCACGATCGCGGCTGTGGCGCCCGTGCCGGCATCGGTCACTTCGGCCCTGATCTCCCAGTCGGTGTCTTCGGGGGTCAATTCGCCAATCTTTTTCGTGTAGCCCTTCGCCGTAACCGCATAATTGCATCGGGGCGCAGGCGTGATCTGGACGGCATAACCGCCCGTGCACGCCGGCGCCGTGCCGCCGCCCACGCAGATCGTGTCCGTGACCGGGACCAGGCTGAACGCCGCGGTGGTACTCAGGACCTGTTCGATCGCCTGCTGGGCGGCGGCCTCCAATGATTTCAATGCCTGATAGTTGCCGGCGATCTTGAGATTCACGCTGGAAAGATTGAACCCGGCCACAGCGAACAGCGTGAGGAGCACCAGCATGATGAGGCTCACCAGCAACGTCGCGCCGCGCTGGCGCTGCCTGCGAAACGGTCGGTTCCTGGTCATGGGATCTCCCTGCGCCCCGACGTGTTCATGAGCCGGACCGCCGCCGTGAACGCGTGACGCCGGAAGCGGTCGTTGGGCGGACCCAGTATCGTGACTCCCGCGGTCCCCGGCGCCGTTCCCAGCAGGTAGCTCTTGTCGTCGGTGAACCCGGCTGTCAGCTCCGTATTCCGCGCGAGCACAAAGATCTTCGCTGCGATCACCTGCGAGAAGTCGGCGGGCGATCCGGAATAGCTGTCCACGGTCGCGTCGCCGACCAGGCCGGTGGCCGGGTCGGCCGTTCCAGGCGTGTTGTCGATGCCGTATTCGATCTTGAGATATTCGATGCCTTCGACCAGCGGCACGATGGTCATGGCGGGCCCGACCGACAGTTCCAGGCGCTTGAGTGTCGGAATCGTGTCGTCGCCCGCCTGGCACACGCCCGCGACGCCGCCAACCGTCGCCGTGCCGACGCTGCACGGAGCCACGAAGTACACGTGAACGCGGTATTTTCGTATCGGCGCAGAGGCTTTTGCCGGCGGCGGCGGCGGGCCACCGGTCAGGAAAAGGGTGGAGGCGCCGCCGCTCGCTTTGCCATCGGCGACCATCGCGCCATCCTTGTTTCCGATCTGGATCTGCACTTCCGACGCCGCGGACTGAATGTAGACTTCGTTGGTCACCGCCGGGCCGGTTGCAGGCAATATATTCGTGTCCGCGCGCCGCACGACCAATATGTCCGAGCCCGGTTGCAGGTTTGCCGCAGTCAGTGCCCCACAAGATGTTCCCGCAACGACAGGGCGCGTGGCGAGATCCGCCGCGCGGATTCCCTGAACCGGCAGCGACAATCCGCTCTCGAGATTGGTCGTACTTGCGGTCTCGCACGGATCCGGCGCGGGCACGGGCACCGCCGGCAATTCATGAAAATGCCCATAGAAGCCGGCGAGGCGCAAATCCTGGGCGAGCAACTCGCTTGCGTAGCGCCCGTTCTCGATCTGCTGCGCGGTTTTCTGGAGTTCGCGGTTGGCCTCGCTCGAGTTGACAAAGATGAGCGTAAGCCCGGCGAGCAGCAGCAGGCCGATGGTGAGTGCGATCAGCAACTCGACCAGCGACAGCCCCGCTTGTTTCTTGACGTGAGGATAACGGTTCTTCATAGAGACAACTCAGGGCAAACTGGCCATACGGAAAGTGGTCGAGATCACGCGCCGGCGCGTTTCGGCACCGTAGAGATCTTTGCCGCAATTCACCGCGGGCACCACGGTATCGGACAGTCCCTGCCAGGCTACGGACACCGTATATACCCCAGTGCCCGGCAGAGGAAGGCCGGTTCCCGGGTTTATCACTTCGCCCGCTGCGTCGTAGCTTACGCACCCGCGTGCGTCCGCAATCGCGCCTACCTGAACCCCGCCCTTGGTTTCCGCGGCGCCTTTCAACTGGCGGTCCAGGTCGTCCATCGTGGCATCGGCCACGGCTTGGGGCTGAGACGTGCCGGTGTCGCACGGAGGCAGGGGCGTGGAATTCGTTCCGTAAAAGGGCGTGCCGGTAAGAGGATCGGTGATCGCGAGACACGACGGGACGAGGCGCGCTGTTTCACGGTTGATGGTGATACGGTCCACCATGTTGTAGAGCACCACCACGGCCTGCGCGCGCTGGTAGGACTCGAACTCCGCCTGCTGCAGCCGCGTCTGCAGCCCGGCGAGCCCCAGCAGCCCGAGCACGATGATCAGCAGCGCCACCAGCACTTCGATCATGGTGAAGCCCGATTGTGCTTGCAATGAATGTCTCATCTCGTTCATGCCGTTTCGCTCGAACCGTTATTGACAGCCATCCACGGGGTTTCGGTTGGTATCGACCTTGATGTTGGGCAGGCCGCTCAAGTTGACGCGGATGCAGCGCGCGGTGATCGCCGTGCTGGCGGAGAACTTCAGCACCATCTCCGATGCGGCGGCAGCGAGGCGGCCGTTGCCTTGAAACGCGATGGTGTCGGTGAACGTCGAGTCATCCGACGCCTTGTTGATGTTGATCTCCGGCAGCGCATCCTGGCGCCTCAGTACCGTGCCGCCGGTCTGAACGCTCCAGCCGTTCGCCCATCCGCCGGCATTGGGGATGACCGAAACGCTGCCATTGCGCTTGATGGCTTCGCTGCGTGCGTAGACGAGCGACGAATAGACGTCGAAGGTCGCCGTCTTGATGCGCTGGTCGCGCACGAGATCGCGCATCGAAGGCGCCGCCAGACTGATGAGCACGGCCAGCAGAACCACGACAATCATCAGCTCGATCAACGTGAAACCGCGCGCGCCGTGCGGTCCCGCTTCAAGCCGGGGTTTCCGCGCTGTCGTTACCAAGGCAAGCGATTTCATCTGCAGTGCTCCGCTACTTCTGCCACTTCGCGGCAGGAGTCTTGACCCCTTCGTTATTAAGGGTCAGGTCACCGTCGGATACCTGGGGGCCGATGGCCGTGGCGGTAATCTTGAAGGAGAGCGGAACAGCCGGAGTATCCGGGCTCGGTACCGCGACGGCGAACGTGTAGCGACTGGTGATTTCCGACGGCACGATGAGGTTGATCCCGCCGGCGCCGATCGTCGCGGTATAGCTTTTTGCGTCGAGCAGATATTGCTCCTCGCGATTCGCGATATTCAGCATGAACTGCTGTGCCGCCGAGCGGTTGGCGCGAATGATGTATTCCTGATACGACGGATAGGCAACGGCTGCCAGAATCGCGATGACTACGACGACCACCATCAACTCGATGAGCGTCATCCCCTGCGACTTCCCGGGCAGCAATAGCGGCAGCTTCTTGTTGAATGTCATAGTCGGTCCCTTTGCCACGGAGCTAATAGTAGTCATTGCCGCCGGTCATGGGCAAAGCCGCCTGACGAGCGGGCGTTGAGCGAGAACGAACGGCGGGTGCGCGGACTGAAATTAGACACAGTCCAGATTATGAATTAGAATTAACTCTCATGCGATCAATCCATTACACGCGTGACGCCCTGGTCGAGGTGCTGCGGCGCCACGATATCAATCCGACGCATCAGCGCATCGAGATCGCCTACGCGCTCTTTTCGCGCGGGGAGCACCTGTCCGCGGACCAGGTCCTCGCGATTGTCAATGACCGCCATTCGCAGACCTCGAAGGCGA
Source organism: Betaproteobacteria bacterium (assembly GCA_016202605.1). Classification (GTDB taxonomy): domain Bacteria; phylum Pseudomonadota; class Gammaproteobacteria; order Burkholderiales; family SG8-41; genus DSOT01. Next base: position 32,215 of record JACQOJ010000140.1, read on the forward strand.
CCGTGTACAACACGCTCAATCTGTTCCTCCGGAAAAAGCTCATCCGGGAAGTCATCGTCGATCCGAGCAAGGTGTTCTACGATCCCAACACCATACCCCATCACCATTTCTATAATGTCGACACCGGGGAACTGGTCGATATCGACGCAGCCGAAATCACGATCTCCGGCCTGCCGCAACTGCCGGAGGGCATCGTGACCGAAGGCGTCGACGTCATCGTGCGCGTGCGCTCGAAGGCAGAGTAAACGCTTTCCTGTAAAATAACGACCTTCGGCATTCCGCCGCTGTAGCTCAGCTGGTAGAGCAGGCGCTTCGTAAGCGTCAGGTCGTCTGTTCGAGTCAGACCAGCGGCACCAATAAGAAAGGGTTGCGTGACCGCAACCCTTTTTCTTCGCGTTCCGTGAAACTGGATCCCCGGCTACCCGGGGATGACATGCGGTGAAATTGGATCCCCGGCTACCCGGGGATGACATGCGGTGAAATTGGATTCCCGACTGCTCGGGAAAGACAAACCGGTCACTGGTCACGCTCTTGACTTGCGACTGGATTCCCGATCCCTGATTAAGACACTCGAGGACAGGCTATTCGGGAAAGACATGAGGCACATCCCGACGCCTCGGGAGTGGCGATTAACCTGCATTATTCATGAACAGTATGAAAGCAGGCGACAGTGCGTCAGCCACGCTCCGAGGTTCGTGAATAATCCGGGTTATCG
>JACQOJ010000141.1 GCA_016202605.1 Betaproteobacteria bacterium
CAGCCGCGACGACGAATTCCTTTTTGTCTGCGAGCAGGCCGACCAACTACGGCGCGAAGCGGTCGGCGACCAGGTGCGTTACGTCGTCAATCGCAACATCAACTACACCAATATCTGTTCCTACCGCTGCCAGTTCTGTGCCTTCGCAAAAGGCAAGGCGAGTGAGAACCTGCGGGGCAAGCCCTACGACCTGCCACTCGGCGAGATCCAGCGCCGAGCGCGTGAGGCTTGGGAACGCGGCGCGACCGAAGTGTGCATGCAGGGCGGCATTCACCCGAGCTATACCGGCAGGACCTATCTCGACATTTGCCGGGCCGTCAAGGCCGCCGTTCCGGAGATTCATATCCATGCTTTCTCGCCGCTCGAAGTCTGGCAGGGCGCGCGGACTTCGGAGGTTTCACTCGCTGAATTTCTTGTCGAATTGAAGCGAGCCGGTCTCGGAACGCTACCGGGAACGGCAGCCGAGATCCTCGATGACGAGGTCCGAGCAACCCTGTGTCCCGACAAGATCAAGACCGGCGAGTGGCTCGAAGTGATGAGGACGGCCCATCGAAGAGGATTGCGCGCGACGGCAACGATCATGTTCGGCCACATGGAAAGCCCCGTGCATTGGGCGCGCCACCTTCTGCGAATCCGTGCGCTTCAGGCTGAGACCGGCGGCTTCACGGAATTCGTCCCGCTGCCCTTTGTACACATGGAAGCACCAATTTACCGGAAGGGCCGTGCGCGCTGTGGGCCGACGTTTCGCGAGGCTGTACTCATGCACGCGGTGGCGCGCCTCGTCCTGCATCCGCTCATCCCGAACATCCAGACGTCGTGGGTCAAGATGGGACCGGAAGGGGCAAGAGCCTGTCTGCGTGCAGGCGTTAACGACCTTGGCGGAACGCTGATGAATGAATCGATTTCCCGAGCTGCCGGCGGATCGCATGGGCAGGAGATGATCCCGGCCATGATGGAGGCGCTGATTCACTCAGTCGGTAGGCGTCCCCGCGAGCGTACAACACTATACGGCATCAGCACGCGCAACGCCCAGTGTGTTTGACAGCCGTAATTCCCGGAGTTGCGCCGGGATGACGGGCGCGACCTTGAAGTTCAAGGAAAGAAGGTCCAAATTAGCGTGCTAAGATGCCGATCATGATGTAACCGGCAGATGTAGTCCTGAAACCGGCGAGTTCGCTTACGCCTGGCGGCTGGCGCTCTGAGCGAGGGTGTATTTCGTGGCACAGAACGAGAACGTGCCGAATTGAAAAGTGGGCGCGCGCGTATAAAGGCCGAGCGCTGCACAAGCCTCGGGCGGAGCAGGCGCTGAATTGATCATAGGTGCTTCTGAATGACGCGACTCATACTCGTGCGCCACGGCGAAACGGTATGGAACCGGGAGCGCAGGATGCAGGGGCACAGGGACAGCCCCCTCTCCGACCTCGGCGTGCGGCAGGCGCGGCAGCTTGCGCGCCGGCTCGCCGAAGTCCCGTTCGATGCGCTGTACAGCAGCGACTCGGGGCGCGCGCGTCGCACTGCGCTCAGCATCGCCGAGGTCACGCGCCACGAAATCATCCTGGACATGCGGCTGCGGGAACGTCACTTCGGCGTGTTCGAGGGACTCACCGCCCCGGAAATCGAGCGTGAATTTCCCGAGGATTATCTGCGTTTCAGGAACCGCGATCCCGACTACACCGTTCCCGGGGGAGAAAACACGCGCGCCTTTCACGGCCGCTGCATGGGGTGCCTTGCCGAAATCGCGCGGCGTCACGCCGGTGATACGGTGGTCGTGGTCACGCACGGCCTTGTGCTCGACATGGCCTACCGGACCGCGGAGAGCCTGGCGTTCGACCAGCCCCGGCCTGTGCCGTTGCTCAATGCCAGCCTGAATGCGTTCCGCTATCTGAGCGGCGGCTGGCGGATGGAGTCGTGGGGCGACGTCAACCATCTCGTGGCCGAGTCGGTGACGGAGTTCGAGGAAGGCGGCGCCTGACGGGCAGACGCATGTCCGAACGTGAAGCGGCGGTGCTCGTGCACGGACTGTGGGTGCACGGCGCGGTGATGGCGCTCATGCGGCGGCGGATCGCGCGCTGCGGCTACCGCGCGTTAAGTTATTCCTATCCCTCGGTGCGCGTTACGCTGACGGAGAACGCCGATCGCCTTGCGCACTACTGTCGCACGATATCCGCGTCGAAGCTTCATTTCGTCGGTCACAGCCTGGGCGGACTGGTGATTCTGAGAATGCTGGAGCGCGCGCCGCAGCTCAACGTGGGGCGCGTCGTGCTGGCCGGGACCCCGTTCGGGGACAGTTTCTCCGCGCAACGCCTGGCCCGCCTGCCGGGCGGGCGCGCGGCATTGGGCCGCAGCATGCTCGAGTGGCAGGGACGCAGCAGGTCGCTGGAGTTACCCAACGTCGAGATCGGAGTGATCGCCGGTGACGTCGCCATCGGGTTGGGGCGGGTGATCGCGCCCGCTCTGCCCAAGCCCAACGATGGGGTGGTGTGCGTGGAGGAAACCCGGCTGGCGGCGATGCGGGACCACGTCGTGCTGCGCGTCAACCATACGGGAATGCTGCTGTCGGCGGCGGTCGCGCGCCGGATCTGCGAGTTCCTGCGCAGCGGAGCGTTCGCGCGGCCGCGCGGCGGACGGTAATACGGTGATGGGTGATGATGGGTATGGGCGATTAACAGGACCATGAGCGCAGCGATTTGCCGTTCACCAGTCACGAGCCACCAGTCAACAGTCACCCAACACCGGAGCAGGCTCGCCCTGCGCCTCGGTGCGGCGTGTCTCGCACTGGCGATGAGCGGCTGCACGAATCTCGGCTATTACCTGCAGTCGGTCGGCGGCCAGCTCGATATCTGGCGGCGCGAGCGGGCGATCGAGGATCTCGTCACGGATCCTGCGACCAGCGATGAACTCAAGCAGAAGCTCGCCCGCGTGGTCGAAATCCGCGAGTTCGCGAGTCGCGAGCTGAAGCTTCCCGAAAACCGCAGCTACCGCCGTTACGCCGATCTCGAACGGCCGTTCGTGGTGTGGAATGTTTTCGCCGCCCCCGAGTTTTCCGTGCGGCCGGTGCAGTGGTGCTTCAGGTTCGCGGGTTGCGTCAATTACCGCGGCTACTTCTCGCAGGCGGATGCCGACCGCTTCGCCCGGGAACTCGCGGCGCAAGGCCAGGATGTTTACGTGGGAGGCGTCCCGGCGTATTCGACGCTTGGATGGTTTCCGGATCCCGTGCTCAACACCTTTCTACGTTTTCCGGACGTGGAGATCGCGCGGCTCGTCTTCCATGAGCTTTCGCACCAGGTGGCGTACGTGCGCGATGATTCCGTGTTCAACGAGTCGTTCGCCGTGGCGGTCGAAACGGAGGGCGTCAGGCGCTGGCTCGAACGCGGGGGAGATGAGCGGCAGAAGGCCCGGTTCGAGCGCACGCAGCGGCTGCGCGCGGAGTTTGTCGGACTCATCCAGACCTATCGAGCCAGGCTCGACGCGCTCTACCGGTCGCGGCTTGCGCCGGAAGAAATGCGGAAGCGCAAGGCGGCTATCCTCGACGAGCTGGGCGGGGAGTACGAGCGGTTGAAAGCGAACCGGGAGGGTTTCGCCGGCTACGACCGCTGGTTCGACCGGAAGCCGAACAACGCACAGCTCGCATCGGTCGCCATCTATACTCAGCAACTGCCCGCGTTCCAGGCTTTGCTGCGCGAGCACGGCGGAGACCTCGCCCGGTTCTACGCGGCCGTGAGAGCGCTTGCGGACCTGCCCAAGGACGAGCGCGCCGCCAGGCTGGGGCAACTGGCTCCGGGCACGCGCTGAGAACGCGGCCCGGCTGCTATAATTCGATCGCGACGCAAGCCTGAAACGGAGGACACGAATGCGATTCGGCAGCGCGAGCTTTGGTCACAATTTCCGTATCCCGCCGGAGTACGCTTTCTGCGCGCCGGACCGCAAGACGCGGGTCAGGATGTCGCAGAACAACAATCCCAACCTGGCCTGGAGCGATCTGCCCGCCGGCGTCAGGTCGCTGGTGGTGATCTGCCACGATTATGACGTGCCGAGCAAGCCGGACGACGTCAACCAGGAAGGCCGCACGATTCCGGCGTCACTGCCCCGGGTGGACTTCTATCATTGGGTGCTGGTCGACCTCGACCCCGGGACGAGCCCGATCAAGGCCGGGGAATTTTCGGATCGCGTCACGCCGCGCGGCAAGAAAGGTCCGGAGGCTCCGCGCGGCACGCGCCAGGGCATCAACGACTACACGATGTGGTTCTCCGGCGACAAGGACATGGCCGGAAATTATTTCGGCTACGACGGGCCGTGCCCGCCGTGGAACGATACGATTCCGCACCATTACGTCTATACGCTCTACGCGCTCGGCGTCGAGAAATGCCCAGTGACCGGCATCTTCAAGGGACCCGACGTGCTCGCGGCGATCGAAGGCCACGTGCTCGCCAAGGCGAGTTTTACCGGACTCTACACCCTCAATCCGGACGTGAAGGTCTGAACGAGGCTCCACGCCGCACCGAGGCCGGTTGCCGCCGGCCTTTTTTGTTGACTAAGGGGAAGCGAAATTGCCGATGAACGCGGATGAAAAGCGGAACAGCAGGAAACGCGGGAAACAATAGACGGGATTTTCAAGATTCGCAGGATTGCAGTATCTGACACCAGAAATCATGTAAGTCCTGTTAATCCTGTCTATTGTTTTGCTTGATCCTGATCTTATATGCGCCCATCCGTTCATTGGCGTCGATCGGCGGCTGAAGCTCAAGTGAAAGCGGACCTGGAACAGCGACTGAGGAATCTGCCGCGGCCGACGTATCCCGAGGAACTGCCGGTCGTCGCGAAACGGCAGGAAATTGCCGCTGCCATCGCCGCAAACCAGGTCGTGATCGTGTGCGGCGAAACCGGCTCCGGCAAGACCACGCAGCTGCCGAAAATCTGCCTCGAACTCGAACGCGGCGTGGCGGGCCTCATCGGTCACACCCAGCCGCGGCGCATCGCGGCGCGCACCGTCGCCGCGCGCATCGCCACGGAACTGAAGAGCCCGTTGGGGCATGTTGTCGGCTATAAAGTGCGTTTCGCCGACCGGTTGTCGCCCGATACCTACCTCAAGCTGATGACCGACGGCATCCTGCTCGCGGAAACACAGAGCGACCGCCTGCTCAAAGCCTACGACACGCTGATCATCGACGAAGCGCACGAGCGCAACCTCAACATCGATTTTCTGCTCGGCTACCTGAAGCGGATTCTCCCGCAGCGACGTGATCTCAAACTGATCGTGACCTCGGCCACGATCGACGCCGAGCGCTTCTCGCGCCATTTCGGCGGCGCGCCGGTCGTCGAAGTCTCAGGGCGCACCTATCCGGTGGAAGTGCGCTACCGACCGATCAGGGCCGATGAGGAAGAAGACCGGGATATCGAGCAGGCGATAATGGATGCAATCGACGAACTCGCGCGGGAAAGAGCGGGAGGCGACGTGCTGGTCTTCCTGCCCGGAGAGCGCGAAATCGGCGAAACGGCGGAGGCGCTGCGCAAGCATCATCCACGCGGCGTGGAGATCCTGCCGCTCTACGCGCGCCTTTCGTTCGAGGAGCAGGAACGCGTGTTCCGCCCCGGTGGCGCGCGGCGCATCGTGCTCGCCACCAATGTCGCCGAGACTTCGCTCACGGTGCCCGGGATCCGCTACGTCGTCGACCCCGGGCTCGCGCGCATCAATCGCTACAGCTATCGCAACAAGGTCGAGCAGTTGCAGGTTGAGAAAATTTCGCGCGCCGCAGCGAACCAGCGCGCCGGGCGCTGTGGACGCGTGGCCGCGGGGGTGTGCATCCGGCTCTATTCCGAGGAGGACTACGCGTCGCGGCCTGAATACACCGATCCGGAAGTCCTGCGTTCCTCGCTCGCCTCGGTCATCCTGCGCATGAAGTCACTCAAGATCGGGGAAGTGGAGGATTTTCCGTTTCTCGACGCGCCGAGCCCGCGCATGATTGCGGACGGCTATCAATTGCTTGCAGAACTCGGCGCGGTGGACGAACGCAACCGGCTTACCGCCATCGGCGGGCAGCTCGCGAAGTTCCCGATCGATCCGCGCATCGCGCGCATGATCCTCGCGGCGAAGCACGAAGGATGCCTCGCCGAGGTGCTCATCATCGCCTCCGCGCTTTCGATCCAGGATCCGCGGGAGCGGCCGTTCGAGCGCGCCGCCGCCGCGGACAAGGCGCACGAAACGTTCCGGGACGAGCGCTCGGATTTTCTCGGATTCGTCGCGCTGTGGAAATTTTTCGATGATGCGCTGAAACACAGGAAATCCAACCGCAAGCTCGGCGAGCAGTTGCGCGAGCACTTTCTTTCGCACCGGCGCATGCGCGAGTGGCGCGATGTTCACGGCCAGCTCGCGGCGCTGGTCGGCGAATCGGGCATGCACGCGAACGAGGCGCCGGCGACCTACGAGCAGGTTCATCGTGCGCTGCTCGCGGGGCTGCTCGGCAACATCGGCTTCCGCGGCGAGGAAGGCGAGTATCTCGGGGCGCGCGGCATCAAGTTCGCGATTTTTCCGGGTTCGGCTCTCCGGAAGGCGCGGCCCAGGTGGATCGTGGCGGCGGAACTCACCGAGACTGCGCGGCTCTACGCGCGGTGCGTCGCCAGGGTCGAGCCGGAGTGGATCGAGCCCATCGCCCAGCCGCTGGTGAAGCGCCACTACTTCGATCCGCACTGGGAAAAAGACCGCGCGATGGTCGCCGCCTTCGAACGCGTCACACTCTATGGCCTGACCATTGTTCCGAGGCGCCGTGTTCATTACGGACCGATCGATCCCGGGCAGGCGCGGGAGATTTTCATCCGGCAGGCACTCGTCGCCGGGGAATACGCGACACGTGCGTCGTTCTTCGAGCACAACCGCCGGCTCGTCAGGGAAGTGCAGGAACTCGAGCACAAGGCGCGCAGGCGCGACGTGCTGGTCGACGAGGAGACGATATTTGGTTTCTATGACCCTCTCATCCCGGCGGACGTCTGCACGGGTGCGGCGTTCGAGAAATGGCGGCGACAGGCCGAGGCATCGGAACCCCGACTCCTGTTCCTGACACGCGACTACCTGATGCGGCACGCGGCGGCGGATATCACCGAGGCGCAATTTCCCGAGTCGGTGCGTGTGGGCGATGCCGAGCTGAAACTCACGTACCGTTTCGATCCGGGGCATCCGCTCGACGGCGTAACCGCAAGCGTGCCGCTGCATTTGCTGAACCGATTGGAGCCGGACTCTTTCGAATGGCTGGTGCCGGGAATGATCCGCGACAAGGTGGCGTTCGCCTTCAAAGCGCTGCCGAAACAGTGGCGCCGTCGTCTCGCCCCGGCAGCGTCGCATGTGACGGCTTTTCTTGAGGAGCAACGACAAGCTCGATCGTTCGCTGCGGCGCTGGCGCGGTATGTGCAGCGGGTGGCGGGAAGCCCGGTCACCGCGAATATCGTCGAAGCCATCGAATATCCGCCGCACCTGCGCATGAACTTCCGCGTGATCGACGATGCCGGGCGGGAGCTCGCGACGGGCCGCGACCTCACGGCGTTGAAAGCCCAGCTCGGGAAGGCGGCGCAGGTCACGTTCGGGAAGGCCGAGCCTGGAATCGAACGCGGTAATATCCGGACCTGGGATTTCGGCGACCTGCCGCACGAAATCGCTTTCACCCGCGGCGGGCGCAGGCTTACCGGTTATCCGGCGCTGGTCGATGAGCAGGAGAGCGTCGCGATCCGGCTCTTCGACGTGAAGGACGCAGCGGACAACGCCATGCGCGCCGGTGTCATCCGTCTGATGTGCCTCGCTTTGAAGGAGCAGATGAAGCAGCTCGAGAGGAACCTGCGCGAATTCGAGCAGGCGGCGCTGCAACTGCGCGGGGTGGCGAACAGCGACGAGCTCAGGGCGGATCTGATCGCGGCGATCGCCGATCGCGCGTTCATCGGCGACGATCGCCTGCCGCGCACGCAGAGGGAGTTCGAGACACAGCGCGCGCGCGCGCGCACGCGGCTGCCCGCGGTCACCGAAGGGGCGTGCCGCCTCCACACGGCCATCGCCGATGAGTACCAGCGCCTCGCGCTGCGGCTCGCGGGCGGGAAAGGTGTACCCGCGCGTCCCGCATCTGAACTCCGCGCGCAGCTCGCGCGGCTCATCCACAAGGGATTTTTCAGCGCGACCCCGTGGGAGCGCCTGTCGCAGTTGCCGCGCTACCTCAGGGCGATGCAGCTGCGCCTCGACAAGTACTCCGCCAATCCCGAGCGCGACGCCAGGCACGCGGCGAGCATCGCGGAGCTCGTGCGGCGCCACGAGGAACGCATGGAAGCGCAGCGCAAGACGGGGAGGACACCGGATCCGCGCCTCGATGAATTCCGCTGGCACATCGAGGAACTGCGGGTCTCGCTCTTCGCGCAGGAACTGAAGACGCCGTACCCTGTTTCCTATAAGCGGCTGGACAAGATCTGGAACGCGATCCGCTGATATGCGGGGGAATCCAATAGCGGAGACGCGAAGCTTCGTTTCTTATTCCGGAACGAGCCAGTCGATCGTGGCGCTGCCCGCGCCCGCGACGGACAATGCCCGCCACAGCCAGTCGAGCAGGGGACGCGCCTCGTCGGCGAAGCGCCACGGCGGATTCACCACCAGCATCCCGCATCCGGGCACGGTGATGTCGAAGTCTCTTTCCTGCACCAGCAATTCGAGCCGCAGTATCCTGCGTATCCCGGATTGCTTCGCGCTGCGCGCGAAGGCGAGCATCGCGCCTGGCGCCATCAGTGGATACCAGACGGCGTAGGTGCCGGTTGCCCAGCGCTCGCCGGCCTGCCTGAGCGCTTTTGTGATGCGCTCGAATTCCCTGGCGCGGTCGAATGAAGAATCGATCAGCACCAGTCCGCGCCGCTCCTGCGGCGGCAGGAACGCCTTCAGGCCCTGGTACGCGTCGAGGAAATGGACGGCGACCCGCCTGTCCCGTTCAAAAAGCGCCTTCAACTCGGCGAAATCGGTCTTGTTGAGTTCGGTGAGGATGATCCGGTCGCCCGGACGAACGAACCGTTTGGCAATGAGGGGAGAACCGGGGTAGAAGCGCAGTTTCCCGTCGGGATTTTCCGCATGCACCGCCTGCAGGTAGGGCGCGAGCGCGGCCGGCGCATCCTTGCGATCCCACAGGCGGCCGATGCCGTTCTCGAATTCGCGCGCCTTCTGCGCCCAGGGATGCGCGAGATCGTAACGACCTGTCCCGGCATGCGTGTCCAGAAAGCAGTACGGCTTGTCCTTCCTGCCCAGCGCGAGCAGGAGCCGCACGAGCAGCGCGTGCTTGAAGACGTCGGCAAAGTTGCCGGCGTGAAAGAGATGCCGGTAGGCGAGCATGCGTTCGTATGATCGGGAAGTCGGGAGATCGGGAGAACGAATCAGCCTCTCGCGATCTCACGAACTCCCGGCTCTTCACAGCTTGTTGTATTTCGTGGCGCGGCCACGCGATTTGTGCACGGGATATTTTTTCGCGTTGAGCGCGAGCTTCTTCTCCGCCGCGGCGCCGAGGTCGATATCGAGCTTGTCGCACAGTCGCAGCAGGAAGAGGAGCACGTCCGCCGCCTCCAGCGCCACTTCGTCGCGCGCCTCCCGCGGAAGGTTCACGGCCTCGTCGAACGTGAGCCACTGGAAGTGCTCGACGAGCTCGCCGGCCTCGCCCGCCACGGCCATCGCGAGGTTCTTGGGATTGTGGAACTGATCCCAGTCGCGCTCGGCCGCGAATGCGGCGAGCCGAGCGCGCAACGTTTCCAACGTGTCGGTATGTTTCTTCATGTCCCGGCCCTGCCATGCGCTTTATGCGCCATTGTATACTGCACACCGTGGCGGCTCATGACGGCGGTGCAGACTGAATATCCCCATCATTACCCAGGCGGACGCGGAGGCGACTGACCTGATCCTGCGCGCGGTGGCGTTTGCGGCGCACAAGCACCGCGACCAGCGCCGCAAGGACAAGGACGCCTCGCCTTACATCAACCATCCGATCCAGCTCGCGGTCGTGCTGTGGGAGGAGGGCGGCGTGCGCGACGCGCAAGTCATTGCGGCGGCGCTGCTGCACGATACCCTGGAAGACACGGAGACCACCTGGCACGAACTGCGCGGGGAGTTTGGCGAGGAGCTCGCCGACGTGGTGCTGGAAGTCACCGACACCAAGTGGATCAAGAAGGAGTTGCGCAAGCGCATCCAGGTGGCGCGCGCCCGGTATTCGAGCGACAAGGCCAAGCTCGTGAAGCTCGCCGACAAGATCTGCAACCTGCGGGACGTTGCCGCGCATCCGCCCGCGGGGTGGTCGCTGGAGCGCAAGCAGCAGTATTTCGACTGGGCCAAGGAAGTCGTGGATCATTTGCGCGGCACCCACCCCGAGCTCGAGCGCAGGTTCGACGACGTCTACGCGCTCAAGCCGTGACTCTGGGCGCCGCCCGGTCTGCTTCTGCCCATGATCCAGGCGGGGATCAGCGCTAGCGTGAAGACCGCAGCGACGATGAGAAAGCTGTCGCGGAAACCCATGGTGTAGGCCTGGGCGTAGACCACCCGGCCCAGGAAATGCAGCGCTCCCGCCATCTGCAGGTCCTGGGGCACGCCCGCCTGGGCAAGCAATCCCTGCATCGTGCGCAGCAACTCCATCGTGGCGGTATTGGCGGCCGTCTGCACGCTCGTCAGCGTGTCGCTGTGAAAAAACGTCCGGCGGTCCAGCGCGACCGACAGCAGGTTCACTCCGAACGCGCCGCCGAGCTGGCGCGAAAAATTGATCATTCCCGCGCCCTGGCCGAGCAGTTCGGGACGCAGCGCGCGCAGCGCCGCCACGTTGAGCGAGGGCTTGATCAGCCCCAGGCCGATGCGCGATACGATCACACACCACGCGATGGTCCAGAACGACGTATTGGCATCGACACCCGCCAGCCAGTAGGAGGACACCCCGAAGCACAGCAGTCCCGCGATGATCATCCCGCGCGCGGACAGCCGGTCGCTCAGGTAGCCGGCGATGGGCATGAAAAAGCCGAGCACCAGGCCCGCGGGCATCAGCAGCAACCCCGCCGCGAGCGGCGTGAGATGCTGAACGGTCTGCACGAAAAGCGGCACGAGGTAGGTGGAGCCGAAGAGTCCCGCGCCGAAGATGCAGGCGACCGAAGCCGCAGCCGTGAATTGCGCGTTCGCGAGCACCCTGAGATTGACCAGGGGCTGCGCGGCTTGCAGCTCCCACGCGAAGAAGGCGATGGCGCACACGACGGCGAGCGAGAACAGGATCAGGATATAGTCGGAGTTCCAGCCCTCGCGCTGCCCGTTGGAAAGCCCGGTGAGCAGAAAGGCGAGTGAAGTCGACAGGAGAAAAAATCCGAGCCAGTCGAAGCGCACTCGCTCGCCCGTTTCCTCGCGCTCGGGCATGAAGAGGCTCCCCAGCAGCATGGCGGCGGCGCTGACGGGCACCGCAACGAAAAAGATGTAGCGCCAGTTGAAGTGATCGATCAGCACGCCGCCGAGCGTCGGGCCCAACGCCGGGCCCAGAATCACGCTCATCCCGAAGAACCCCATCGCGCTGCCGCGCCGCTCGGGGGGAAAAACGCGAAACAGCGTGTACATCGAAAGCGGCTGCAACAGGCCCGCTACCGCGCCCTGCACGACGCGGCAGAAGATGAGCACGGATTCGTTGGGACTCAACCCCGCAAGCACCAGCGCCGCGACGAATACGGAAAGCGCGGCGATGAAGGTCTTGCGCTGGCCGAAGCTGTGCATCATCCAGGCGTTGAGCAGCATGCCCACCGTCATCGCGGCCAACGCGCCGGTGGAAAGCCATTGCGCGCGGTCCTGCCCGATGCCGAAGGCGCCCATGATATCCGGGATCGCCACGTTGACGGTAGTCGTCGTCAGCACCGCCGAGATGGTCCCCAGCATGACCGTAACGGTGGCGAGCCAGCGGTAGCCCGGCCCGTAACGGCGGAACAGGACTTCAGTGGTTTCCAACGGCAATGGTAACCTCCACCATCATTCCCGGCCGCAGCGCGGGGTCCCTCTCGGTGAGGAGGATGCGCACCGGCAGGCGCTGGGTGATCTTCGTGAAGTTGCCGCTGGGATTGGGGTCGGGCAGCAGCGCGAACTTGCTGGTCGCGGCCCGTCCGATGCGGTGGACTTCGCCCGAGAAAATCCTGCGGGGATAGGCGTCGACGCGGATCTCGGCTTTCATGCCGGGCTTCAGCAGCCCGACCTCGGTCTCCTTGACGTTCGCCTCGACCCAGATCGCGTTCGGATCGTGGAACATCAGGATGCGCTGCCCGGGCGCGACGTGTTCGCCCTTGCGCACGAACGTCATCACCACCCTGCCGCCGGTCGGGCTGACGATCGTGCGATCTGCGATGTCCACTTCCCGGCGCCGGATTTCGGCGCGGATCTCATCCGCCTGGCGCGCGAGCACGAGAAGCTGCCGTTCCATCACCTTGAGCTGGCGGCGGCTGCCGCCGGCGGCGGACAGGGTGCCGCGAACCGCCGCGACTTCCGCCTGCGCCTTGCGGTGGCTTTCCTGGACCTGGTGATAGGCGCTGCGCGCGCGCTCCATCGCCTGCGGGGAGAGCCATTTCGCGTCGGCGAGCTCCTGCGCCCGCCGGTAGTCATCGCGCGCCTGCCTGAGCTGCACCTGGAGCGCGGCGACTTCCGCCTCGGCGGCGGCGAGACGGTTGCTTTCGCTCTGGTACCTGCCGAGCGTTTCCTGATCGACCTGGCCGGTTTGCGCCTGCACGACCGACATCTGGTTTTCGATGCCCTTGAGCTTCGCGACGAGGACTTCGCGCTGCAGCACCGAGTCGCGCGCGTCGACCTGCGCCAGCAACTGGCCCTTTCTCACTTCATCGCCCTCGATGACGGGCAGTTCGGTGAGCCATCCGGAGACACGGCTCGAGATGGTGACGATCTCGCCGTCGATGCGCGCATCGTCGATATAGACATGCGTCCAGCGGTGGTAGATCCATTGGCCGCCCCAGACCAGAAGGATGAGAGCTGCCGCGCCGAGGAGCAGGAGTTTTCCGTGTCCCGCCAGACGGTTTGGCGAGCGATTGCGCTCGATGCGGGCGCTGCCGCCCGCGCCATCAGGCTCGTTCGTAGCCATGGACCCGGATTTTTCTGAAAAGAGTCGTACTGCACGCAGTTTAGGCACTCGCCCCGCATTAAGCGAGCCGGATTCCAATATGTGGCCAGAGTGTTGTATCGTGTCGGCTCGCAGCCGGCAAGAACACGGCCAGGGGCGCGCTCCGCTTCTCATTGACAACACGCCGATTAGGGGACTCATGACATTCAAGCTGTTCGGTTTCTGGCGTTCGCTCGCCAGTTATCGCGTGCGCGTCGCGCTCGCGCTGAAGGGCCTCAAGGCGGAAGAGATATCGATCAACCTGCTGCAGGGCAGGCAGTACAGCGACGACTACAAGGCGGTCAATCCGCAGAGCGTGGTGCCGGCGCTCGCGATCGACGGCGGCCCGCCGCTTTTCCAGTCGCTGGCGATCCTCGAATACCTGGACGAGACGCATCCGCAGCCGCCGCTCCTGCCCGCGGATCCCCGCGGGCGCGCGCGCGTTCGCGGGCTCGCCATGATCGCGGCCTGCGACGGGCACCCGCTGGTGGTGCCGCGCATCCGCAACTATCTCGAAAAGGAACTGCACGTGGACGAGGCGGGGCGCAACCGCTGGCTCGCGCACTGGACGCTGAAAGCGCTCGAAGCGCTCGAGGCGCATCTCGCCACCGAGCGCGAGACCGGCCGCTTCTGCCACGGCGATGCCGTCACCATCGCCGACATCTGTCTCGCTTCGCAGGTCATCGCGGCCACGCAATATTTCGGCTGCGACACTGCGGGCGTGCCGACCACGATGCGGATTTTCGGCGAATGCATGAAGCTCGAGGCGTTCGACAAGGCGCAGCCCATGAAGCGGCCCGAAGCGCCCGCGAGCGGCGCTGCGCATTAGTATTCGAGCCGGCATCGATCAAAACGACAAAACGAGGAGGAAGCACGAGACTTTTCCATCCCACCCGGACATGCCTCATTGTCGCGGCAAGCGCCGCCGTCACGGCGGCGGGCGCCGGCGCGCAATCGTATCCGCAGCGCCCGGTGCGTGTGGTGGCGGCGGACGGCTACCCCGCGGTGATCTCGGGCCAGGTGAACTGGATCCCGGGCAGCCCGATTTCCGCCCTGCCGCGCGAATTCGCGCAGCGAGTGAAGCAGAAATTCGACAAGTGGCGCGACGTCGTGAAAAAGGCGGGTCTGCGGCTCTAGCGGTGCCGGCCTTTGCGCTCGCGCGCCGCGACAAGACAGGCAAGACAGACCGCGGTCGGAACCGCGAGGGTCGCGAACGCGATGCCGTAGCTTCGGCTGGCGGCATACACGACGGCGAACAGGACCGGCCCGACGAGTTTGCCGATGTTGATGATGACGAGCGCCCCGCTGGTGGCGAGACTCACCTGTCCGTGCGGCGCGAGGCGGCCGATTTCGGCGAGCACCGTCCCCGGCCAGCTTCCCGTGGCGCCGCCGAGGACGGCGAACAGAACGTAGACCGCGAGCAGCGGCAGCGCGGGCGACATCCCCAGCGCCGCAACGCAGGCGAGCAGCAGCACTCCCGCGTTCCACGCGAGGATTCCCGCGGTGTCTTGCGCGCGGTCGACCAGCCAGCCCAAAAACACCCGGCTCACGGCACTGCTTGCCTGCACCACGGTGAGCACCGTCCCCGCGACGACGAGGCTCATGCCGAGCGTCTCCACGCAGGCGACGACCACGTACGACACGACGCAGAACTGGGCCCACGAAAAGCAGCCGCCGGCGATCGACACCAGCCGCAAAGACCTTTCGGCCCAGATCGTCGCGACGCCGGCGAGGGGGTTGCCGGAGACGGCTGGAGCATTTGATTCCCGGTCTTCGTCCCACTCATGGCGGCCGCGCTGCATGACCGCGATGACCGCGTAGAGGAGCGCGGCGCTCAGCGCGCCGGACCAGCGCCAACCGGCCGCCACGGCCACCGCCGGGCCGATGAGCGCCGCGAGTATGCCGCCGAACGGGATGCCGAGTTGGTGCACCGAGAACACGAGACTGCGGCGCGTCGCGGGTGTGTAGCGTACCAGCAGCTTCGATGAGGAAGGCGTCAGCAGGCCGTAGCCCATGCCGATGACCACCGAACCGGCCGCGAGAAACGGCGCCGGCGGCAGCAGCATGATCAGAATTCCGGTTCCGCCGAGGCCGAGCCCGAGCTGGTACGTGCGGCAGGCGCCAAGCCTGCGGCTCAAGTTGCCGAGCAGACTGAGCGAGACGAAGACGCCGCACCCGACGAGGCTGACCTGGTAGCCGATGAGCGAAGCGTCGATCCGGTAGTCGTGCGCTACCGCGGGCGCGACGGCGGGCAGCACGAAGATCGCCATGGTCCCCGCGGTGTGGCCGGCGGCCAGGACGCCGACCAGGAACGAGAGCGGGAGGCCGCTGTCAGCGCGTGATGACATGGCGTGTCGGGGATCTTCGGATGGAACCGGCGTTCCGGGAAAACATGAATCGACGATCACACCAGTGCGGTTGCGAGCCGTAGATGTGAACGGGCGCAGCCATTATGCGGGCAAACGCCGGAGGGCGAACGGCATCGGAGTTCTGCAGTCGAAGCGATCGCGGACGGCGCTACTTTCCCGTGAACCGCGGCTTGCGGCCTTCGCGGTGCGCGGCGATCGCCTCGTCCACGTCGTGGCTCCATTCGAGCCGGGACCGGATCTCGTCGGAGAGCTGCCGCGCTTCGCGCAGCCCGGGAGCGAGGCGGGTGTGCGCCACGCGTTTCGCGCCGCGCAAGGCGATCGGGCCTTTCTCCGCGATGTTCCGCGCGAACGCCATCACTTCCTCCATCAGCCGTTCATGCGGGTAAGCCGCCAGCGCGAAGCCGATGCGCACCATTTCCTCCGCCCCGACTTCGCGGCCGCTGCACAGCAACTCCAGGGCGCGGGCGCGTCCGACCACCGAGGGCAGACGCGCCGGCCCGCCGCCGCCCGGGATCCCGCCCATATCGGCTTCGGGAAAGGAAATCGTCGCGCGTTCGGAAACGAAACGCATGTCGCAGGCAAGCGAGAGTTCGACGCCGTTGCCGCGCGCCTTGCCGTTCAGCGCGGCGATCACGATCTGCGGCAGCATTTCCAGCGAATCGCGCAGCCGCGCGCCGCGCAGCACGAAATCGACGATCTCCTGTTTGTCCATGGCGCCGCGGATCGCGGGATCGAATGCGCCCCAGGAGAAATACTCCTCACCCGCGCCCCGCACGATGACAACCCGGGTTTCCTCGTCCCTGTGCAGCGCCTCGACGACGGGCTCGAACGCGTACAACATCTCCCTGCGCCAGCGGTTGCCCTCGGCGGGGCGGTTGAGCGTGATGACCGCGATCTTGCCGTCGCGTTCGAAAAGCACGGGCGCGTCCCGCGCGGCGTCCGTCGTTGCGGTCGCTGCGGAAGTCATTGCTGTCTCCAGGCTGCAGAAACGTTTCGAAAAGCGGAAAATCCCGCAACCGCAGATTAACGCGGATCAAAATCGGCAACAAGCTCCCGCATCGGTAGAATAGTCACCTCGTCGATATGGGAGGAGTGCAGGCGTGAACGACAACACGAAAACCACGAGTGGCGCCCACGGAGCGGTGGCCACGCGCCGCTGGGTCGCGCAACGCTGGCTGATCGACAACGTCATCCGCGCGGTCGGCATCGACTGGGACCAGCCGCGATCGATCAGTTACAACGCGCCCTGCGGTCCGGAGGCGAACGCCGATTTCGCGGCGATCCGCGAGCGCGTCAGAAAGTACGCGGATATTTCACCGGTGTTCGAGGCGACGGCGCGCCGCCGCGAGGCCAAAGCGCGCGTGGCGGAGGACGCCGCGGAACTCGTGACCGCCCGCAACAACTATTTCATGGCGGCGATCCACTATGCTGCGTCGCAGTGGACGTTCGACGAAAACAGCGAGCAGAACCTCGCGCTCAACGCGCGCAAGCGCGAGTGCTACTCGAATTACGCGCGACTCGCGGATCGCAAGGTCGAGGCGGCATGGATCCCGTTCCAGGGCAAGGCGCTTCCCGGCTGGTTCCATCTTCCGCCCGGGTACGGCGGCGGCCGCATCCCCGCGGTGCTGTCGATCCCGGGCATGGACGGCTTCAAGGAAGCGGGCGTGGCGATGTACGGCGACCGCTGGCTCGCGCGCGGAATTGCGGTGCTCACTATCGAAGGCCCCGGTCAGTACGAGGCCGCGGTGCTGGGCATGCAGGTCAGCGTCCCGAACTGGATCGAGGCCGGACGCGCCATGGTGGACTGGCTCGTCGCACGGCCCGAGATCGACCCGGAGCGCATCGGCGTCGTCGGGCAAAGCTTCGGTTCCTTTTTCGGCACCATCGTCGCCGCGCACGAGCCTCGATTCCAAGCGTGTGCGGTCACCGCGACCTGCCTCGAACCGGGCTGTCGCACGATCTTCGAGGAAGCGTCGCCCACGTTCAAGCAGCGCTTCATGTACATGTCGGGATACCGGGACGAAGACGCGTTCGACGAGTTCCGCAAGACGCTCACCTGGGAGGGCCACGCCGGGAATATCCGCATGCCGTATCTGTGCGTGGCGGGTGAAGCCGATGAACTCTCCCCGCTCGAACATACCGAACGGATGATGCGGACGCTGCAATGTCCGAAGCGGCTCGTGGTCTATCAGGACTGCCGCCATTCGGTGGGCAACGTGCCTTCGACCAACCTCGGCCCGACGCCACAGGTTCTCGTGGCCGACTGGATGAGCGCGCGCCTTGCGGGCAAGGCGTTCGCGAGCGAGCGGTGGTATGTCGAATCAAGTGGCCGGGTGGTGAAGACGCCATACTGAAAAATCCGCCTCCCTCTTGTTGGTGGGGACGGCAAGCGGTAAACGGCAAATCCTGAATTTTGCGGAGGACATACAGCGATGGCGGAAGACAACCTGACGCTCGACGAAGCGCGGAGGATGGCGGCGGAGGTCGGCATGACCCGCTTCACGGATGAGCATTTGCAGCAACTCACGCGCGCGATGAAGACGGCGCGGGCGCGGCGAGCGGCGCTGCCCGTTGCGGAAATCACGCCCGCCGACGAGCCGGCGCACGTCTTCCGCGTCGATGTGGAGGACGACCGATGAGCGAGCTTGCCTGGCTTACCGTCGCCGAAGCCGCCGAACTGCTGCGCGCGAAAAAGCTCTCGCCCGTCGAGTACGCCAAAGCGCTGATCGACCGCGTCGAGAAGCACGACAAGCATCTCAACGCCTTCCTCCGCTTCACGCCCGAGATTGCGCTGGATGACGCGCGCCGGGCGGAGGAGGAGATCATGCGCGGCGGATGGCGCGGCCCATTTCACGGCGTGCCTTACGGCCTCAAGGACATCGTCGATTACGCAGGGCTGCCGACGACCGCGCATTCGAAGATCCTTCGGGATAACATCGCTGCGGGTGATGCCGTGGTGGCGCAAAAACTGCGCGTGGCCGGCGGCGTCTTCATGGGCAAGATGTCGACCCACGAATTTGCGCTCGGCGGGCCGTCGTTCGATCTGCCCTGGCCGCCGGCGCGCAATCCCTGGAACCGCGACCATTTCTGCGGCGGATCGTCGAGCGGCTCCGGCGCCGCCACCGCAGCGGGGTTCCTGCCGGCAGCGATCGGGACCGATACCGGGGGCTCGGTGCGCAATCCGGCGGCGATGTGCGGCGTGGTCGGGATGAAACCGACCTACGGCGCCGTAAGCCGGCGCGGAGTATTGCCCCTCGCGTTCTCCCTCGATCACGTCGGCCCGCTCACCCGCACGGTGCGGGACAACGCGCTGATGCTCGATGCGATCGCGGGCCACGATCCCCTCGACCCCGGCAGCGCCAACCGCGCGACGGGCGGCTGCACCGCCGGGCTCGAGCGCGGGGTGAAGCGCCTCAGGGTCGGCGTGATCCGCCACTTCTACATGCGCGACATGCAGGCCGATCCCGAGATGACGGCCGGGATCGAGGCGGCGGTCGAGGTGCTGGGTCGGCTCGGCGCTCAGGTGCGCGAGATCGCGACCGCTCCGCTCGGCGACTACGTCGCCTGCAATCGCATCATCCTCACGAGCGAAGCCTTCGCGATCCACGAGAAGTGGATGTGCGAGCGCCCGCAGGATTACGGCGCGCTTACCCGCGAGCGTCTGATGGCCGGCGCCTTCGTGCGCGCAGCCGATTACGTGAACGCCACGCGCGTGCGCCGCAGACTGGCGGACGCGTTTCATGCGCTGTTCGACGGTATCGACGTTGCGGTGACGGCAAGTTCAATGGACCCCGCCTGCCGCATCGACGACCCGAAGGCGATCGAGTACACCTATGCCCGCCAGGCGCGCGCGCCTTTCAACGTGACCGGCAGCCCGGCGCTGTGCGTGCCGGCGGGATTCGGCAGGAGCGGCCTGCCGCTCGCGATGCAGATCGTCGGCAAGCCGTGGAGCGAGGCGCTCGTCTACCGCGTCGCGCACGCCTACGAGCAGGCGACGGGCTGGGTGAAGATGCATCCCGAGTTCGAATGACGAACAGCGTTGTAAACAAACGGAGGTTTCATGACGTCCCGCTTCATGCTCTGCAGTTTCAAGACCTGTCCCTGGGTTCAACGCGCCGCGATCGTGCTGCGCGCGAAAGAAGTTCCTTACGAGATCACCTATATCGACCGCGATAACCGGCCGGCGTGGTTCCTCGCCGTCTCGCCGCATTCCAAGGTGCCGGTGCTGATGATCGACGGCAAGGAAGCGCTGTTCGAATCGAATGCCATCGCCGAGTACCTCGACGAAACCGTGGCGCCGCGGCTGCATCCCGAGGATCCGCTCGCACGGGCCCGCAACCGCGCCTGGACCGATTTCGTGCCGACCTTCGCCGGCGCGATCTCCAATACGGCGTATGCCGATTCCGAGGAAGAGTTCGCCGCGCGTGCGCCCAGGATCTCCGGTCCGTTCGGAAAACTCGAGGAAGCGCTCGGCAGGCGCGGCAACGCCGGACCGTATTTCAACGGGGCGAAATTCTCGCTGGTCGATGCCGCCTACGCGCCGTTCCTGCAGCGCTACACCTTCATGGACCGGCTGCGGCCGCTCGGCATCATCGAGAGATTTCCGCTGCTTTCCGCCTGGCGCGATGCGCTGCTCGCCGCACCGGCGGTGCGAGCTTCGACCGTCGCCGACATCGAAGATGCGTGGCAGGAGAATCTGATCCTGCGCAAGCGCTGGCTCGCGAAGTTCGTGCGGCAGCGTGTGGCGGGCGTGGCCGCGGCCGGATAGACTCCAGTATCCTTGCGTGCATTGGTTTTTCACGGGGAAGCATGCATATGATGGATGATGGCAAACGCGAACACATCACCAGCCCGGACGCCTGGATCGGAGCGGATATCCAGCACGATCCATCGTGGATCCATCAGTTGAACGCGTCAGATGTGGCCGAAATCGATGCCGCGCTCGCCCATGCCAGGCGCATTGGAGCGCGCGCACCGTTCGCCGCCGTGGACTTTCCCCTGCCGCGCTTTGCCGTGGTGCTCGACGGCATCCTCGATGAACTCGAGAACGGCCGGGGCTTCGTGCTGATCCGCGGCATCCCGCGCCACCGCTACACGGACGAGGAATGCGAGATCGTGTACTGGGGACTGGGGACGCACCTCGGCGATCCGGTATCGCAGAACGCGCGCGGCCACCGTCTGGGCCACGTGCGCGACGAAGGCCGCGTGCTTGCCGATCCCAACGCCCGCGCCTATCAGACCAGCCAGCGCATGGATTTCCATACCGACCTGCTGCCCGTCGACGTGCTCGGTTTGTTCTGCATGCGCACCGCCAGGTCCGGCGGCGCCAGCAAGCTGACGAGCGCGCTCACCATACACAACGTGCTGCGGGAAGAGCGCCCCGATCTGCTGGAGGCGCTCTACGGCATGTTCCATCTCGACTGGCGCGGCGAGGAACCGGAAGGCGAGCAGCCCTGGTTCACCATACCCATGTTCAGCGCCCGCAACGGCAAAGTGACCGCGCGCATTTGCAGCCGCGTATATTACGAATCCGCGGCCCGGTTCGGAGAGCGCTACCGGCCCACTGCGATCCAGCGCGAGGCCCTGGAAGCCGCGCAGGAAATCGCCAATCGGCGCGAGTTGATGCTGACCATGGATTTCCAGGAAGGCGATATCCAGTTGATCAACAATCACACCATGATGCATGCGCGCGAGGCCTACGAGGATTACGACGCACCCGCCCGCCAGCGCCATCTGCTCAGAATGTGGATCGCTGTTTCCGACGCGCGGCGCCGGCCCCTTTCGGATGCGCTCGCCGGCCGTTATCGCTGGGTGCTTCAGGGCGGCATTCCGGCGAAGGCGGCCGCGACCGGCTAGCTTCTCGCACGCGCGCAGGGTTCGCCGATCAGCTCATGTGCGTGTCGGTACGACGGTCTCGCAAAGCAGGGCCGCAAGAAATCGAAAGACACGCAGTCAAAACGCAGGCAAAATCCTTCCCCTATGACTACGCTCTCTCAAGCCGCTCCGCGCCCTGAGGGGTTCCCCCGCGCCGTGAGTCTGCTGCTGAACGTCGGCCACGGCATCGACCACATGTTCCTGCTGGTCTTCGCCACGGCCGTCGCGGCAGTCGCTGTCGACTTCGGGTATGAAAACTGGACGGACCTGATGCCCTACGCGGTGGGCGCCTTTGCGCTGTTCGGCCTCGGCGCGCTGCCCGCCGGACGCCTGGGCGACCTGTGGGGCCGCCGCATCATGATGATCATCTTCTTCGTCGGCATGGGCGTCGCCGCGGTGCTGGTGTCGCTCACGCAGAATGCCTGGCAGCTGGCGGCCGGGCTGACGCTGCTTGGCGCTTTCGCGGCGATCTACCATCCGGTAGGCGTTCCCATGCTGGTGCAGAACGTTCCCAACCCGGGCGCCGTCATCGGCGTCAACGGATTGGCCGGCAATCTCGGCATCGCCGTTGCCGCGCTCGTGACCGGCTTTCTGGTCAAGTGGATCGGCTGGCGGGCCGCCTTTGCCATACCCGGAATGATCGCGATCGCATGCGGCATCATTTTCGCGCTCGCATGCCCCAGGGAGACGGAAGCGCCGTCCAAGCGGAAGGGCGGCAAGGCCAGGGTGGTCCTCACGCCGGCCACGCTGGTGCGCGCGTTCACGGTGATGACGGCAGCGGCAGTGGCAAGCAGCCTGCTCTTCAACTTCACCACCAACGGCAATTCCCAACTGCTGTCGGAGGCCTTTCTGGGGATGATCGAAGACCCGGCCGTGCTGGGCGCGCTGCTGGCGGTGATTTACGTCATCGCATCGTTCGCGCAGATCGTCGTCGGCCGCCTGATCGACACCATGCCGTTCAAGCCGCTGCAGTTGTGGATGTCGGTCGCCCAGGTGCCGCTGCTCGTCTTCGCCGCGCATACGCAGCACTGGTGGCTGTTCGTCGCCTTGCTCGGAGTGATGATCCTGATCTTCGGCTCGATCCCGTTCACCGACGCCATGATCGTGCGCTATGTCGACGACCGGCTGCGCTCGCGGGTGGCCGGCATGCGCCTCACCGTGGCGTTCGGAATCAGCTCGCTCGCCGTGTGGCTGCTCGGGCCGATGGTGAAACAGATCGGATTTTCCAACGCACTGTGGATCCTGGCCGGCATCGCCGCCATCAAGGCGGCGATCGTGCTGCTGCTGCCGGACGAGCCCGCGGCGGCGGCACAGACACAGGCCTGAAGAACGCGCGGCCTGCGACGCGCGCTCGAACCTGCTATCGGACTTCCGGGTTTATTCGACCTTCAGCCCCGCCGCGCGCACCACTTCGCCCCAGGCGCGCACTTCATCGGCCACGTGCTTCTTGAACTCGGCCTGCGTGTACGGCGCGGCTTCGGCTGAATTTCCGGCGAGCAGTTCCTTCATTCTCGGCTGCGCCACCGCTTTCATCGCTTCGGCGTGCAGCCGCGCGATGATCGCCTTCGGCGTGCCGCCGGGCGCGAAGAATCCCGTGTTGCAGCCCATTTCAAACCCCCGGATCGCTTCCGCAACCGCCGGGGTATCGGGGTACAGCGGCGAGCGCTTCGGCGAGGTGATTCCCAGGAGCGTCAACCTCCCGGCCTTGATGTGGGGAATGGCGGCGGATATGCACGAGAAATACATCCCGGCTTCGCCTCCAACCAGGGCGGCCGTGGCCGGCCCGCCGCCCTTGTAGGGCACGTGCAGCAGCTTCACGCCGGTGTCGCGTATGAACCGTTCCGCCGTGAGGTGCGTGATCGAGCCGGGGCCGGAAGACGCGAACGCAAGCTGGCCGGGGCGCGCCTTGGCATGATCGATCAGCTGCTGGATCGACTTGACGCCGATCCTGGGATTGACGACGAGCACCAGCGGCGAGCGCGAAGGCAGCGCGATCGGCTCGATGTCCTTCAGCGGGTTGTACGGCAGCTTCTTGTAGAGGCTCGCGCTGATGGCGTGGCTCGGAACGTCGGTCATGAGCAGGGTGTAACCGTCAGAGTTTGCCTTCGCGGCGATGGAGACGCCCAGCGTGCCGGCGGCGCCGGGGCGGTTGTCGGGGATCACCTGCTGACGGAGCGATTCGGAAAGCGCTGCGCCCAGGCCGCGGGAAATGACATCGGTGATGCCGCCCGGAGGCCAGGGGACGATCAGCCGGATCGGCCGCGACGGATACTCCTGCGCGCCCGCATGCTGGATCATGGGCAGGAACACCGCGGCGAGCAACAGACTTGCGGCTTGTGCGGCTTTCATCGTCTCTCCTCCTGGATTGCTGTATCGGGCTGTCCGCCCGGGACGGCGGCACTTCGCGTGCGGCATCCGCCGTATTCGTCTTCTTGTCGGTTCATTCGCGTGAAGCGATCCCCGTGGGATCGACGCGCGAGCCGATGTTAGAACCTCATCTGATTCCGTGTCAACAAGATCGAAATGACTTTCACGGGGCATCCCGTTCGTTTTCCGCGCCTGCTTTATGCATTAAGATAGCCGCCCATCGAATTGCACAAGACAAGAGGAGAGGCGCATGAGACTGCTCGAAGGAAAAACAGTCGCGATGACGGGCGGCGGAGGAGGGCTGGGACGCTGTTACGGCTTCGCCATGGCAAAAGCCGGCGCGGCCGTCGCCGTTTCGGACATCAACGCCGAAGCGGCGCAGGCGACGACCGATGCCATCATCAAGGCCGGCGGCCGGGCGATCACGGTCCGGGCGGATGTGACCCAGGCGGCGGAGTTCGAGAAATTGCTCGACCGCACCGAGGCGGAGTTCGGCCCGCTCGACGTGCTGCTCAACATCGCCGGCATGTTTCCGCGCGTCGCGCTCGTGGATATGACGGAGGAAACGTGGGACGCGGTGATCACGCTCAACTTGAAGAGCGTGTATCTGGGCGCGCGCGCCGCGATCCGGCGCATGCTTCCGCGCAGGCGGGGCATCGTCCTGAGCACCGCCTCCGGCACGGGCATCCGGGGCCAGCCGAAGGCTTCGGCTTACTCGGCGTCCAAGGCCGGGATCATCGGCTTCACGCGCGCGGTCTCGCTCGAACTCAAGGACACGGGCGTGCGCATCAACTGCTTCGGCCCCGGCGCGACGGACACGCCGTTGTGGCGGGTCGGCAAGACCGGGGAGGACATCAAGCGCCTGCTCGCCGCGGGCTTCGTTTATCAGCCGGACGATTTCTCGAACGTCGTCGTTTTCCTGGCGAGCGACCTGTCCGCCCCGTTGAACGGCGAATTCATCAGCCGCGATCTGCACCGCTAGCACGCGCAGGCGACTCCCCGCATTACCGGTCGTCGGAGGGCGACTGCCTGATCGTGCTGCGCACCGCCCCGCTGCGCTCCCGCGCCTGGTACAGCATGCCAAGCGTAATTTTCCGCACTTCGATCCTGCTGTGCTCGATATGCGCGCGCAGCAGCCGCTGCGCTTCATCGCCGCGCCCCTTCTGCAGCGCGGCGAGAATCCCGGCGTGTTCGTCGTAGGTCGCGGCAATGCGCTCGGGCTGGTAGAAATCGAGACGGCGGATGATGCGCATGCGCTCGGTGATCTCGCGATAGGTGCGCGCCATCTCGCCGTTGCCGGTGCATTCGACCATCTGGCAATGGAAAGCCTCGTCGAGCGGCCCGATCTTGTCCGGGTCCTGCAACCGTTCCCTCGAGGGAACCTGCCATGCGCGGGAGAGCTTGTGCAGAATGACGCGGCGTTTTTCGTCGGTGCATAGCGCGCGCGCTGCGTGGCACTCGATCAGCACGCGAAATTCGTACAGCTCGTCGAACTTTTCGAAGTCCAGGGACGGGATCAGCCAGCCCACCTTCGGGATGGCTTCGACGAAGCCCCCATGCTGCAGGCGCTGCAGGGCCTGCCGCAGCGGCGTGCGGCTGACATTGATCTGCTGCGCAAGCTCCGATTCGGAGAAGCGTTCGCCGGGCATCAGCCCGAAATCGAAGATGCGTCTCTTGATTTCGTCGTAGGCGTAATCGGCAAGGCTGACGGTTTCCCGGTCGATGGCAATGACTTTCGCCATGGTCACGTTCCTTTCTTGTCATTGGCGAGTGTATACGCGCGCCAGCCGCCGAACGCAGTAATATCCTGCGCCTCCCGCAACGCCTGCGGCTCGCAGATGAATCCCTTCACCCAGGTGCCGTCGCTCAACTCTATCGTGCCCAGTCCCAGCGGTGGCGGAATTTCTGCGAGCAGCGAACCGAGCGTGTCCGGAGGCATATCATAGACTTCGACGGCGATCGCCGCGCCGTCATCGGTGCGGGCGAGGCCGGGCTTCGGCGGCTCCCTTCCGTTAAGGGCGTAGAGCCGGTAGCGCGCCGCGGTGCGCGTCACCGCGCGCAGCCGCGCCCCGCGCGCCGTCAGCTGATGGTGCAACGACATGTCCTGCAGGTACGCGCCGACCACCGCCAGGGGAATGGCGTCCGGCGGAGTGGCGGTGATCCGCGTGTCGGCGGGCTGCGGCCCGCGCAAGTGTGCTCCCAGCGGCAATGCCCGCGAGCGCTGCCAGTGCGCGGCGCACTCGATGAGCGCCCAGTCGCTCCCCCCGCGCGCGATGAACGTCACCCCGAACGGCAGGCCGTCTGCGGTGAAGCCGAACGGCACTGCCACCGCGGAGAGCCCGAGCAGGTTGACGAAATTGGTATAGGTTCCGAGTTCGCTGTTGCGCCGGATGGGTTCGGCCGCGACCTCCGCCTGTTTCGGCAGACACGGCGCGGTGGGCACCATCAGGACATCGAACTCTTCCCAGACGTGCCTCGTGCGCACCTCGAGTTCCCGCACGCGGTATAACGCGTTGAAGGCATCGACCGCCGAGTAGCGCTTGCCGGCGCCGATGACTTCGGCGACCACCGGATCGATGCCCGGCGGGCGGCGCTCGATCAGCGCGCCGGCAACGGCGTAGCGCTCCGCCGTCCATGGCCCCTGATAGAGCAGCGCGGCGACTTCCGCGAACGGCGCGAGATCGAATGTGCCCTGCGCGCACTTCAGCGTCTGCAGATGGAGGCGGCTCGCCTCGAACAGTTCGCGGTAGGCGTCGCTGACGAAAAACGGATCGCGCGGAATGCCGACGCGCGGGCACGGCGGCAGCGCATAGCGCCGGCTTCCGGGCTGGTGGAAAACCGGATCCGCGGGACCCGGCGTATCCCGCCGCGCGATCACTTCAAGCACGGCGGCTGCGTCGGCTGCCGTCAGCGTGAACGCCGACACGCAGTCGAGCGTTCGGCACGCCGGCACGACGCCGGCGTTGCTGACGATCCCCGGGGTGGGCTTCAAGCCGAGCAGGTTGTTGAACCCCGCCGGCACGCGGCCCGACCCCGCGGTGTCGGTGCCCAGCGCGAAAGCCACCAGCCCGCGCGCCACCACCGACGCCGAGCCCGAGCTCGATCCGCCGCTGATGTGTTCCGCGCTGAAAGCATTGGGCACCCAGCCGTACGGCGAGCGCGTGCCGACCAGGCCGGTGGCGAACTGGTCGAGGTTGGTCTTGCCGAGCAGCACCGCGCCCGCCTGCATCAGCCGCGCGACCACCTGCGCGGTGTCCGTGGCGATGTAGGCGAACTCGGGGCAGGCCGCCGTGGTGGTCCAGCCGGCGACATCGATGTTGTCCTTGACCGCGAACGGCACCCCGTAGAGCGGGCACTCGGCGGGCGGGCGCTGTGCCAGCGCGGCAAGTTGAATCTCGAGCTGCGGCGCGGTTGCCAGGCAGATCCAGGCCGGGTCGCGCGTCTGTTCATTGCGCCGGCGAAGCGCTTGCCACTGCCTGCGCACAAATTCAGGCGTCGCAAACGGGTCCGCTGCATTTGCGGCGCGGATCTCGGCAATCGTGATCGGCGCGCTCATGCCCATGCCACCTTCGCACGCCCCACGTGATGCGGCAGGTGCGCCGGCCGCGGGATGGCCGCGAGCAGTTCTTTTGTGTAGTCGGCCCCGGGCGCGGAGAGGATTCGTTCCGTCGGTCCTTCTTCGACGATCCGTCCCGCGCGCATGACGATCACGCGGTCGCACAGCAGCCGCACGACCTCGAGATCATGGCTGACGAACAGATAGCTCATGCCCGATTTGGCCTTGAGGTCGGCCAGCAGATTGAGCACAACCGCCTGGACCGAGACGTCCAACGCGGCGGTGGGCTCATCGAGTATCAGCAGCTCCGGGCGCGTCGCGATCGCGCGCGCGATCCCGACCCGCGCTTTCTGCCCGCCGGAGAGCTGATGCGGCAGCCGGTCGAGCAGTTCGCACGGCAATCCGACTTCCGCGGCCAGTTGCTCGACTCGGGCGCGGATGTCACCGGCCCCGGTCATGCCGTCCAGCCGCAGCAGCGGATCGGCGATCGATTGCGCGGCGGTTGCGCGCGGATTCAGGCTTTCATGCGGGTCCTGGAACACCATCTGCAATGCGCGCCGCAGCGGCGAGCGTGCAAACCCGCCGGCCGGCACCGCGGTCAGTTCGTGTCCCTTGAAACGGATGCTGCCCGAGGTCGCGTCGAGCAGGCGCATGATCATCGCCGAAGTCGTCGACTTGCCGCAGCCCGATTCGCCGACCAGGCCGACGCTTTCACCGCGGGCGATGCTGAAACCGATGCCGTCGACCGCGCGGAAAGCGTGTCCGGTGGACTTGCCGCGCGTTCTGAGCCGGTGCAGCAGCCCGCCCGGCGACTCGAACACCTTGACGAGAGCGCGCACCTCGAGCAGCGGCCCGGACGTCGCCGCCGGCTCCGCCACCGCGGGGGGCTGCGGCGGGCGCTGGTCTTCGGGCAGCAAGTCGCGGATGGTTTGCGCGGCGTGCGGGGTGGATCGGATCAGCCGCCGCGTGTACGGGTGCGCGGGCGCGGTAAACAGCGCCCGCGTATCCTGTTGCTCGACGACCCGGCCCTGTTCCATGACGACGATGCGGTCACAGTATTCGCCGGCGAGGCCGAGGTCGTGGGTGATCAACAGCGTCGACATGCCCTCGGAGTGCGTCAGGTCGCGCACGAGCTCCATGACCGCTTTCTGCGTGGTGACATCGAGCCCCGTGGTCGGCTCGTCGGCGATCAGCAGTTGCGGACGGCAGGCGAGCGCGATGGCGATCACCACGCGCTGGCACATGCCGCCGGACAGTTCGAACGGATAGGCGTGGTAGCGCCGCGCGGCGTCGCGGATGCGTACGCGCTCCAGCGCCGCGATGGCCTTCTCGCGCGCCTGGTCGTGCGTCGCCCGGGCGTGGCGGATCAGCACGTCCTCGATCTGCTTGCCCACCGGGCGGATCGGATTGAGCGCCGCGCGCGGATTCTGGAAGATCATCGAGATCTCGCGGCCGCGCAGGTCGCTCATCACGGTTTCGTTGGCGTCGTGCAGCTTGATGCCGCCGAACTCCATGGCGCCGGAAACGATGCGGCCGGCGCGGTCGAGGATGCGCATCACCGCGTACGAGGTCACCGACTTGCCGGAACCCGATTCGCCGACGATGCCCAGCGTTTCGCCTTTCGCAATCTGCAACGTGACGGAGCGCGCGGCCGTGACCGGCCCGCGCCGCGTGGCGAATTCCACGCACAGGTCCTTGACGGCGAGCAACGGCGGACGGTGCAGGAACAGGCTCATGTGCGGCGCTGCGGGTCGACGAGGTCGCGCAGCCCGTCGCCCAGCAGGTTGAAGATGAAAACGGCCAGCATCAACGCCGCGCCCGGAAACAGCGCGAGCCACCATTCGCCGGAGACGATATAGTTCGCGCCCTCGGCGACCATGATGCCCCACTCCGCGGTCGGCGGCCGCACCCCGAGGCCGATGAAAGACAGTCCGGCGGCATTCAGGATGGCCCAGCCCATGTTGAGCGAGAGCTGCACCATCATCGGCGGCAGCGTGTTCGGCAGGATCTTCAGGAGCAGGATGCGGATTTCGGAGTTGCCGGAGAGCCGTGCGGCCTGCAC
The DNA here is from genome assembly GCA_016202605.1 of Betaproteobacteria bacterium. Classification (GTDB taxonomy): domain Bacteria; phylum Pseudomonadota; class Gammaproteobacteria; order Burkholderiales; family SG8-41; genus DSOT01. The sequence continues at coordinate 29,341 of JACQOJ010000141.1, forward strand.
GTAGCCGGCGTTGCGGCGGATCGACACCTCGGCGCGCGCCACCCGCGCATAGAATGGCAGGTTGATGATGGCCGTGGCGATGACGATGTTCTGGATGGTGTTGCCCGCGGCGGCGACGATGCCCATCGCCAGCACGAACAGCGGGAAAGCCATGATGGTGTCGAGCAGCCGCCCCGACAGCCTGTCGAACCAGCCGCCCCAGTATCCGGCGAACGCCCCCAGCGTCGCGCCGCAGACGAACGAGATCGCCACCGCGGATACCGAGATCAACAGGTCGAGCCGGGTGGCGACGATCACTCGCGAAAACACGTCGCGGCCCAGATGGTCAGTGCCGAACCAGTGCCCGGCGCCGGGCGGCTTCAGCGCCTTGTCGGCGAGCGTGGCCAGCGGGTCGTGCGGCACCAGCGCCGGCCCGAAAAGCGCGATGAGCGTCATCAGCGCGAACAGGACGAACGCGAAGAACGTCACCGGGTTGGACGTCATCACGTAGCGGAAATGGGCAAAACCGCGCGCGAATGCAGAGCGTCGCGGAACCGCGATCGCGAGCGTCGGCATGAACGAAGTGTCAGCCATCGATGCGCACCCGCGGATCCACCAGGGTATAAAGGGTATCGACGGCGAGGTTCAGCAGCACGAACAGGATGGCCATCGACAGCACGAAGCCCTGTACGGCCGCGTAGTCGGACACCACCAGCGCCTCGATCGCATACGAGCCGATGCCGGGCCACGCGAACACCTTTTCCACCAGCACGTTGGCGCCGAGCGAGAACGAGAACACCATTCCCAGCGTGGTGATGATGGGCAGCATCGCATTGCGGAAGGCATAGACCATCAGCACGCGGCCGCGCGAGAGCCCCGCGGCCCGCGCGGTGCGCAGGTACTCCGAGGCCAGCGCCTGCAGCATCGCCGCGCGCGTCATGCGCGCCAGCGGCGCCAGCGTGAACAGCGCGAGCGTGATGGCGGGCAGCATCAGCTGCTTGAAAGCCGACCATGCGGTTGCCCATTCGCGGGCGAGCAGCCCGTCGAACACGAGGAAACCGGTAACATGCGGCGGCGGAACGTGCAGCAGGTCAAGGCGTCCGAGCGGCGCGGGGGCCAATCCCAGCAGAAAATACAACACGTAGATGAGCAGCAATCCCGTGAAGAAGGTCGGCAGGCTGACGCCGGCGGTCACCACGAAACGGCAGAGCTGGTCGATCCAGCTGTCCTGGTGGACGGCCGCCAGCACGCCCAGCGGAATCGCGGTCATCACCGAAAGGAACAGCGCCGTCAGCGTGAGCTCCAGCGATGCCGGCAGGCGCTTCAGGAGTTCCGCCGCCACCGGCTGGCCGGTGGAGATCGACTGGCCGAGGTCGCCCCGGGAGAGGTCCTTCAGATAAGTCGCGAACTGCCGGGGCAAGCCCTGATCGAGGCCGAGTTTCGCGCGGATTTCCGTGATCGACTCGGGCGTCGCGGAGGCCCCCGCGAAGTACGCCGCCGGATCGCCGGGCAGCGCCCGCGTCAGCAGGAAGGTAACCACGACGATCCCGAACACCGTCGGGATCGCCTGCAGGCAGCGCGCCAGGATGATCGACAACTGGCCCATGGACTGTGCTACACGAGCTTGTACGAGCGCGCATCCACCTGGCGATGGAACCAGAACTGATAACCCTGCATCCTGGTCGTCATCGCCGATTCCAGCGTCGGCTGCCACAGGGGGATGCGCGGCACGTCGTCGAAGGCCTTCTGGATCAACTGGCGGACTTTCGGGTCGTACGCGGGGTCGGACTTCTCCATGTGCAGCGTCTCGTCGATCAGTTTCTTGACCGCCGGATCGTCGTAATTGGAGGCATTGAACAGGTTGCCCTTGATGTACGCCCAGTAAAAGTAATAGCACGGCGTATTCAGCCAGCCGCCGAAGTTCTCCAGCAGGAAGGGCAGCTTCTTCTCCACCAGCGCAACGGTGCGCCAGTTTGCGCCCGGCACCTTGTCCAGCGTGACCTTGATGCCGATCTTGCCGAGGCTTTCCTGGATCAGCAGCGCCGCGGGCTCGCCCCAGTCGGCTTCGCCGAGGTCGAAGGACAGGGGCACTTCGAAGCCGGCTTTGTACGCGGTCTGACCGAGCAGTGCCTGAGCCTTGGCGAGATCGGTGGCATAGGGAAACGGCTGCGGCCAGACCGCCGAGACGGGCTTGGCCGACTTGCCGCCCCACATCGGCACGCCGCGGCCGTAGGCTGCCTGCCTGAAGATCTGCTCGTAGGGAATCGCCCACGCGACCGCCTGCCGCACGCGCTGGTCCCTGAACGGCTCGAAGTTGTAGTTGAGGCATGCGACATACAGGCAGTTGTCGATCGGCGAACCCGTGACCTTGATCTTCCTGTTCGCGGCGAGTTCCTGCGCGTCCTTGTTGGGAATCTGGAACGACAGGTGCACGTCCCCGCGCTCGATCAGCGCGCGGCGCGTAGCCTGTGCCGGCACCTCACGGATGATCACCCGCTGCACGCCCGGCAGCGGACCGCCGGCCCATTTGTCGTTGCGCACGTAAACGAGCTGCTGGCCGGCATCCCAGCGCTCGACCTTGAAAGCGCCGCTGCCGGCCGGATTGCGGTGCAGGTACTCCGCCGCCCACGGATCGGCCGCGGTCGCCCTGGATTTCGCGACCTTCGAGTTGACGATCACTGCCACCGGCACGCCGAGGTTCGGCAGAGAAAGTTTCGATGGCCGCTTCAGGTCGATGCGGAAAGTCCTGGCATCGACGGCGACGAACTGCGCCGGATCGACAAAACCGCCGGCGCCCATCTGCACTTTGGGGAATCCGCCCAGCGCGAGCGCGCGCTCGAAAGACCATTTCACATCTTCCGCGGTGACCGGGCTGCCATCCCAGAACGTGGCGTTGGGCTTGATCTTGAAGGTGATGGATTTGCGGTCCGGCGCAACGATCCAGCTCTCGGCAAGTTCGGGCTGGACCTTGTCGTAGTCGTACGCGAGCGAGCCGTCGGCGAGCTTCCTGGTGCCGAAGGTCACGAGACGGTCGTAGACGTTGACCGCGACCTGGTAGCTCGGGCGGTTGGTTCCCGGACGATGTATATCGAGGCTGTTGATGGTGTTGCCGATCAGCACGACGGCGGTGTCATTGGGCGCTGCCCATGCGGTGGATTTCAGAAAAGGGAGCATGGACGAGCCGAAGGCCAGGGCCCCGGCGGATTTCAGAAGTTCACGGCGATTCATGGCGCATTCCTTTCTTGGGCTGGCCGCATCTCATGCGGTATACAAGCCGGAATGCAAGATGCGTACCACGAACGGATGGCAGCGTTGTCCGAGGCAGACGCCGCGTGGAACCGCGGCAAGGCTACTGAAGACGGCACTGCTTTTGGGCGCGCGCGCTCGATTCAGGTGCGCGCCCTGCCCGGGGAGCGGAGCATCGTGCCCGATGAACCGGAACGGATGGAACTGCAAATGACTTCGCCGTCTGTCTCCCGTGAAGTGCCGCCCGTCGCCGCGACGCCGGGGAAGACGATTGATTCGTGACATATGCCATACGTCCGTCGGCAGGGTTAACCGTATCGTAGGGGCCGAGTGGAATGCGCCAACGCGCGGTCCACTCAGCTTCGAAAAGGGCAAACCCGACCGAAAGGCGGGGACGCAAAGTCACTGGTCTAAAGAGCCTTGCGCTCCATGACCGAGAGATTGCCGAGGGCGGGTTGTTGGGCTGCCGGTAATCTCTCCAGCGTTGCCCGATTACTCCCCTTCGTAGTCCACCTGGCTTTCTCCCCGCCGGGAGAGCGCATCACTTTTTCCGTCGAGTGTCCCTTTTGAACGACCGCTGCGGGATTTTCCCCGCGGGGAACTGAACGAGGGACTCAGATCATGCTGGAACGTTTTCAAGGCAAAGAAGGCCGTGTCGCACTCCTGAACGTACTGCGCAACCAGTTCTTGATTGATGGAAATTCCGATATTGCCGACAAGATTGCCTCGGCAGCGCAGATCAGGGAATACTCGCCCGGAATACCGCTTTTCAGCGAGGGAGAGCGGGGCAGCGATCTGTATTTTATTCTCGCCGGGCAGGTTTCCATTTCCATGGATGTGCGGGAGATTGCAACTGTCAGCGCGGGAATGCACGTGGGAGAAATCGGCCTGTTGGAGCCGTTCAGGGGACGCTCAGCCAATGTCATTGCAAAGGACACGGTGGTTGCCGCGCTGGTGTCCCAGACCAGATTCACCGAAATCGCGAGATTCCACCCCGAGCTCTGGCGCCGCATGGCCATGGAGCTCGGCCGCAGGCTGGTCAAAGCGCAAGCCAGGGGCTAGTCCAGGCGCCGCTTGAAGAACGTTACGGGCAGGCCGGAAGCCGCTTGCGCCGATTCGATCCTGCGCGGCACCCGACACGGCACCACCGTAAAAAGCCTCCTGGCCCGCGCCGGCGCCCCGGGGCTGACCGGCCCTCGCAGCGTCTTCGGTCAGTTTGCCGCCATGGGCTACAAGATCGTGCCGCAAAACGACACCCCCCACCGACCGGGTCGAAGCCAGCGGCTACACGGGGGGTCACACCGTAGCGATATACGGCAGCGACAACGCCAGGGGCATCGACGCCGTGCAACTCGAATTCGGCCGCGACCTGCGCACGACAGAAAGGGTCGACAAGTCCGCAAAGGACACGGCAAAGGCCATCGCCGCGTTCTATGAACGCTACCTCAAGTAATTCGGTCTCGAAGCAACGACGTCACGGTCATTCTTCCCCGCGCGCCTGCGCACGCTCGTCAGTCGTCCTCTTCCCCGCGCGCACGCGCATGCTCGAACCCGCAACGGCTCGCGCCGATGGTGTACCATGCGGCCATTCCCCGGTTTCTTGCAACGGACGGCCCCACGCCGTCATACATGGAGGAAGCACGATGACTAAACCCCTGGGCAACGAAGATCTGTCGGACAAAGTGGGCGAGCGGGTGATCGACAAGCCCGAACTTCCCGCAGGCGGCATCACCAACGAGAACGACGTGTACACTGAGGTCGTCTCGGGCGAGATGCAGCTCAAGCGCGGCACCGCGGGAAAGTTCCAGGTGTTGTGCGACGAGCCCGCGCGCATCGGCGGCACGGACAAGTATCCGTCGCCGATGGCCTACCTCGCCATGTCGATAGGCTTCTGACTGCTCACCCAGGTTGCGCGGTACGCGCACATGATGAAGATGAAGGTGAGCGGCGCCAACTGCCGCGTCGTCCTGCGCAAGCATCTCGGCGGCTCGGTGCTGAAAGGCACGGTGTTCAACCGCTGGGAAGGCGTCGGCACGTATCTCAAGGTCGAGAGCGAGGAGCCGGCGGACAGGCTCGCGCACCTGCTCAGGAACGCCAAGGCGGGGTGTTTTGCCGAGGGCCTGATCACGCAGCAGGTGCCGTTGCACAGCCACGTCGAGGTGAACGGCAAACCGTTCCACATCGAGGGCGTCACCGGGAAGTGAGAAGGTGCAGGAATGAAGTCCCCTCTCCCCCGGTTTTCACGAGGGCAGGCTGCTCGGGAATGGCAAATCCCGGTCACTGGTCACCGGTCACGCCGTTGACTTGTGATTGGATTCCCGACTCCTCGGGAATGACAATCAAAGACGTTTTGCGGTCGGCTTCAAGTCGACGTCTATTAAATCCCTCGGCTTGCAGCCGAGGGTTGTTCAGTTCCGGTCGGACTGCTGCGCCAGAACGGCGAACGCTTTGTCGAGAGCCGCTTCGGCGCGTGCGCGATGCTCCGTACCGGCCTTCAGCCACGCGAGATCCGCGGTGACGCTTTCGCGCTCGGCCGAGAGCATGCGTTCCACCTCCGCGGGCTGCGGCCCGCCGGTGCCGCGCCGGCCGAACACCATGTGTTCGGCGCTGATGACTTTCCGGAAATCGGTTTCGTTCAGGGGAAAGGCCTGCTTCGTCTCGGCCTCGTAGATGCGGGCTGCCTCCGTATACGGGATTTCGTGCAGCGTGAGGCCTTTTCCGCGGCCGTAATCGGTCAACTTCGACGCGAAATGGTGGCCGGTGCGAAACGGCACGCCGGCCTCCTGCATCAGCGCGTCGGCGATCTCGGTCGTCGTCGAGTAATCGGCATCGACTTCGGCCCGCGCGCGCTCCTTGTTGACCACGATGCCGTCCACCACCTGCTGCAGGAGCTTCAGCACCTGCAGGGGCGTCGCGCACGGCACCGGGTCGTACTTGCGGTAGTCGAACATTCCGGTGCGGTTGTTGTGGGCGATGAGGAACACGGTCTGCATTTCGCCGAGCATGATGCTCGCTTGCGCCCGCAACTGTTCCAGCGCCGCGGGATTGCGCTTCTGAGGCATGATGCTGCTCACGCCCGTCAGTTCGCCCGTTGCCAGCATGAACCAGGGCGTCGGTTCGGCATACTGCGCATGAATGTCCTGCGCGAACTGCCCGATCTGCACGGCGGCGATCGCCAGCGCGCTCGCGACCTCGAGTGCGCCGTCCACGGACGCAAGATGGTTCGCGTCGTAAGCGTTCTCGACGAGACCTTCGAAGCCCAGCAGCACGGCAAGGCGCTCGCGATCGATGGGAAAACTCGACGTGGCGAGTGCGGCGGCCCCGAGCGGGTTTCGGTTGATACGTTGATACGCCTGCTGCAGCCGCTCGGTCTGGCGGGCGAGCGCGGCCGCCAGCGCGTGCAGGTAATGCGCGAACGTCGTGGGCTGCGCCTGCACGCCGTGCGTGTAGGCCGGAATGATGGTCTCCGTGTGCCGGCCCGCCACCGCAAGCAGTTTTTCACGCACGGTCGCCAGCGCCTCGAGTTCCTTGAGCAGCCCGTCGCGCAGATTCATGCGCGCGATGGTCGATGCGATGTCCTGGCGGCTTCGTCCGGTGTGCAGCCGCGAGGCATCCATGCCCACGATGGCCGTGAGCCTCGGCTCGTAGTCCAGATAGTCGGCCGAGCGTTGCGGGAGCGATCGGCGCTCCTGCGCGATCAACTGCGCAATCCCGTTCGCGATCCGGCGGGCGATCGCATGCGGCACGATCCCGGTCGCATCCAGCATGACGATGGAGGCCTTGTTGATCTGGTCGAGGAACTCGACGGAACGCCCTCCGCCGCGGAACACTTCGTTGATGTCCAAAGCGCCGGTCCCTGCCGCGGCAGGCGTGGCGTCAGAAGCCGGCGCGTTGGTACGTGTGGAGTCACTCATGACTGATTTTCTCCTGATAAGGCCATGTTACCCGTGACCGGGGGCCGGGGTAGAGGACAGGGACCGGGCCGACGCGGTCGCGGACGGACGACGTGCGAATATTGCGGCCGCGGGCGGGAGCATGGCGGTTGAAATCCCTCGCCGCCCAGGCTCCCGGGCGGTAAAATGCTCCGACAACAGCGAAAAACCGACGCAAACGTAAGACTCAAGCACGATCGTTTTTGAGATTGCTTCCGGCGTTCTCGGAGGGTTGGAGGAGAGCTCATGTTTCTTTCACGTGCTGCGATATGGGCGATTTCCGCCGGGATGCTGATTCTCGGTGGCGATCCGGTGTTTGGCCAGGACAAATATCCCGGCAGGCTCATTCGGATTGTCACGGCAACCCCCGGAAGCAATCACGACTGGGGCGCGCGCCTGGTCGCGCAGGAGCTTACGCCCCGTATCGGTCAGCGGGTGATCGTGGAGAATCGCGGCAGCGTCGCGGTCGAATACGTGGCCAGGGAAGCGCCACCTGACGGGTATACCCTTCTCTTCTACGGCGCATTCGCCTGGTTGCAGCCCTTGCTGACAAAAGTGAACTGGGATCCGCTCGGGGATCTCGCGCCGGTCAGCCTGGCGATGAGCTCGCCCAACGTGCTGGTCGTGCACCCGTCGCTGCCTGTCAAGTCCGTCAAGGAGTTGATCGCTCTCGCCAAGGCCAGGCCGGGCGATCTCAACTACAGCGCGGGCGGCGGCGGCTCCACGCCGCACATCGCGGCCGAGTTGTTCAAGTACATGGCGGGCGTCGACGTCGTCCGTGTCCACTACAAGGGTTCCGGTCCGTCGATGATCGGCCTGCTCGTGGGCGAAGTGCACCTGATGTTCGCCGCGTTGGGACCGGTCTTGCCCCACGTCAAGCAGGGCAAGGTTAGGCCGATCGCGGTTTCGACGCCCAGGCGAACGCCGCTGATGCCCGACCTGCCCGCGGTCGCGGAAACCCTGCCGGGCTATGCATCGGAGGCGACGATCGGTTTTTTTGTTCCACGCAAGACATCGCCGGCCATCGTCAATATCCTCAACCGTGAGATCGTCCAGTCCCTGAAGACGACGGATCCGCGAAGGTTGGCAGGGGCCGGCGTCGAAGTCGTCGGCAACTCTCCCGAGGAGTTCGCCGGCTTCATCAAAACGGAAATGGCCAGGATGGGCGAGGTCATCAGGAGCGGCTCCTTCACCAAATGATTGATCAGACTTGCTTGCCGGTGTCCGTGCAACGCCGCCTGCGGTTCTTGGTTTCGATCGCCCTGATGGCGGGCGCGAATCTGTGCGCGGCGCAAGGCTACCCGCAGAAGCCGGTCCGTGTCATCGTGCCCTTTGTGCCCGGCGGGACCGTCGACACCGCCGCGCGCACGATCGCAGGCAAGCTGCACGAGGGTCTCGGTCAGCCGGTCGTCGTTGACTACCGCAGCGGCGCGAATGGCATCATCGGCGCCGATTACGTCGCGAAATCCCCGTCCGATGGCTATACGCTGTTGGCGGCGCCGGCGGGAACCCCGGGGGACGTCGTGATCAAGCTCAATGCCGAAATCGTCACAGTCTTGCGCACACCGGAAATCAGGGAGAAGTTATCCGGTCTGGGGATGACGGTGGTCGGCAGCGCGCCCGGGGAATTCGCCGTTTTCCTGAAGGCGGACATCGCCAAGTGGGGGCCGATGTCATCAAGCGCGCGAACGTGAAGCTTTGATTTCGACAACATGCAACATTTTGGCGAGGCAGGCGGACATGCCGGATGATTCCAAGCAAACACGCTCCGCTCAGCCGCAAAAGATCTCGCGGCCGCGGCTCGATTTCCAGGAGCACCTTGCCGACCTCGAAGCGGAGGGCCTGCTCGTTCGCGTCGACCGGCCGATCAACAAGGACACCGAGCTGCATCCGCTGGTGCGCTGGCAGTTCCTGGGCGGAATTCCCGAGGAAAAGCGTCGCGCGTTCCTTTTCACCAACGTCGTCGACGCCAGGGGCCGGCGCTACGACATGCCGGTGGCAGTCGGCGCGCTCGCGTCCTCGCGGCAGATCTACGCGATCGGCATGGGCAAGGCGGTCGAGGAAATCGGACCGACGTGGATGCACGCCATCGCGAACCCGATCGCCCCCGTCGCCGTCAGCTCGCCCGCGTGCCAGCAGGTCGTGGTCACCGGCGACGCGCTGCGCGCCCCCGGCGGCGGACTTGCGCGTCTGCCCGTGCCGATCTCGACGCCGGGCTTCGACGCCGCGCCTTACCTCACGGCAACGCTGTGCGTCACGCGCGATCCCGAGAACGGCATCCAGAACATGGGCACCTACCGCGCCGGGCTCAAGGCCACCGACCGGCTCGGCGTGCGCATGGTCGCGCGCGTCGGCGGCGCCGGCGGTTACCTGCACTGGCTCAAATACCGCAGCCGCAAGGCGCCCATGCCGATCGCCATCGTCATCGGCTGCGCGCCGGTGGTGTTCTTCACCGGACCGCAGAAACTCGCGATCGACCAGGACGAGCTGATGGTAGCGGGAGGGCTGGCCGGCGAGCCGATCCGCAGGACGAAATGCGTCACCGTCGATCTCGACGTGCCGGCGGACGCGGAAATCGTCATCGAAGGCGTGATCGATACGGCAGTGCTCGAGCCGGAGGCGCCGTTCGGCGAGAGCAACGGCTACGTGGCGCTCGAGGCGTACAACATGCCGATGCAGGTCACGGCGATCACGCACAAGCGCTCCCCCGTATTCACCTCCATCATCAGCCAGGTCACGCCGAGCGAGTCGAGTCTCGTGAAGAAGGTCGCGTACGAGCCGTTGTTCCTCGCGCATCTGCGCGACGCCCTGGGAATCAGGAACGTGCGCCGCGTGGTGATGCACGAGCCGTTGTCGAACCTGCGACCGGTCATGTTCGTGCAGTTCGCCCGCGACACGCCGCGCACGGAAGTGTGGCGCGGACTGCACGGCGCGGCGACGCTGCGCCCCGAGTGCGGCAAGATCGTGATCGCCGTCAGCGAGGACATCGATCCCGCGAACACGGATGCGGTGTTCTGGTCGCTCGCCTATCGCTCGACCCCGGCGGAGGACGTGCACATCGCGCCGTACCGCCGCGGCGTGCAGGGGTCGCAATACGGCCCGCAAAATTCGGAATCGACGCTGTTGATCGACGCGACGCAAAAGTACCCCATGGCGCCGCTCGCGCTGCCCACCCGTGAGCACATGGAAAGGGCGCGCGCGATCTGGGAGGAGCTCGGTCTTCCCGCGCTCGCGGCGAGGGCCCCATGGCACGGCTATACGCTCGGGGACTGGACCGACACCTGGGAGCGCTACGCGCGGCGTGCGACCGCGGGCGACTGGGAGGAAAGCGGCAAGGAGACGATTGCGCGGCGGCGTAGCGACGTCACGCCGGAGACGCCGGTGCGCAAAGTCGAGAAGCTCGACTGAAGTGAAACCCGCGCCGTTCGTCTACCACGATCCGCGCACCGTGGCGGAAGCCTGCGATTTGCTCGCAACGCGCGAGAACGCGCGCGTGCTCGCCGGCGGCCAGTCGCTAATGCCGATGATGAATTTCCGCTACGCGATGCCGGATCACCTCATCGACCTCAACCGGGTCGACGAGCTCGCGTACCTGCGCTGCGAGGGCGAAGTGCTCCGCGTCGGCGCGATGACGCGCCAGCGCGACCTCGAATTCTCGCCCGAAGTCGGAAAGCGTTGCCCGGTCCTGCGTGAAGCGCTCTCCCACGTCGGGCACCGCCAGACGCGCAATCGCGGCACCCTCGGCGGCTCGCTGTGCCACCTCGATCCCTCGGCGGAGCTCGTCAACGTGGCGGCGCTGCTGGGCGGCACGCTGCATGTGGTCTCGAAGGGCGGCGCGCGGGACATCCCGTTCGCCGAATTCGCGGTCGCCTACATGACGACGAGCCTGCAACCGGACGAGCTGCTCGCCGGCGCCACGTTGCCGCTGCCGGCGCGCGGCCGCGGCCATGCGTTCGCCGAGTTCGCGCGGCGCCATGGCGATTTCGCCATCGTCGCGTGCTCCGCGCTGATCGGGCTCGACCGCGATGGCAGAATCGCGGACGCGGCGGTCGCGCTGTCCGGACTGGGCCACGCGCCGGTGCGCCCGGCGTCGATCGAGCGGGCGCTGCGAGGCGAGAAACCGGGCGCGGCCGCGTTCAAGGCCGCCGCCGCGGAAGCGGGCGGGTTCGACGCCGTCGCGGACGCCTACGTCACCGCCGCGTACCGCCGGCACCTCGCGCGCGTGCTCGTCTACCGCGCCCTGGAACAGGCATCGATGCGGGCGCTGGAGGCGGGGAATGGCTGATACCAGAACCATCACCGTCACGGTCAACGGCCGGGTGTGCTCGCGCGAAGTCGAGACGCGCCTGACGCTCGCCGATTTTCTGCGCCACGAGCTGAATTTGACCGGCACGCACGTCGGTTGCGAGCACGGCGTGTGCGGCGCGTGCACGGTGCTGGTGGGCGGCGTGAGCGCGCGCGCCTGCCTGATGCTCGCGGTGCAATGCGACGGGCGGGAGGTCGCGACCGTCGAGTCGCTCGCCGACGGCGACGAGCTCAACCCGCTGCAGCAGGCGTTCCGGGACAATCACGGCCTGCAGTGCGGCTTTTGTACGCCGGGCATACTGATGACGCTCACCGAATTTCTGCGCGACCATCCCGACCCGGGCGAGGCGGAGGTGCGCGACGTGCTGTCCGGCAATCTTTGCCGCTGCACCGGCTATCAGGCCATCGTCGCGGCGACGCTCGATGCCGCGAAGCGCATGCGAGGGGGCGCGTAATGGTTGCCACCGGATTCGGTGCATCGGTCAAGCGCAAGGAGGACCCGGCTTTCCTGCAGGGCAAGGGCCAGTTCGTCGACGACATCCATCTGCCCGGGATGCTGCACGCGGCGTTCGCGCGCAGCCCTTACGCGCACGCCAGGGTCGGCCGGATCGACAAGGCCGCGGCGCTCGCGGTGCCCGGCGTGCACACGGTCATCACCTATGCCGACCTGCCGGAGTCGGTGCGCCGGCAGACGTTGCCGTTGTTGGTGCCGCATCCGGCGATCAAGCAGGCATACATGCCGTATGCGCTGGCGAAAGACGAGGCATGCTATGCCGGCGAGCCGGTCGCGTGCGTGATTGCGGACAGCCGCTACATCGCCGAGGATGCCGCGCAGCTCGTCGCGGTCGAGTACGAGCCGTTGCCGGCGGCAAACGACTGCCGCGCCGCGCTCGAGCCGGGCGCGCCGCTCGCGCATGCCGGCGCCGAATCCAACGTGGCGGCGCGTTTTCCCGTCAAGGTCGGCGACGCCGAGCGCGCGTTCGTCACCGCCGCCCACGTATTTCGCGAAAGAATCCACCAGCACCGCGGCGGCGCGTTTTTCATGGAGTGCCGCGGGGCGGTCGCGTGCTACGAGGCGCCGGCGCAGTCGTATCTGCTCTACGTTTCCTCGCAGGGCTCGCACCGGCTCAAGCGCTGCATGCTCGACATGTTCGAACTCGGCGACCACCAGGTGCGCGTCGTCGCGCCGGACGTGGGCGGCGGCTTCGGGCCCAAGGGATCGTTCTATCCAGAATACGTCAACGTCGCGGTGGCGTCGCGGCTCACCAACCGGCCGGTGAAGTGGATCGAGGACCGGCGCGAGAACTTCCTCGCGACGCACCAGGAGCGCGACCAGTACTGGGACGTGGAAATCGCCGTCGATGCCGGCGCGAAAATCATCGGCGTGCGCGGCCAGTTGATCCACGAGACCGGCGCCTACGTGCCGTGGGGCATCGTGCTGCCCTGGATCACCGCGACGACGGTGCCCGGGCCGTACGTGATTCCCAACTTCAAGCTGGAGGTCGTCTCGGTGTTCACCAACAAGATCCAGACGACGCCCGTGCGCGGGGCGGGCCGGCCGGAGGCGGTGGTGACGATGGAGCGGCTGATGGACCGCGTCGCGCGCGAGCTGAAACTCGATCGCGCCGGGGTGCGCGCGCGCAACTTCATCCGGCCGGAGCAGATGCCGTACAACGTCGGCATCATCTTCCGCGACGGGCGGCCGGTCACCTACGACAGCGGCGATTATCCGGCGTGCCAGGCGGCCGCGCTCGCGACCGCCGACTACGAGGAATTCCCGCGGCGTCAGGCGGAAGCCCGCGGATCCGGTCGTTATCTCGGCATCGGCATCTCGAATGCGGTGGAGGCGACCGGGCTCGGGCCGTACGAGGGCGCCACGGTGCGCGTTGCGACTTCCGGCAAGATCGTCGTCTATACCGGCGCCGCGCCGCAGGGGCAATCGCACAAGACGACGCTCGCGCAGATCGCGGCCGACCAGCTCGGCGTCGACTACGACGACGTGACCGTGGTGACTTCCGACACCGCCGGCATTTCGCTCGGCATCGGCAGTTTCGCCGCGCGCACGGCGGTCAACGCCGGGTCCTCGGTTCACCTCGCGGCCAGAGAAGTCGCCGACAAGGCGAAAAAAATCGCGGCCGGAATGATGGAGTGCATGGAAGACGACCTCGAACTCGCCGATGGCTGCGTGCGGCTGAAAAGCGCGCCGGACGTCAGGAAGAGCCTGCGCGAGATCGCCGTGAAATCGATCGGCATGCCGGGCTTCTCGATGGCGGGCGGGTTGCCGCCGGGACTCGAGCACACCGCGTACTTCACGCCCGAGCGATCGGTGTATTCGAACGGCACGCATGTCGCCGAGGTCGAGGTCGACATCGAAACCGGCGCGGTGAAGATCGTCCGCTACACGGTCGCGCACGATTGCGGGCGCGTGATCAATCCCATGATCGTGGACGGCCAGGTCGTCGGCGGCGTCGCGCACGGCGTGGGCAACGCGCTGTACGAGCGCCTGGTCTACGACGACAACGCGCAGCCGGTGTCCACCAACTTCGGCGAATACCTGCTGCCGCTCGCGACCGATGTGCCGCACGTGGACCTGGTGCACCTGGAGACGCCGTCGCCGCTGAATCCGCTGGGGATGAAAGGCGCCGGCGAGGGCGGCACGATACCGGCGATCGCGGCAATCATCAGCGCGGTCGAAAACGCGCTCGCGCCGTTCGGCGTGACCATCGCCGAAGCGCCGATCACGCCGCAGCGCATCGTGGAGCTGCTCGGCCCGGCGGCGCTCGGACGGACTGCATGAAAGGCAAGGGGAGAGAATGAGCGAATTCGATTTCAAGGTCACGCGCGACGGTGCGATTGCGCGGCTTGACCTCAACCGTCCGGAAGAAGGAAACGCGCTGACGCGGGCGATGATGTTGCGGTTTGCGCAGGTGTTGCGCGAGCTGGGTGCCGGTACGCAGATCAACGCGATCGCGATCGGCGGCCGGGGCGAGCAGTTCTGCCGCGGGCGCGATGGCAGGGGCGAATCGCGCGCCGGCATGACGCCGTACGAAGTGCGGGTAAACATGATGGGCGCCGTGCTCGACGCTTACCAGGCGATCCGGGACGTGCCGGTGCCGGTGGTTGCCCTGGTGCACGGCGACGCGCTGGGTTTTGGCGCGGCGCTCGCAGCCGGTTGCGACATCACGCTCGCCGCTCACGATGCGCGCTTCGCGTTTCCGGAAATCGAACACGACATTCCGCCGACCATGGCGATGTGCGCTGCGCTGGGCAAGGTGCCCGAGAAGGCGCTCGTCTACCTGATCTACTCGGCGGAACGGGTCGATGCCCAACGGGCGGTAACGCTGGGTCTTGCGAGTAAAGTGCTGCCGCAGGCGACTTTCGCCGCTGACGCGGACGCGTTTCTGGAAAAGCTTGCAAGCCGGCCGCGCCTGGTTCTGGAAACGATCAAGCGCTATCAGGCGAAGGCGTCGCACCTGACGCCCGACATGGCCGCGGAATATGCCGGCACGCTGCTCGCCCTGGTGCGTTCCTGAGCCTGCCCGGCCCGTTCAATGCAGATCAAGAATCGGTTTGAAGTTCCGGCGTCACCCGCAGCAGCGTGGTCCCTGCTCATGGATATTCCCGCGATCGTGCCGTGTTTTCCGGGGGCGGAGCTGGTCGAAACGGTTGACGCGGACAGCTACAAGGGGCGCGTCACCGTCAAGCTCGGGCCGCTGACGATGGTGTTCGCCGGGAATTTGCGTATCGAGACCCGGGATGAGGCGCGGCGTTCGGCCACGGTAAAGGCAACCTGGACCGAAGCCAGGGGACGCGGCAATGCGATCACGGTGACGCGTTTCGTCATGCGTGAGCACGAGGGCGGGACGGTCGTCGATGTGGACAGCGACGTGCAGCTTGCCGGGCAGGTCGCTCAGTATGGCCGGGGCGCGGGGATGATATCCGGGGTATCCGAGCAACTGATTTCCCGGTTCGCGGAGAACCTGCGCGCGCACATACACGCGTTGTCGGCAACGCCGGGCGCGCCGCGCGCGGGGGAACAGGCTGCCTTGCGCCAGACGAAGATCCCGGTTCTTGAGTTGCTATGGAAGGCTCTGGTTGAGCGTTTGAAGCGGATTATTTCATAGCCCTTCGACGATCCGCAGGTCGCGCTCCGCGCCATCGCCGAGCGCCTCGAGCGCGGCCTGGTAGCCCGGGCTGTCGTGCGCCGCGATCGCCTTTTCGACGCTCTCGAACTCGATGACCACCACGCGCTGCATGGCCCCCGCCTCGTACACCTTCGTCGGGTCGCCGCGCACCAGGAATTTCGCGCCCGCCGCCTGCATCACGGGACCCGCGAGCTTGCGGTACGCCTCGACCTTCTCCGGGTCCCTGATGGAACGAAACATGTTGATCCAGTAGCCCTTGGCCATGACGAGTCTCCTCTTGGTTAACGGGGTCGGAGTCACTTTTCAAAACACGAGGCCCGCGCCGACTCCGAACAGGGCGCCAGCACCAAGAATCGCGAAAATCGCCGCGGCGATGCCATGAACGAGACGAATCGGCATGCGGTGCGCAATGCGGTCTCCCAGGAGGACGGCGGGAGCGTTGGCGATCATCATGCCCAGGGTCGTTCCGGCGACGACGGAGAAGAATGCGTGGTACCGGGCCGCCAGGGCGACGGTCGCGATCTGCGTCTTGTCGCCCATCTCGACGAGGAAAAATGCCACCAACGTCGCGCCGAAGACGCCCAGGCGCGCCAGTTTCGCGTCGCTCTCCTCGAGCCTGTCAGGAATCAGGCACCATATCGCCATCCCGATGAACGACAGGCCGAGAGCCCAGCGCAGAGTTTCGCGGTCGAGGAGCGAGGTGATCCATGAACCGAGCGCCCCCGCGAGAGCGTGATTCGCCAGCGTGGCCGCCAGGATGCCGACAATGATCGGCAAAGGCTTTCGGAACTTCGCCGCAAGAATGAACGCGAGTAACTGGGTCTTGTCGCCGATTTCCGCCAGCGCGACAACGCCCGTGGAGACGAGGAAAGATTCCAACTTTTGCTCCCCGGCCGGAATCGGAACCCATGACCACGCGCCTCCCCGGCCAAGCCGGAGGCATCGCAGTCAAAGGTCTCGCCAGGCCGGGGGCAGCTTGCGCCATGACCGCAGGGTCAAGTGTGTTGACGCAAGCCCCTTCGCCGCAGGCGAAGGGCGGCTACTCCCCAATGACAGCGGAAATTTTACACCCATTCGGCGAAAATGGCCGGAAAATAAGTTCCCGATTTCTCGCCCAAGGACACCGCCGTGCTCGACAGGAAAATCAAGCCCAGCTCCATCGTCAAGAATCTCGATGAGTACGTGATCGGCCAGGACGAGCCCAAGAAGGTCGTCGCGGTCGCCGTCTATGCGCATTACCGCAAGATCGAGAAGGCGCGCAGGGACGCGCTCGAGCTGGTCAAGAGCAACGTTCTGCTGATCGGCCCCTCCGGCACCGGCAAGACCCTGCTGTGCGAGACGCTGTCGCGGGTGCTCGGCGTCCCGTTCGTGACGGCGGACGCCACCTCGCTCGCGCAGAACCGCTACGTCAACGAAGAGATCGAGGCCATCCTGCAGCGGCTGGTGGACAAGGCGGACGGCGACCTCACCCGCGCCCAGCTCGGCATCGTCTTCATCGACGAGATCGACAAGCTCAAGGCCACCGGCGGCCAGGCGCGCGCCGTCTCGGGGGAGAGCGTCCAGCACGCGCTGCTCAAAATCATGGAAGGCTCGCAGGTGAAGCTCGGCGGCGGGCAGTACATCGACACGGCCAGCATCCTGTTCATCTGCGGCGGGGCGTTCATCGGTCTCGACGACATCATGGCGAGGACCCAGACCTACGGCTACATTTCCACTTCGAAAAGCGATGACAGGAACATCATCGACCGGCTCAACGCGCGGGTGAAGCCGACGGATCTCTTCGAGTTCGGGCTGATCCCCGAATTCACCGGGCGGCTGCCCATCGTCGCCCGCTTCCACGACCTCACCAGGGGAATGCTGGTGCGGATCCTGATCGAGCCCAGGAACTGCATCTACAACCAGTACTCCGAGATCTTCAGGAACGAGGGCGTGGAGCTTGCCATCGAGCACAGGGTGTTCGAGCAGATCGCGGACATCGCCATCGAATACAAGGCCGGCGCCCGGAGCCTGCGCGGGATATTCGAGGAGCTGATCACCCCCATCCTCTACGCCGTCCCGGACGATCCCACCATCCGCAGCGTCGAGATCGAGTCGCTGTTCACCGAGCCGCGTTATATCAGGCAGGGATGAAGGCGGAAGTCCCCCGTCAGTCGTCAGTGGTCACCCGTCACCTGTCTCCGGTCACTCTTCGTGCGTCATCAACAGCACAACCTGGATTTGTCCGGCGTCGACGGGCTCGACGCGGTTGGTATCCGGCTTCGCGGCGGCTTCCGCCGCGTTGATGTTGGACGCCGAGAACAGACCCCACGCCACACCGGCGATCAACAGGAGCGGGTTGCTCAGTCCGGCCCATACCGAAATCGAGCGGCCGGCGAGCGTGCCGCTCACGACGGCGCTGGTCCGCTGCAGGACGACGCGCTCGCCCGGGTCCATCGGCACGGCGTCCAGGGCCTTGCCGACGATTCCCTTGTAAACCACGTCGTCCACGGCGGGTGGCGGCTGCGGAACATCCTCCGCCCGCACCGCAACCGCCAGCAGCAGGCATGCAGCCAGAACGATGGAGCGGTTGATCGGCATGACAACCCGGGAGCCAGCAAACAACATGCCATTGCCTCGGAACGCGTGACTGAATAATACTCCCTCCCCCCGGCAAGGGGGAGGGTCAGGGAGGAGGTGCAGTCAGCGAAGCTGCCAACGAAACAGCGGACCCGTGATGGGGCGGCAGACGGGGAATGCGCGCCAGGGTGGTGCGCCACCATAACGCGTCAAATAAAGCCGGCTTCGCGCTGGTGGCGGATCGCCAGGACCAGAATGCGGTCGTGCGCCTCGCCGTCGCGATAAAGGGTGAGGGCGGCAGTCTTGCTTTACGCCTTTGTCGGGTCGCCGCACACCGGGAATCGTCGGGTGGATCGACCAACCGGTGCCCTCACGGCGCGCCGCGCTTGGGGGGCCGCTTGTAGAACTTCTTCCCCGGCCTCTTGCCGTGTGGCCGGCCGCCGGGCTTATTGGGATGAGCACCGGACGCAGCGGCGTTCCGCCGGGTGTCCTGCTCCGGAATTCCCTCTCGATTTCCCGGAGCCAGCATAATCTCCAGCTCATTGATCTCATCCCACTGGGCATCGGTGCGCTGCCTGTCCGGGACCGCCAGAAGCGCCTGCAGGCGAAGACGCGGGGAAGTCGGTTGCGATTCATTCATGCCGGCATTATCTCATCGTTCGACAAGGACGGCATGGCCCGCGAGTTGCGGGTCGTTTGCGCCAGATCAACCCCGAACCAGGTACCGTGATATAACCTCTCGCCCCAGGAGGGCAATGGTTTCCGTGGGACCACCAGGACAGGCAGAGGAATCGCTACGCTACGGCGAGGAGCACTATCGGACCCTGTTCAAGGCGATCGCCGATGCCGTATTCGTCCACGAGGTTCGCGAAGACGGTCCCCCGGGGCGATTCCTGGAGGCCAACAGCGTGGCGTGCGGGCGCTTGGGCTACACCCGCGAGGAACTGCTCCAGATGTCGCCGGCAGACATTGACGCACCGGATTCGGGCGTAGATGTCAAGTCCATCGGGCGTCGTGTGTTAGCCGGCGAAACGGTGGCATTTGAACAGGTCCATCTCGCCAAAGACGGACGGCGCATCCCGGTGGAAATCCGCGCTCAAAAGTTCAGTCTGGACGGGAAGGTCTGCGTCCTGTCTCTCGTGCGCGACATTACGGAGCACAAGCAGGCCGGGCAGGCTTTGAAAGAAAGTGAGTATCGACTGAACCTCGCGTTGGACGCATCCGGCCTTGCGGTCTGGGACTACGACTTTGTGACCGGGGACGTGCGCTTGAGTCGGCACTGGTGGCCGATACTGGGCTATGCGCCGGGCGAAGTTCCTTCACGCATAGAGGCGTGGGAGAAACTCACGCACCCGGACGACGTGGGACAGGTGAAAGCAGCCTTGGGTGCCCACATGAAGGGGATCACTCCGATCCTGGATGCGGAGTATCGCATGCAGGCGAAGAGCGGCGAGTGGCGCTGGATTCGAACGGTGGGACGGGTGGTCGAGCGCGATGCGGCGGGCCGTGCGTTGCGTGGCACCGGCACGCATGGCGACATCACGCCGCGCAAGAAGCAAGAGGAGAGGATCGAGAGGCTGACCCGGATTCACCAGGTCCTGAGCGGCATCAACTCGGCGGTTGTGCGTATTCGCGACCGCAACGAGCTGTTCCAGGAAGCGTGCCGCATTGCAGCGCGGCAGGGCGGCTTCGGAATAGCATGGATCAGCAAGTTCGATCCGGCAACGATGGATGTCACGCCTGTCGCCTGGGCGGGGATTGATGCCATCGGGTATGAGAAATTGAAGACCACCGCGCGAGCGGACGTGCCACCGGGTCACGGCGTGGTGGGGCGTGCGATAAGGCAACAGAAACCCGTGGCGTGCAACGATTTGGCTGCCGAGCCCGATGTTGGAAGCGAACAGCGCAGAGAGGCGCTGCGCTTGGGCTATCGCTCCGATATAGCCTTGCCGCTCTTCGAGGAAGGGTCAGTTGCAGGAACCCTCACGCTGTATGCCAAAGAACCCGATTTCTTTACCGGGGACGAGATCAAGCTCCTGGCTGAACTCGCGGGCGATGTTTCGTTTGCGCTCGACTTCATGGCCAAGGAAGAAAAGCTGAGTTACCTGGCCTACTATGATGCTTTGACTGGTGCGGCCAATCGTACTCTGCTGAACGATCGCCTCGCACAGACGCTGGTGCAGGCCCATCGCTACGGCCATATCGTCGCCGTTGTGGTTCTCAACCTGGATCACCTCAAGCTGATCAATGACAGCCTGGGCCACACGGCCGGGGACGAGTTGCTCAAGAGGTGCGTCGCGCGCATACGGTCGTGCGTAAGAGAGAGTGATACCGTGGCGCGTCTCGGAGGAGACGAATTTGTCCTTGTCCTGCCGGGTCAAAGAAACGCATCGGCAACATCTCGCGTGGTCAGCAGGGTTGCCGAAGCGGTGTCGGCAGCCCCGGAGATAACGGAAACGCTGCAACGGGTCCTCAACGCCGTTTCGGAGCCTATGATTGTCAGCGAGCGCGAACTCAACATGACCTGCAGCATGGGTGTGAGTTTGTATCCTGAAGACGGCAAGGACGCCGAGATATTGTTGCGCAACGCCGGGGCGGCATTGTCCCGCGCGAAACAGCTCGGACGGAAAAACTATCAGTTCTATACGGCTGAACTCAACGCCAGGATTGCGGAGCGGCTCTCTCTTCACTCCTTGCTGCGCCAGGCCCTGGAGCGGGATGAGTTCGCGCTCCACTATCAGCCGAAAATCCGCCTTAAGACGGGGGAAATATCGGGATGCGAAGGACTGCTGCGCTGGAACAGGCCCGGGGCAGGAATAGCGTCGCCGGGCGAGTTCATTCCGGTATTGGAGGAGACCGGCCTGATCGTGGACGTGGGGCGGTGGGCAATGGAAAAGGCGGTGTCAACATACCGGAAGTGGCAGGCGCAACACGGGCAGGCGCCGAGAATTGCGGTGAACGTGTCCCGGCTCCAGTTGGCACAGAAAGACTTTGCGGCGGTTGTGGAGACGCTTCTGAAGCGCAACGAAAACGGGCCGGTGGGGCTCGAACTCGAGATAACCGAAAGTCTCATCATGCAGGATATCGAGGCGAACATCGCCAAACTCAAAGCGATAAGGCAAATGGGCATCAGTGTGGCCATTGACGACTTCGGCACCGGCCATTCGTCGCTCAGCCTCATACACAGCCTTCCGGTGGATACCCTGAAGATCGACCGGGCCTTTGTCACCGGTATGAATGCCTCGCCAGACGGTCTCACGATCGTGACGACGATTATTTCCCTGGCGCGCGGCCTCGGACTCAAGGTGGTGGCGGAAGGCGTCGAGACCGGGGAGCAGGTGAAGATGCTGCGGCTTCTCAACTGCGAGGAAATACAGGGGTACGCGATAAGCCGCCCGCTTCCGGAAGACCAGTTCGAGGCGTGGTGGAAGACATATCGTCCCGAAGGCCAACCCGCCGTCACGTTGAAATAGGTTGCTTAAAAGGCCCGGCGGCCTCATACTCGGCGCGTCGAACGGGTTGCCGGTTCCGTCTGTTTTCCGCACCTTCACCGGGCGCCTTCCGCTGGTCGTTCCCCCTCGCAGTTCGATATCCCGCCTGATCCCACGCGGGATGTGCCTCATTTCCGAAGGAATACCATGACCGAAAAAGCGCGCAAGGAACTCGATGCTCTCGACCTGCTGATGCAGGACCACCGGGAAATGGAGTCGCTGTTCAGTGAGTTCGAATACCTGCGGCAGAACGGCAGGAACACCGGGCGCGTGATCGCGAACGCGTGTGCGGAGCTCAAGATCCATGATACGCTCGAAACCGAAATCTTTTATCCCGCAGTCGGTAAGGCGGCCGAAGACGAAGAGATCGACGGCCTCATGGATGAGGCGGAAGAGGAGCATGACACGATTCTCGAGCTGATCGAAAAGCTCGAGCAAACGCGTACGGACCACAAACAACGCGATGCGTACTTCACCATTCTCGCCGGGCATGTGAAGCACCATGTGCTGGGAGAAGAAACGGAGCGCTTTCCGGTGGTGAAGAAGTTGAAGCGGCTCGACCTCGACTCGGTCACCGCCGCAATGAAAAAGCGCAAAGCCGAACTGATGGCCGAAACGGGAATCGCCGAGGCGGACGAGGAAACCGTGTAGGGAGCCGTTCTTCAAATCCAAGGGCTGGTCGAAGGATCACAAGATCTTCCGGGATGCGTCAGAGCCGGTTCAGGTCCAGGCGCTTTCAGCGCTCACCGCGCTGAACGGGGCGGGCGCATCGTTTCCATGGGTTCGGGCGCCGGCGCGCGTTCGGCGAAACACCGGACTATCGTGTATCGTCGCGCTTCATGCAGGCCATCATCTCCGTCACGAACCTCTCCAAAACCTACGCCTCCGGTTTCCGGGCGCTCAAGAACGTCAGTCTCGACATCCGCCCGGGAGAGATCTTCGCGCTGCTCGGGCCCAACGGCGCGGGGAAGACGACGCTGATCGGCATCATCTGCGGCATCGTCAATCCGGGCGCAGGCACCATCCTGGTGGACGGCCGCGACATCATCGCCGACTACCGCGCCGCGCGCGGCATGATCGGTCTCGTGCCGCAGGAGCTGACGACCGATGCCTTCGAATCGGTGTGGAACACCGTGTCCTTCAGCCGGGGGCTGTTCGGCAAACCCGCCAATCCCGCGCATATCGAAAAAGTGCTCAAGGACCTGTCGTTGTGGAACAGGAAAGACAGCAAGGTGATGACGCTCTCCGGCGGCATGAAGCGGCGGCTCCTCATCGCCAAGGCGCTCTCGCACGAGCCGCGGATTCTCTTTCTCGACGAACCGACCGCCGGCGTCGACGTGGAGCTGAGGCGGGACATGTGGAACCTGGTGCGCTCGCTCCAGGCCGCCGGCGTGACCATCATCCTGACCACCCATTACATCGACGAGGCGGAAGAGATGGCGGATCGGATCGGCGTGATCAACAGGGGCGAAATCATCCTCGTGGAAGAGAAGGCCGAGCTCATGCGCAAGCTCGGCAGGAAACAGTTGACGCTGCACCTGGAGCAGCCGCTCGCGCGCGTCCCGCCGGCGCTCTCCGCCTACAACCTGGAGCTCGCGGGCAACGGCGGAGAATTGATCTACACGTACGACGAGCGCGGTGACCGGACGGGTATCACGGCGCTCCTCCAGGCGCTGCCCGAAGCCGGCATCCGGTTCAAGGATCTGCAGACGACGCAAAGCTCGCTCGAAGATATCTTCGTCACGCTGGTGCGGGACAGAAAATGAACACCGTGAACGTTTACGCGATCCGCGCGATCTACAAATTCGAAATGGCGCGCACGCGGCGCACGCTGATGCAGAGCATCATTTCCCCCGTGATCTCGACTTCGCTTTACTTCGTCGTCTTCGGCGCGGCGATCGGCTCGCGCATCTCCGAGGTGGAGGGGATCACCTACGGCGCTTTCATCGTGCCCGGGCTCATCATGCTGTCGCTGCTCACGCAGAGCGTCTCCAATGCCTCGTTCGGGATCTACTTCCCGAAGTTCACCGGAACCATCTACGAACTCCTGTCGGCGCCGGTCTCCTATCTCGAGATCGTGGTGAGCTACGTCGGGGCGGCCGCGACCAAGTCGGTCGTTCTCGGCCTCGTCATCCTCGCGACGGCGGCATTCATCGTGCCGCTGCGGATCGAGCACCCCGTGTGGATGCTGCTGTTTCTCGTGCTGACCTCGGTGACGTTCAGCCTGCTGGGCTTCATCATCGGCATCTGGGCCGACGGTTTCGAGAAGCTGCAGCTCATCCCGCTGCTCGTCATCACGCCCTTGACCTTCCTCGGTGGCAGCTTCTACTCCATCGACATGCTGCCGCCGTTGTGGCAGACGGTCAGCCTGTTCAACCCCGTCGTTTACCTGGTGAGCGGCTTCCGCTGGAGCTTCTACGGGATTGCCGACGTGAGCGTCGGCGTGAGCCTCGCCATGACCTGCGTGTTCCTCGCCGCGTCGCTGGCCGTCGTGGCATGGATCTTCAAGACCGGATACCGGCTCAAGGCTTAGCGCGGCCGGACGAACCGCGGTTAAGTGTTCTACACCGCAATATGCCAGAAATCGCGCGCGTATTCAGGGCCGGTCAGGTCGAATACCTGCCCGTTAGGGTTGCGATACTTGCGCTCGGTCTCCGTCCCGCTTGCGGAGTGAGTGATGCCGCCGTGGCGGACAGCGCCGTTGGCTTCGACCTTCGCCGATTCCTGATCCATGTCGTCAACGAGGAAGCCGAGATGATGCAATCCCCTGCGGCTGTCTCCCTTCATGTTGACGTTCGACGGATGGATGATCACCAGGCTCACGACTCCATCCGACAGCCCGATCGCCGTGTCCGTCCGCCGCACGCGCTCCATGCCGAAGGACTTCTCGTAGAACTGCGCGGTCTTCTCCATCTCCTCGACCACCATCGCTATGTGGCGCAGCTTTGCCATCGGTATCCTCCTTTGGTTAGACTTGCCTCAAACTTCCAGGCAATGAGAGGACCATCATGCCAGATACCAGCTTCGCTTTCGACCACGTCCACCTCGTAGCCAGGGACCCGCCAGCCACCGCCGCCTGGTATGTCGACAAGCTCGGCGGCACGATCGTGCGGAGCCTCGAGGTCAAAGGGGCGCCGCAGATCTACGTGTCGTTCGGCGGCTTCATCGTCATCGTGCGCGGCCAGCGCCCGGCCGAGTCGGCGCAAGACAAGCCCGGACTGCAATGGGGCGTCGATCATTTCGGCGTGCGGGTCAAAGGCGATTTCGACGGCTTCTGCGAAGGCCTCCGCAAGCGGGGTGTCACGTTCAGCCTGGACCCGACCGACTTCAACCCGACGACCCGCATCGCCTTTATCAACGCACCGGACGGCGTCAGCGTCGAACTGCTCAACCGGAAGGATCAGCTGTAGACCACAAGGAACCGTCATTCCCGCGAAGCCTGCCCTCGAATGCTTTAATCGGGGGGCAGGAGTCCAAGTACGGACCTACAACCCCTCAACAATCCGCGACTCCTGCTCCGCCTCGTCCCCGAACCTGAGGGACGGACCACTAAGGATTGCAAAGAGCTGAGCTAACGCACCAAGTTTGTTAGTGGTTTGCTCCTCGAAAACCTCGAGAAGAGGTTGGCGGTCAGGCTGAACGGCTGGTAATGCCCGAGAGGTTCCGCGGGTGGGGCGTTATTTCCCCGCGCTCGATCCGGCGCGCGATGTTCAAGACCGTCTCCTGAGCGGGAACGGCCAACCCTAAGCTGCGTGCCTTGCTCTCCAGCAGCCCGTTCGTGTACTCGAGCTCGGTGCGCCGCCCTCGCAACAGGTCCTGGGCGACCGAGGGGCGTTCCTGTGCAGTCAGTCGACCGAGCCGCTCCGTAAGGCTGCGGCTGATTTTCATCGCGGAATGCCGATCGCCGGCGGCCGCCGCTGTCCACGTGTCCGGAGAGGCGCCGTAGATCGATACGAGCGAATAGCCGAGAGACTGCCCGACGCGGATGCCCTCGGCCGCCAATCGGATGATGACCGGTCGCAGAAAATCCGCCTTCAATAGCTCATGGCTGGTAAGACCGGATGCCGCCGAAAGCCCGTGGGAGATCGAGTTGGTGACCAGCTTCGACCAGCGCTCGCCCTGGAGATTGGTGGTCGCCACCGCGCTGTCTACCACGCCGAGCGCACGCACGACCTCTGCGACGCGCGGCGTCACCTTGCCGCCGGGCCGGCCTACGCGAAACACCGTGTAGGCATCGCCGCCGGGCGTGGAAGTGCGAATGACATGGCCGAGTCCGACGGCATTGACTCCGATCGAGCTCATGACTACACCCATTGTCCGCTGCCAGCCCACCACGAGTGCGATGTGTTCTTCGTTCATGCCATTCTGCATGGAGACGATGCAACCGTCCGGGGCGAGGTACGGGGCGATGAGCGTGGACGCCCGGAGCGTGTCGTATGACTTGACGCAAAGAAACACAACGTCGAGCGGTCGGGCGGCGAACTTGCCGACTTCGCTGACGTGCAACACTGCGGGCCGCGCGACCTGCTCGGCCCGCGTATCGCTCAGCCGCAGACCTTGCCTGCGGATCTGCTCGACGCTTTCTTGCCGCTGACTGATCAGAGTGACGTCCTCGCCGGCGAGCGCGAGGTGCCCGCCGATGTAGCCGCCGACGCCGCCAGTGCCCAGTACGCCGATGTGCAGACTCATGGTCTGCCCTGAAGGCGCGTCAGGCGAGCGCTCAAATCACCAACATGCGCGCGAGGTCGCCTGCGTTTTCCAGCCGTTCGAGAGACCAAACTGTGTCTATCGCTTTCTGGATCTGCTCCGCCGTCAGATAGGGCCTGGCCTGGTCGCGGAACTTCTTCTCGGCCTGCGCCTCGGTCATCGGGCGCTTGGGGTCGCCGGGGAAATGATCCACGCGCTTGCGGAAAGTCTTGCCGTCCTTCATGTGCACGGTGACGATGCCCGGGTAGAACTTCGGGTAAATGTTCTCGATTTCGGGATCGGGCACGAGCTCGGTGCGCGCCGTCAGATCCTGCGCGTCCGGAGCCTGGATGCGGGAATCGAGGAACTGGGCGGCGGTGACCTCCCCATCGAGCAGCGCAATCGCGACGCAGTAGTTGAAACTGTGGTCGGCCGACTCGCGGGTCGTGGGCTTGAGCTTGCTCGCGTCCCACGAGGGTTTCTTGAATGCGAAGTCGTAGAGCCCCACCACCACGCGTTCGATGTCGCGCGGATCGATGTTGTTCTCGGCGCGCAAGTCGAGCGCGGCCTGCACCGGCGATTGGGTCATGGTTTCGACCGGGTAGTACTTCAGGTAGGTGCGCATGATCTTGTGCTCGCGGATCGGGCCGGTCAGCGCGTCCAGGTCGCCGCCGCCGGCGACGATGTTGAGGTAGCCGTAGTCGCCTTCGAAGACTTTCAGCGGTCCGGTGATGCCTTCGGCGGCGAGCAGCGCGGCGAACACGCCGTCGCCCGCGGCCTTGGCTTCCGCCGTGCCCTTGATCTTGCCGATGACGCCGCGCCGTATTTCGCTGAGGAAGTTGGCCTGGCTGCCGGCGATCGCCATCGAGTGCGCGATCTTGTCCGCGGGCAGCTTGAGCAGGCGGGCGGCCGCCGCGGCCGAGCCGTACACCATGTTGGTGGGATGGTCCCAGCCGCGCGTCCACAGGCAGGGCTCGCCGCAGTGGTCCACCAGCCGGAGCTGGATTTCGTAGGCGTTCACCAGGCCGCAGATCAGTTCGCGCCCGTCGAGCCCCTGCGCCTCGGCGACCGCGAGCACGCTCGCGAGATTGCCGCTGGGATGGCCGGGATCGCGGCTCATCAGCGTGTCGTTGTAATCGAGGTAGCGGATCGAAGTGCCGTTGGCCCAGGTCGCGCCCAGCACCGAGGTGCGTTCAGTGGTGCCGAGGATGGTCGCTTCCGGATTGCCGCCGAGCCGTCTCACCACGCTGCGCATGATCTTGGCCGGGTCGGACGAGAACCCACCCAGCGCGCAGCCGAGCGTGTCGAGGATGGTCATCTTCGCCTTGCGCACCACCTCCGGCGGCAGTTTCTCGTAGCGGATCTGCTCGGCGAGGCCGGCGAGCTTCTCGACTATGGTCGTCATTGCCTTCTCTCTCCCGTTGTTGTGAGGCGCTATTCGACTTTCGCGCCGGTGGCGCGGATGACTTTGCCCAGCTTTTCGACCTCCGTCTTGAAGTACGTGGCGAATTGCTCCGCCGTTCCTCCTGCGGGATCCAGCCCCCGGCGCGCGAACTGCTCCTTCATGTCCGGGAGAGTCAGTATCTTGTTTACGGCGGCATTGAGCTTGGCGACGATGTCGCGGCTGGTCCCGCCCGGCGCGAATAGCCCGTACCAGGTCGCAAATTCAAAGCCCTTCACTCCGGACTCGTCCACCGTTGGCAGTTCCGGCATTGCCGGCGCGCGCTTGATACTGGTTACGGCGAGTGCGCGCAACTGCCGCGCTTTCAGGTTGGGTATCGTCCCGGGCAGGGCAGCAATCATGGCCTGAGTCTCGCCGGAGATCATCGCGGTGAGGGCGGGCACCGTGCCTTTGTAGGGGATGTGGGTCATCCTGGTGCCGGTGTCCAGCTTGAACATCTCGGTAGCCAGGTAGGACGCACCGCCGACGCCGGACGAGGCATACGCGATCTCGTTGGGGCGCCGTTTCGCCAGAGCGATGAACTCTCGCACGTTATTTGCCGGCAGCGAAGGGTGTACTACCAGCACATTGGGCGTCGACGCCGCGAGGACGATGGGTATGAAGTCGCGGAGGGTGTCGTAAGACAGTTTCTTGTACAGCGTGTGGTTCGCCGCCAGCGAGTTGACCTGCAGGATCAGCGTGTAACCATCGGGCGCCGATTTCGCGACGATCTCCGAGCCGATCACCGTGCCGGCGCCCGGGCGGTTTTCCACGATCACCTGCTGTCCGAACGCCTCGGTGAGCTTCGCGGCCATCTGGCGGGCAACGATGTCGGTGCCCCCGCCGGGCGTGAACGGCACGACGATGCGCACCGTGCGGGCCGGGTACTGCTGCGCGATCGCCGACACGCTCGCCGCAAACATGAGCGGCAGCAGGACCAGGACTGTTCTCGTGACCATGATCGCCTCCTTCGTCTTGTAGTCGGCGTGCCTCACCCCTCGGCGGGCTGCCATGTTTTTCCTACGGCGCCAAAGCTAGCACCTCTTGTACATACCAAGAAGATATAAAATGGAATGTGTAATGCATTTTTGGAATAGAAAGGGCGCGTCATGAACCTGCGACAGATGCAGTATTTGTGCGAGATCGCCAAGCGCGAGCTCAACATCTCCGCCGTTGCCGCGGCGCTGCACACCAACCAGCCGGGTATCAGCAAGCAGGTGAAGCTGCTGGAAACGGAACTGGGAATCGAGATCTTCGTGCGCTCGCGCAACCGGCTATCGGGCATCACCTCACACGGGCGCAAGATCATCGAGATGGCGCAGAGCATCACGAACGAGGTTGCCAACATCAAGGCCGTGAGCCGGGACGTCGTGCAGAAAGACAGCGGCTCGCTCGTTATCGCGGTCACGCATACGCAGGCGCGCTACGTGCTGCCCGAGGTGATCAAGCGCTTCACCGCGCGCTACCCCAAGGTGCGCATCACCATGCGCCATGCCGACCCGGAGAAGATCACCGAAATGCTGCTTTCCGGCGCAGCCGATCTGGGCGTCACCACCAACGACCCGCCCGCGTTGCGCGAATTGGTCGTGCTGCCCGTCCGCGAGTTCCGGCGCGTCGTGGTGGTGCCACGCGGGCACGAACTCCTGCAACGCCGGCGGCTGACGCTGAAGGCGTTGGCCCGCTATCCGATCGTCACCTACGAACCCGCGTTCACTGCGCGGGAAATCGTGGTGCGAGCCTTCGACAAGGCGAAACTCGAACCCAGGCTCGTCATCAGTTCGATCGACGCTGACGTGATCAAGACTTGCGTGGAGCAGGGAATGGGCATCGCGGTACTTTCGGAGGTTACTTTCGATGCCGGGCGCGACTTGAACCTGGCGGCGATTCCCGCTGGCCACCTGTTCGACCCCTCGATCACCAAGATATGGCTGTGCCGCAAACACTACCTGCGGCGCTATGCCTACGATTTCATAGAGATGTGCAACCCGCGTTGGAGCAGGTCCACCGTCGAGCACTTGATGGCTGAACGCCCAACAACCCTTGGGGGTGACTTTTCTCCGGAAAATTCGCGGCGCCTTGTAGAAGTCTCTCGGGAATCCTGAAGACTGCTAATGGGTGTCAACAGCCGACAGCCATGGTAGGCACCAATGTACCGTCGGTCGATAGCTTCAACGCCGCGCGGATCCGGGAAATGAGTGTGCGAACGCTCTCTTTGCTGTATCATTTATCTCCCCTACGCGCGAACGGCGGCCCACGCCCGGGCCGAAACGATTCCTGTGACGAGGTTCATTTGACATGCAACAAATCCTGGAATACCTGAAAGATCGCGGCGAGCAGATCGATTCGGAGATCGCTGCCGCGACCGGCCTCTCGCTTGCGAACGTGCGTCTCCGTGTGACTGACCTGCAGGCCAAGGGTGCCGTAATGGTGTGCCGCTCGATCCGCTACAAGGACGGCAAGGCGACCGAAGGGCTGCTCTGCCGCATATCGGGATACACTCCGCCTCCCGCCCCCGGCAGGAAATCAAAGGCGCAGACGCAGGCGAAAAGCGCTTCGACCGGCTGATCGACGACAACCATTCCGGTATCGACCGCCTGATGGACGTGAGCCTGCCGTTTCTCTTCGAGTCAGGATTCGCGGCGATTGGTTTCAGGCGCAACCGAAGCGCGGGACGGGGAGTATGTCGCCGGCGCCTGCCGCACCATTGAGGTGAGCGCGCAAAGCTCCTCGAGCCACCGCAGCCGGTCAATCTCGGGGATGCGCGGGTAGGCCCTGACCCGCTCCTCGGTAGTCTCGTGCTCGTAGTCGATCCTCGCCATGACGAGCCTCCTCTTGAGAGTTTAATCGCCGCGGAAGCGTCACCCGAAACCGCGGCGACGGCAAAGAAACGCGCGCACCACACCTTTTACTCCGGACCGACGAAGCCGATGTATGCCCCACAGGCTTCCGCCGGCGTTGCCAGCATGGCGTGCTCCCCGGTGTTGCGCACGCCGCGCGCCAGAGGCGGCATGCCGTGCTCCTGCATCCAGCGGGCGGCCGCGCCCATGCCGGTGGTGCGGTATAGCGCCTGGAACGGACCGGGACCGCGGCGCTGCAGTGCGTCGGCAGCCGGCCCCGGCGCGTAGGGCTGGACGATGCCAAGACCCATCGGGCCCAACTGGAATACCGCCATGTTCGACATGATCACCGTGCCCCGCTGCAACGGCGGTTGAGGCATGCCCAGCACCTTGGCGTACGTTGCTGCTGCGGCCTCGGCGTCCTCGGTGACCATGTAGGCTCGCTCCAAGGCGTACACCCCATTGGGATGCTCGCCGGCGCCCGGCACCTGCTCGCGGCGCTCCGCCATCGGTGTCAGGTGCTGAATGAAGAAGATCGGCAGCGGGTTCCCGGGGCCGAGCACCGCGAGCTTCCATCGCAGTTCCTGCCCGGCCGGGCTGAGTCGGCTGCCTTCAATCGCGTCGCCCACGTCCACGCCGCGGCTGCGCATTGCGCTCACGTCCGCCACGAGGTCGTCGCTTTGCAGAACGATGTAGCGAATGCCGCCGCCCGCCGCGATGAACTTCGCCAGACCCGCACCCCAGCTTCCGGGCCGACCGGCTGCCGCTTTTTGTCCGGCCTGATCGCGGATCGCCAACAGCTCTATGTAGTCGTCCTGGTTGAACGCGATGGCATTGTGGGTGCCCCTGCCGGTATGGACTCCCCCCGGATAGATGTTGAATCCCAGCTTGCGGTACTGATCGATGGCCTGCTGCAGATCGGGGACGCAGATCATGACGTGGTCAATACGCGTGAACACGGGCGGCTCCCATCCAAACTCTCGTTAACGCCTGATCAGCGCAAGCACTTCCTCGAGCACGCCGTCGGCGATGGCTTCGAGTTCTCCCGGCGTGCGGTTCTGGATCGGGTGCGGCACCCACGCGACCGCGGGATCCAGGCCGAGCGCGCGCGCCTGGGCGGCGGCGGCCGGCTTGAACGCTTCCGTGGCGATCACGCATCCGGGAATGCCGCGGCGATCGAAAGTCGTGATGTCGTGCAGACTGCACGACGTGCACGACCCTCAATCGGCCAGTCCCACGACGACGAC
>JACQOJ010000142.1 GCA_016202605.1 Betaproteobacteria bacterium
GCATCAGGCGTATGCCCTTGTATGCCTGCATCGCCCACTTCACGAAGCGGAAGCGCTCTTCGTTGCGCTTGATCTCGAGCTCCATGTTGCGCGCCAGCGCATCGGGCGTGCCGTGGTAATCGACCGTGAGCGTGTGATCGAGCGCCATATCGACCGGGACCTTCGGCCCCACGATATCACCCGGATATCCCATGCGCTTGACGGCCCCGCGAATCGCCGTGAGATCACCGAGCAGCGGTATGCCCGCGGCGCAATTGAGCACAATGCGCCCGACGGTAAACGGGATCTCAGCTTCTCTTTTCGCATCTGGCTGCCATTGCGCGAGCGCCCTGACCTGGCGCTCGAACACGCGCTTCTCGTCGCAATTTCTGAGGAGCGACTCGAGCACGATGCGCAGCGAGACCGGCAGCCGCGATACGCGTCCCGCGCCGTGCTGCTCGAGCGCGGGCACCGAGTAGTACGCATATTTCTTGCCGAGCCCGAGATCAATGTCGCGCCTGGCGATCGAATTGAAGGAAGAAGTCATGGTTGTCACCCGCCGCGCCCGCATGCTCACGCTTCCACGAGATCGCGTTGATCGAGCTTCATCATGTGGGTGAGCTCGCGTGCTGAACGCAGGTTCTCCACGTTTTTCACGGCATCGATCAACTGCGACGCGCGAGCGTCGGACATGCGGTTCCGGACGAGCAGCCTGAACTTCGCGAGTCGCTCTTCGTCGCTGCACGGATCGGACGGCATGCCGTGGGGATCGAGCACGGCGCTGTCGTGACGCTCTCCGTTCGCAAGCTCGAGATGGACGCGCGCCCCGTAATGCTTGGGATATGCCGCCTCCATCTCGGGATCAACGGCGAGTTCGATGCGCCGCGCAAGCCCGCGGCGCGAGGGATCGTCGAGTTGATCACCGAAGTACATCGCGGGATCGCGCGGATCGGAGGTCACCGCGAGCGCGGCGCAATACGGCAGGCTGTACTGCGCGCCCATCGTGTCGGGCGGTGCGACGTTGCCGTTGTTGCGCGCGGCATAGCTGCAGACACCTATTCGCAGCTTTTTCACTTCCTCCGCCTTGACCGGGCGCGCACCGCGCATCGCGACCAGCTGTTGCACCGTGGCCTGGATCCAGGCGCAGCATGGATAGACCTTCACGTAGACTTCCCCCACGGCCCAGCGCTTGCCCAGGTCCAGCGCCAGTTGTTCGGGCCGCGCCGATGTCCCCGATAACACTTCGAGCAGACCGAAACGCCCGTCGAGCGCCGTCGGCGGCGCGGTAAAACCGCGTGCGGCGAGTTGGGCCATTCGCACTCCGGCTTCCGCCGCACGGCCTGCGTGCATGCGCTTCATCATGCCTCCGCCCGTACCTGCTGCGAAACTCTTGGTCCCCGACGAAGTCGAGCAGGCGAGGCCCACCGCCGCGGCCAGTTGTTCGCGACTCAGGTTCATAACCACGCCTGCCGCTACGACCGATCCAAGCGGCCCCGCAAGAGCCGTCTGGTGATGGCCGCGCCGGGCGGGCTCGACACCGATGGCCAAACCGACGCGGTTGATCGCTTCATAACCCGCAATGATGCCCGGCAGGAGACGGGAGCCCGGCGCATCGATGGCTTCCGCGGCGGCCAATGCGGCGGGAACGACGATGGCCCCGGGATGCACGATCGCCTCGTCGAGCAGGTCGTCCAGCTCAAAGCCGTGCGTGGCCGTGCCATTGCATAATGCGGCAGCCGGCGCGGCGAGGGTCTCGTTCCGGCCCAGGATGCTGCTGTGGCCCCTGGACCCTTCTGCGAGCATTTCCTCTGCCATGATTCTTGCCCAGGGCTGCCGTGAGCCGAACAAGGCGCAGCCGAGAGAATCCAGCAGGCACCACTTCGCATAATCGACGACGCTGCCCGGCACGGCTTCGAGAGACAGCGCCTGGCAAAACCGAATCAACTCCTGCGCCGCACCCTGTTTCGGTAAGGTTTCTGCTTTCATTTTCTATTCCTCGTGAGGTTCAACTTGCTTTGATTACTGCCTTTCCAAAACCCTCGCCTGTCTGTCTGTATTCGGCGCGGGGTGGGCTGAAAATGTCGAGGATCACCGCGCTCGTCGCGCCCGTGCGAACGCCGTGTGACACCCCACCGGGCGTGTACCAGAAATCTCCCGCGGTCGCCTCGACCTCTTCTCCGTTCTGGATTCGCGTGCATTGACCTTCCAGCAGCACGCCCCACTGCTCTTCGGGGTGGCTATGGATCGTGCCACTCGAATTGGGTTCGACGTGCACCACGGAGAGCATGACCCGCTCGCCCGGGAAAATGCGCGCGTCTATTCCCTCGCCCAGTTTACGCGCGATGCCACGCACGTCGCCATGCAGCTGGAAAACCCATGGTGCCTTGCTCATATGACCTCCCAATCAGGATTAGACTTCGGCGAGCTTGATGCCCAACCGTGTGGCGGCATTTTGCGCTTCCGCCAGAGAAGGCACGGCATCGACCAGTTTCAAGCGGCCACCGCCCCGGTTCATGGCGTCAACGAATGCATCTTGCTCCTTGGCCTCGATACGTATGCGCTGGACTTCCGGTTCCGTGACGTGCCGGACCTCGACGGCGATCCTGCGCTGCGCGATTTCCTTGAGAACGTTGTGGTACGCCTTGATGTCCTTGGTTGACGCGCCGAGAACCGCACCCATCAGAATACCCGGGACATTGATCGCTCTGCGGGCAAAAAGATCGGAGGTCAACTCGATGGTGATCTTCTTCACTTCACCGCCGGCCAGTTCATGGGCAATGCGCCCCATGTTCGTTGGAGACCCCACCGCAATGCTGCTCCCGCCGACCACCGCCTCCCCGAACGGGTTTATCAGCGGGTTGGCGCTCACGGCAAACTTTCTGATCTCCTCGCGCGCGCGCGCGAGGACATGCTGGCCCGTTTGCTGCTCGGCGGCAAGGACGTTTCCGGCAACGAAGCCGTCCACCGCCGGTTCCGTCTTGAAGTAGGGGCGCAGGTATTCCAGATTGACTTTCGTGATCGCCGACGCGGCCGCGGCATGAATGTTGGCCGCCATCGCAAGCATGACGTCCACGTCAATGGGCACGGCAATGGAAGTCTTCAGCGCAAGATTGGCAGCGAGATTGCCGATCAGGACCGCGCCCCCGATATGCGTCGCGCAGAGCCCCGAGACAATCACTCGCGGTGTGCAGGGCACAGCGATTGTCGGAGAGATGGCGAGCACAATCGCCTTGGCCACCTGGCGAGGCGAGCCTTTGCGCATTTCCGTGAGTGCCGCGGCCGTGCACGCCGCCCCGGCGCCGAATCCCTCCATGTTGCAGCCGGTGGTTTTCTTGCCCTCTTTGAAGAAGATGCCGATCTTGATCATCAGTGCGGCCAACCGGCCCACCTGCAAGCGGGACAGCTTCGTTTCCAGCAGTGCTTTCAACAGCCCGGTATAGACGCAGGAATCCCCGGTTCCCGCACAGGGTTGCAGGCCCACTTCGTGATTGCCGACCTCCGTGGCGATGGTATAGACCACGGCCTTGTCGACGAACCGGTCGCCGATGACTGCGGTCCCGCGCCTGCGACATTCCTGCAATTCCCGGCCGATTGACCCCAGCAGGAAACTGTTGCCCCGATTGAGCCCGATTTCCAGCGCCAGCAGGTTGAATCCGAAGGCGTCCAGCACCGCCCGGATAACCTCGTCATGAGTCATTTCGTGCGCAGCCATTGCTTCGGCGATCACGATGTCGCTCATCCTGACCCCGAGATTTTCGGCGAGGTCGGCGATCTCCCCCAGCGTGAGCTTCTTGTCCGCGAGCGCGGCGTTCTTGATTTCCGCAATCAGCGACTTGAAAAACAGGTCTTGCTTCATGGCGCATCCTCTTCAGCCCGCGAAGCGCGGTGGTAATGCGTGTTTCATATTGGGGTTCATGCGCCTCGACCACCGGAGCGAGTCTCCGCGAGATAGCGCTGTCGGGCAAGCCGAGGCAGGCCGCCGCACGCGTAAATCTGCTCGATCATCGGCGGGAATTTCGGCACCGCGACCGTGGCGCCGGTCGCAACGTTTCGCGCCACACCTGCATGGTAATCGAGCTCGAGCGTATCGCCGTCATCAACGAGCTGCGAAATGCCGGGGGCGACGAAGATCGGCATGGGCAGCGCGATGGTGTTGCGCAGGAAGAGCCGCGACGCCGATTCCACCACGATCGCCGCAACCCCGACCTCGCGCAGCACGAGACCCGGTCGGTGGGAGCCGCATCCGAAGTTGCGTCCGGCGACGATGATGTCACCGGGCTTCACTTCCTTCGGAAATTCCGGCCTGAACGATTCGAGCGTGTGTTGCTTCAGATCTTCCATCGTGTGATAGAGGTAAAAGGGGTTGATCGCATCCGTATCGACGGAATCGCCGAATTTCCACACGCGCCCGCGTATCAGGCGATCTAGAGTCGCTAACATGGTGAAACACGCGTGCGTTGCGAGCCAAAATTGGTGATGACGAGGAGGACACCGCAGGCCGTATCGCAAATACGGTCAAGGCGGCCGACGAAGTAAGCGCCGATTTTGGCCGCAACCCCTCGGGCTGGCACGACTTTTCGCCCATGGCTGCGTCGCGCTCCTCGACAATATTCGCGATATTGCCTTCGTCGCCCTCCTTGCCCTGCGCGAAAATCGTGACAGCGCATCGCGAGGTTCTCCATGTTAGGGACTCTTAAATCAAAGCTCAACTAACACCTCCTACTGGTTCACGATCTTTCCGTCCACGGCCGCGGCCGTTACAGTCA
>JACQOJ010000143.1 GCA_016202605.1 Betaproteobacteria bacterium
CCGCATCCGGTGATCCGCTAGTTGTCGTTCACCGGCTCCGTCGCGGTGGGCAAGCAGCTCGCCGCGCTCGCCGGAGGCCACATGAAGCGCGCGACGATGGAACTCGGCGGCCACGCGCCGGTGATCATCTTCGACGACGCGGACGTCGACGCTGCGGCGAAGACCATGACCTTCATGAAGTATCGCAACGCGGGACAGGTGTGCATATCGCCGACGCGCTTCCTGGTGCAGGAAGGCGCCTATAAGAACTTCGTCGAGAAATTCGTCGCGGGCGCCAAGGCTGTCAAGGTGGGCGACGGAATGGACAAGGACACGAAGATGGGCCCGCTCGCCAATCCGCGGCGGCAGCGCGCGATTGAAGCGCACGTCGCGGACGCGAAGAAGCACGGCGGCAAAGTGCTCGCGGGCGGTTATCCCATCGGTGAGAAAGGAAACTTCTTCGAGCCCACGGTGATCGCGGAACTTCCGAAGGATGCGTTGGCAATGAACCAGGAGCCGTTCGGCCCGATGGCGATCATCAACCCGTTCAGGACATTCGATGATGCCGTCACCGAAGCAAACCGGCTGCCGTACGGGCTTGCCGCCTACGCGTGGACACGCTCGGCCAGGACCGCCAACGCGATCGCGTCACAGGTCGAGTCGGGCATGATGACCATCAACCACCTGGGCCTCGGGATCCCCGAAGTGCCCTTCGGCGGCGTCAAGGATTCAGGCTACGGGTCGGAGGGCGGGAGCGAGGCGATCGAAGCATATCTCAACCCCAAGTTCGTGTCGCAGGCGGGGTTGTAGGCTGGAGACATGATGTCCGCCATCGGCGGAGGCAATATTTACCGGCAGGCCGACATGGCGGTGGTGTTGAGCCCGCAGCATGCGCAAGTGTTCGCGCAGGCCGGACTGTCGCGCGAGGCCGTCCATAGCCTGCCGGTCGCGCGCGCAGGCAGGCGCCTGGGCGAGATCCGGCACTGCGCCACGTGGATGAGGTCGCCCGCCGGCTCGTCGCGATTCATTCAGCGGCGGGCGATGGGCGATAAGTCGCCCGCGCATACTGCGAGCAACTACACACCGCATTCGCCATGGGAAGCGGCGATGTCGATTATGCGTTACCCCGATCGCATGCGCCGGGTTGAGTCAGTCGATCCTGATCGTATGCCGCCTGGATTTCTCGACCTTGGGCAGGGTCAATTCGAGTACGCCGTCTTTCAGATGCGCGCTTGCCTTCGATCCATCTACCGCGCACGGCAGCGTGACGGTGCGGCTGAATTCGCCGCTGCCGATTTCGCAGCGGAAATATTCACCCTTCTCCTCTTTTGCCTCGCGCATGACCTTGCCCTTGATGGTGGCCGATGTGTCGTTCACCGAGACTTCGATATCTTTCTTATCGACACCCGGAACCTCGGCGCGTATGACGATGTTCTCTTCGCCATCGAACACATCCACGCGCGGCGGTCTCGTCTCGAACGATCCGGCGAACTCGCCCGGAAACGGCGACTCCCACGTCAACGGACGCAGCCATCCGCGCGGAAACACCCGCTCGAACAAGCGATCCATTTCCTCGAATGGGCTTAACGCCCTTCTCGGCGCTGACTTCTGGATCTCCGTGCCTTTCCTTACCGTTACATCCTGTCTGGTTTCGGTTGCCATCTCAGTACTCCTTGCGGTTGCTGCGTCACTGCCATCAGACGCTTTGAAATTATGTCCACCGTCGGAAATCCATGTGTTGACATAGGTCAAACCGGCATGAGGCTCGCGCGTGAATTCGGCGGCGCGCAGAAAAAGTGCCGGCGCAGCAGGCAGTTGCTGCCGTGGTCGTCACCCTTTCCCGGTAACCGGTTGCATCGACCATCACGGGAAGGTTCGTGGAATAGCAACGGGCGGCAAATGCCGGGAACGCGGGCGGGCCGACGTATTGGCCGACTTCGCCGGCACCGACGGGTGCACGACGATCGCGCGACTGCACGCGGCAGCCACGCAAAGACAAGCGACCCGGAACATCATGCCCTCTCTTCCATCGAAGGGTGTCCGTGCGACCTCATTCGCCGGTTCCGCATCTCTCATTCCCGCCGGCTACTTCCGTGCGAGAACGAACTCCGCGATATCCAGCCGCGTCGCGATCCAGACGTCACGCGTGCCGGCCGCGACACCAAAGGATGTGTTCGTAGCCGGGGACGCTGGCCTCCGCGACCGTGGGCACTTCGGGCAGAACCGAAGCGCGCTTCGCGCCCGTCACGCCCAGCGCCGTCACCCGGCCGGCCTTGACGAGCGGCAACGCCACCGGCACGCCCGCAAAGTACATCGCGACCTGCCCGGTAATCATGTCGTTCAACGCAAGCGGCCCGCCCTTGTAGGTCACGTGCACCATCTTGAGTCCCGTCATGTAACTGAACAGCTCCGCCGCCAGGTGGTCGGAGTTGCCGTGACCGGTGGAGGCGAAGTTGAGCTCGCCGGGACGCGCTCGGGTGAACGCGACCAGATCCTTCACCGATTTCGGCGGCAGCGAGGGGTGCGTGACCAGGATGTGGGGGGTCGCGCTCACCTGCGTGACCGGCGTGAAATCGCGCAGCGCATTGAAGTTGAGCTTGACGTAGGCGGTCGCGCCGGTCGCGATCCCGGCGTTCGCGAGCAGCACCGTGTAGCCGTCGGCGGGCGTCTTCGATACCAGCTCGGCTGCGAGATTCCCCCCGGCACCCGGGCGGTTGTCCACCACCACGGACTGGCCGAGACCTTCGCCCATTTTCATCGCAAGCACGCGGCTGATGAGGTCGGTGGTGCTGCCGGCGGAAAATCCGACCACGATTCGCACCGGCTTGACCGGGTATCCCTGCGCCCAGCCCGGAGCGACACACAGGACGCAGGCCCCAAACATGATGATTCGTGCAGCGTTCTTCACCATTGCTCCTCCCTTCCTGTTCTTGGATCGCGTGAACAGCGACAAGACTAGCACATCCTTGCCGGGTCCTAGATTGCGAGGATCGGCTTTCAGCTGTTCACCGTGTAGAATATTCAAATTAAGAGTGCGGCGTGTCCCGGCGATGTATAGGGAAGCAGGCAGCCGAAGGCATTGGACTCGCCGTCCAGAATATGGATTCAAACTGCGCGATCAGCATGCGGGTTCCGACGATTTTCCATTTTGCATTACGACAACGATCCGACGAGGAGAACACGATCGTGAGGACCTTACGTGTATGCGCTTTCGCGCTTCTTTCCGTGATGGCGGGCAGTGCCGCAGCCCAGCAGTCCAAGCCCGGTCCCGCCGATTACCCGAATCGCCCGATCCGTTTTGTCGTGCCGTTCACGCCCGCCGGCACCGCCGACATAATCGCGCGCGTGATCGCGCAGAAAATGACCGACAGCCTGGGACAGCAGGTCGTCGTGGACAATCGCGGCGGATCGGGAGGGGTGATCGGCTCCGAGATCGCGGCGAAGTCATCACCCGATGGCTACACCATCATGATGGGTCTCACGGCGAACATCGCGATCAACCCGGCACTGTATCCCAGGCTGCCATACGACCCGGCGCGGGACTTCGCGCCCGTGACGCAGATTGCCGCCGCGCCGTACGTGCTGGTCGTCCCGCCGTCGCTGCCCGCGAAATCGGTGAAAGACCTGCTCGCGCTCGCGAAAACGAAGCCGGGTCAGTTCGCGTACGCCTCGTTCGGCAACGGCAGCGCCGGCCACCTGACGGGTGAGCTCTTCGCATCCATGGCGAACGTAAAGCTGCTGCATGTGCCGTACAAGAACATCGGGCAGGGGCTTGCCGATCTCATCGCCGGGCAGGTGCAAATGCTGTTCCTCGGCATCGTTTCCGCGACGCCGCACGTGCAGGCGGGCAAGCTGCGCGCGCTGGCGACGACGGGCGCCAGGCGTTCTCCCATGATGCCCGACGTGCCGACGGTATCCGAGGCGGGCGTCAAAGGCTACGAAGTAACCGGCTGGTATGGTGCGTTCGTGCCGACCGGCACCGCGCCCGGGATCGTTGCCCGACTGCACAAGGAGATAGTGCGCGCGATTAACCTGCCGGACGTCGAGGAGCGGCTCACCCGGCAAGGCGCCAGCCTCGTCGGCAGCACGCCGCGCGAGTTCGAGGCCTATATCAGGAGCGAGATGGCGAAGTGGGCAAAAGTAGTGAAAATGTCCGGCGCGAGCGTCAACTGAACGGAAGCAGACGTGAGCAGGCATTTTCTCGACATCGATCCCGGCCTGCGCATGTGCTACCGCGTGGCCGACTATACCGACCCGTGGCGAAAGCCGGAGACGGTAGTCTGCGTGCACGGCTTCGGCGAATCGGGTGAGGCGTGGTTCGGCTGGGTTCCGCATCTTGCGAGACAGTACAAAGTGATACGCATAGACCAGCGGGGCTTCGGCGATTCGACGCCCATGCCGGACGATTTTCCGTGGTCTCTGGATGTGCTCGTCAACGATCTGGGGCAAGCAGTCCGGGCGCTTGGCGGCGGTCCCGTACACCTGATCGCCGCGAAAATTGCCGGACCCGTGATAATGCGTTTCGCCGCGACACACCCTCGGCTCACGCGTTCCATCACCGTCGTGGGTTCAATGAGCAGGGGACCGGAGGGCGTGAAAGAATGGCTGCAGCATATCGAGCGGCAGGGCGTGGAGAGCTGGGCACGCACGACCATGCCGCCGCGCCTCGGGAGCGACATGCTTCCTGAAGCCGTCGACTGGTGGGTAAAGCTCACGAGCCGAACACCCGCGTCCACTGCGCGCGGTCTGTTCCGCGTCGTCTCGCAGATCGACGTGACGGCCGATCTGCCGAACATACACTGCCCTGCTCTCATCATCACCACCGACAGCAGGCGGCGCCCGGTCGCGAAGACGCAGGAGTGGCAATCGTTGATACCGCATTCGACGCTGGTGGCGTTGCACGGCGATGCGTATCATCCGGCGGCGTCCGACCCGGACCGGTGCGCTGCGGCAACGCTGGAATTCCTGGCGCGGTTGCCGCGCGCCTGAGCGGAGTCTCTGACGATGAAGGAAATCAGGATACTGTCCGCGACCGGCATACTGGGTTCCGGGTTTCGCGAGGAAACGCTCAAGCGCGGCATGGCCCTGTCGCCCGATTTCATCGGCGCGGACTCGGGGTCCACCGATCCCGGTCCGTATTACCTCGGGTCGGGGGAAACGCTGTTTTCCGATTCCGCGTACAAGCGCGATCTCAGGTTGATCCTGCTCGCCGCGCGCGCCGCGAAGATACCGGCGATCATCGGTTCGGCGTGCACGTCGGGCAGCGACGCGCAGCTCGAGCGCCTCCTCGGCATCGCGCACGAGATCGCGCGCGAGGAGGGATTGCATTTCAGGCTCGCGGCCATTCACAGCGAGCAGGACAAGGGTTACCTCAAGCGCCGCCTGCGCGAAGGGCGGATCAAGCCGCTCGCCAACGCGCCGGCGCTGGACGAGAACGTGATCGACCGCAGCGCGCATATCGTCGGCATGGCGGGGATAGAGCCGTTCATCGAAGCGTTGCAGAACGGCGCGGAGGTCATCATCGCGGGCCGGTCGAGCGATACTTCGATATTCTCGGCAATGCCGGTGATGAAAGGCATCAATCCCGCGACGGTATGGCATGCGGCGAAGATACTCGAATGCGGCGCGGCCTGCGTCGTGATGCGCAGGTATCCGGACTGCATGTTCGCGACGGTGAGCGACGGGAGCTTCGTGATCGAACCGCCGAATCCCGAATACCGCTGCGATCCCGCCAGCGTGGCCTCGCACAACCTCTACGAGAATTCGACGCCTTACATCCTGGTCGAGCCCTCCGGCGTGCTGAATACGGAGGCCGCGAAGTACGAGGCCGTGTCCGACCGCGCCGTGCGCGTATCGGGCAGCACCTTCATGCCGGCCGGGCGCTACACGATCAAGCTCGAAGGCGCGGAGCTTGCCGGCTATCAAACGATCATCATCGGCGGCGTGCGCGATCCCGTCATCCTGCGCCAGTTCGACAGCTGGCTGGAAGGGCTCACCAGGGCGGCGAAGGACCGCATACGCGCCGTGTTCGGCGCCGACATCGAGAGTAAATACCGCTTCGACGTGCGCGTGTACGGGCGCGACGCGACGATGGGTCTGCTGGAGCCCGTGCGCGCGCTGGGACACGAAGTCGGCCTGCTCTTCCAGGTGACGGCGCAAACGCAGGCGCTCGCCACCGCCGTGATGAAGTCGGTGAGCCACATCGCGGTCCATTACCCGGTGCCGGAATGGACGGGCCTCATCACGTCCATTGCTTATCCATACTCGCCGGCGGAGATCGATCGCGGCGCGTGCTATCGCTTCAATATGAACCACGTGGTCGAGCCGGATACGCCGCTGGAGATGTTCCGCATCGACTACCGGCAGGTGTGATTACGACATGACCAAGCTCTGGCAGGTGGCAAAGCTCATACGCAGCAAGAATTCCGGGCCGTTCGAGCTCACGTTCGACGTGATATTCAAGGACCACGCCACGTACGAAAAAGTGCGCGACGCGAAGATCCTCAACGCCGAGTGGTTTGCGCGCACCTACCGGCTTGCGCCCGAGGCGGTCGCCGTCATCAATTACGATGCCGCGAGCGCCATCAAGATCACCATACCGCGGCCGGCCATCTCGGGCGACATCGACGACACCGACGTCTTC
Source organism: Betaproteobacteria bacterium (assembly GCA_016202605.1). Classification (GTDB taxonomy): domain Bacteria; phylum Pseudomonadota; class Gammaproteobacteria; order Burkholderiales; family SG8-41; genus DSOT01. The sequence goes on from JACQOJ010000143.1 coordinate 6,623, forward strand.
GGCGGACAGCAATACGGACCGCTGGTCGATCTCGAGGTGCCGGCTGCCTGACGCTATCGCCGGTCCGATGCCGCCCGTAACCGCGCAACTGGCGCGCTTTGCCGCTGCCCTCCGATGGGACGACCTGCCGCCTGACGTGCGCCGCTTCATGCCCGTGCTCCTCGTGGATATCTTCCGCGCCGGCGCGGTGGGCTACGACATGCCCTGGACACGCAAGGTAAGGGACCTCCATGCCGGAAGCACGGGTCCGCGCCGGGCGAGCGTGCTTTATTCCGATGTGCGCATGGATGTGGTGCGTGCGGCCTTCGTCAACGGCACGGCGTGCGGCAGCCTCGACTGGGACGATGCGCATGTCGCGGCGATCCTCCATCCCGGCATTGTCGTCTGGCCGGCGGCGCTCGCGGTCGCCGAAACCGCAGGCTCGAGCGGCAATGAACTGCTCGCCGCGGTCGCGGCCGGTTACGAGGTGGCGATCCGCGTCGGCATGTCGATACAGCCCGAGCATTCGCTGCGCGGTTTCCAGGGCACGCCCGCCTGCGGCGTCTTCGGCGCGGCCGCGGCGTGCGCGCGTCTGCTGCAGCTCGATGTTGGCCGCACGCGAGACGCGCTCGGGATCGCCGCCACGTTTGCGTGCGGACTGTCGCAGTTTTTCGTTTCCGGTTCCGACATCAAGCGCTTTCACGCGGGCAAGGCGGCCGCCAATGGCATGGAAGCGGCGCTGCTCGCGCAGGCCGGCCTCACTGGCCCGCCCGATGCCATAGAAGGCACGCAGGGGTTCGCGCGTGCTTTTTCGGATCGCTTCGACCCGGAGACGGCAGTGAGCGCCCTCGGCGAGGACTACCGCCTCTCGTGGGTGTCGCTCAAGCCGCATGCCGTCAGCGTGCGCATGCAGGCGGCGATCGAAGCGGCGGCCGCGCTCGCACTCTCAAGTGTCACAGTCGATGCGGTGCTGTCGATGGAAATCGGCGTCCACGGCGCGATGATGGGCAAGCTCACGTCCAGCACACCCGGCGACCAGCAGCAGGCGCAGCTCTCCACGCCGTTCGCCGTGGCGTTGGCGCTGATGCTCGCGCCCGAGCGCGGGGCGACGCTGGCGCTGTCCACCGACGACTTCAACACCTACCTGCACCATCCTGTGGTGCGTGGACTTGCCGGGCGCGCCACTTGTGTCGTCGACGCCGAGGTTGAGCGGCTCACCACGCGCGAGGCCGTGCCTGCGCGCGTGACGTGCGTGCTGAAGGACGGCAGCCGGCGCGAGCGGTTTGTCCAATACCCCAAGGGCTGCCCGCAGAATCCGATCGGCCTCGAAGAGGTGTGCGCGCGCTTCAGAAACGTCGCTGCGTCGCGCGTGGCGGCGCACGAGATCGACACCTGGCTCGAGCAGGCGATGAACGTCGAGCGCTTGCCGAATGTCACGCCACTCCTTGCGCTGCGCGCCGCGAATACTTGCGGAGCACGGACCACGGAAGACAGAACAGGGACAACAGAGTAGCGCCGGAGCCATATACCGCCGCGATCCGGACAACCTCCCGGGATTTCAACATGGAGACGACAACTCCAAGCCGTAGCGTGGAAATGCGCGCGCTGATCGGATTATCAGCCGAGATCGCGAGGAGAGGGTACGGCGAACGGGTGATCGAGGTGGCCCTGTGGCGCAAAGGCGTGTCGAGAGAGGTCGCGCGGGTGATCGCGGTGTCGGCGGTGAGCTGTCGCAGCGCGATCCTGACGGCGCAGGCAAGCGCCAACGCCGGTATCGTTCCCCCGCCGGATGCAGGTGCGCGGTGCGACATCGATCTGCGCACCGCCCGTGCTGCGCGGCTGGCTCTATCGAAGACGGCGAACTTCGTGATTCTCGCCTGCCTGGGATTCGGAGGTGGGTTGCTCCTGGGGTGGAGTGTAGGGTTCGGCCAGGGAATCGAGGACGGGTTTGAGTGGATCGTGCGTGCGATCGAGCGGCTCGTTGGACGCTAAACAATCCTCGACTGCAAGCCGAGGGGTTTAATAGACGTCGGCTTGAAGCCGACGGCAAAGCGTCCCGGACTGTCATTCCCAAGAAGCCTGTCCTCGTGAAAACGGGCGGCGAGGGATTTCGACCATCCCCGACGGTGACATTAACGTCAAGCGCCAATCGAAAGGCCCTTCGCTTTGGCCACCTGGTCCTGGATGATATTGTTGACGCTGCGACCGTATTCGAGCGCGACGGACCAGTCGGCAAAATGGCTGGGGATCTGGTCGAGCGCCTTCTTGCACCAGTCGAGCGCGATCGGGTCGAACTGCGCAATATGGGCGGCCAGCGCCCTGGCCTCGTCAAGAAGCTTTTCCGCGGGAACCGCCAGGTTGACCATGCCGATCTCGACGGCGTCGGCCGCGCTCAGGCTGCGCGCGGTCAGTATCGGCCACGCAGAGTGCTTGCGCAGAACCCGCATCTGCGTCGAGGCACCGGCGATCCCCGGGTAGATGCCCCAGTTGATTTGCGGTACGCCGATCTCCGCATCCTCCGCCATGATCGCCAGATCGCAGATATTGACGAGGGTCGCGCCACCGCCCAGCGCCAGGCCGTTGACCGCGGCGATGAAGATCGCGGGATGGTTGCGGATGATGGTGCCCATCGTGTCGTACCATTTGTTTCGCACGTTGTCGCCGCGAACCTTGGCGCCTTTGCGGACCCAATCGTTGCGCTCGCGCAGATCGACGCCGGCGCAGAAGGCCTTTCCGCGCGCGGTGATGACGACGACCGCGTGCCGCCCCTTGCAATCGTCCAGCCGCTGCTGGAATTGCTGCACCATCGGCGTGCTGAGCGCATTGAGCTTTTCCGGCCGGTTGAACGTGATAACGGCGTAGTTATCGAACTCGTCGAACAGGATCAGGTCTTCAGCCATCTCGGCTCCTGTGAGCCATGCCGCTAGAACTTCCCCGGCATGACTTTGTCTTTGCCGATCTGGTTCTGGACCACCGCGGTGATAACACGCCCGTATTCCAGGGCCGCGGTCCAGTCCGACACGTGCGCCGGGATGTCGTCAATCGCCTTCTTGGTCCAGTCGATCGTGACCGGATTGAACTTGGCGATGTTCTCTGCGACCGCTCGCGCCTCATCCATCAGCCTGCTCCCGGGTACGGCCATGTTGACGAGTCCCCAGCGTGCCGCCATGCGCCCGTCGATGCGCTTGCCCGTGAGAATCATCCACGAGGCGTGCTTGCGCAGGATGCGGAGCTGGGTCGTGGGGCCGGCGAGCGCCGGATACCTGGCCGACGTGATCTCGGGCAACCCGATCCCGGCGTCCTCCGCCGCGATCGCCAGGTCGCAGACATTGATCAGCGAGACGCCGTCGCCGAGCGCCTCACCGTTCACCGCGGCGATGAACACCGCGGGATGCTTGCGGATCATGTCCAGTGTCTCGATCCATGATTGACCCTGGCGCGAGAATTCCGGATCGTGCGCACCGGCATCACGGCCCTCTTCGGGATCCGTGCCCACGCAGAACGCGGGCCCTGCTCCCGTGAGAAGTACCGAAGGAAAGCGGCCGACGCATTGCCGCAGGACACTCTGGAATTCAAGCTGTGCCACGCGGTTCAAGGCGTTGCGCCTGTCCGCACGGTTCAGCGTGATGCAGGCGTATTTGCCGCAATCCTCGAGGACGATCATTTGCTCCGACATGCGATGGGTCTCCGGACCGTGCGTTTTCATTCGCCGGCCGCGCCGACGGCCGAACGTGCGTGCTCCTGCGTCCAGGGTCGCTCCGCCGCCGCGTTTCTGCCGGCGATGCGGCCGAAGGTGATGCCTTCGGCAAGATTGCCGCCGCCCTGGTAGACGAACTGGAACACCGACGAAATTTCGCCGGCCGTATAGAGCCGCGGGATCGGCCGGTCGTCCCAGTCGAGCACCTGGCGCTGCGCATTGGAGCGCAGGCCGCCTTTGGTATTGGGACCGCCGGGATAGAGAGGAATCGCATGGAAAGGCGGCTTGGCGACGGGCCCCATCGTCTCGACCTCGCGCCCGAAATCGGCATCATGGCCGGTGGCGCAGTAGCCGTTCCAGATCTTCACTGTCCCTGCCAGGACTGAGGGATCCATCGCGCCGCGGTTGTCCGGGTGCGCGCGGATCTTCGCCGCCAACTCCGCGATCGTCGCGCCCCGGAGGATCCAGCCGTTGCGCAATGCATTCATGTTGTCTTCGCCCCAGTCGACGCCAATATAGGCAGCCCGGCCGACACGAACGATGGGGCCTTTCTCCATCAGGGTCGAATCGAACACCATCCACGACGGAATGCGCGGATAGGTGAGCGTTATCGTGTCGAACTGCAGCGCTTCCTTGTAGAAGATGTAGCGGCTGGGATCCCTGGTGATGCGCCGCTCCGCCGCGTAGCGCCGGCCCTGATTGTCCACCACGATCTCATTCGGCTTGCCGACCCCGGAGGTGTTGAGCCCTATCTTCAGGCCATGGCGCCGTTCGGGGATCGCGCAGATGACCCGGCCCGCGATGCTCCCGGTATGCGACAGCGCCGCACCGACCTTGAGCGCCATGCGGATGCCATCCCCGGTATTCGCGGGAGAGCCGTAGAAGGCCCATCCCTCCGCGGCAGGCCCTTCAAGGAACGCCTTGCGCATGCGCACGTTGTACTCGTAGCCCCCGCACGTGAGAATTACGCCCCGCCGCGCGTAGTAGGCGAAGCGCCGCTCGTCCCGGACCGCCTCGACACCGATCACCACGCCGTCGTCGTTTACGATGAGGCTGTGGGCCGACGTGCCGTAATGGATCGGGATCCGCCGTGACTGAAGACCCGTCAACAGACAAGCATGGAAGGCTTCGCCGGACTGCTTTTCGGCCTTCGGCGCATCCTTGGTGCTGGCGTACAGAGTCGCTTCGTCGTGCGAACCGGTGTAGGTGCTCTTCACCACGGCGTAGCCCGACTCCGCCGCACCGGGGAAATCGCCGAAGGCGGCATTGGCGATCACGACGGTCTTGTACAGGGGATCGAGGCCGCGCATGAAAGGCTCATTCTGCGGCGCGTAACGCGCCCAGAGTTCCGCGAGCTCGTCGGCAAATTCCGGCTGCGTGCCTTCGAGGGTGTAGGGCAGGTTTTCGCCGCTGAACATCGCCTTCGCGTACGCCTTGAGCGCCGCGAAATCGCCATCGGGCCGGGGACTGTGATATCCGCCGCCGCTCATGCGCGTGCTCGAGTAGTGACTCACCTCGGGCTGCTTCTCCAGCACCACGACCTCGGCGCCGCCGTCATGCGCCTCGATCGCCGCACAACCGCCGGCGGATCCGAAGCCGATGACGATCACGTCCGCAAATTGGTCCGGCTTCCGGTTCGATTTCATGCCCGGCTCCCTCCTGCACCAGCCGCATCATCGATCATTGTCGATCCTCCGGCAAGGCTGCTCGACCTCCGGAAAGGCCGCCGATGACGGCGCCCGCGCCGACGCAGCGATCGAAGGCGACAAGCTGCCGCAGGAGCGCCTCCGCGTATGCGCGGTCAAACACCTGCTCGACGCAGTCCGTGAATTTGGCGGCCATGTAGCCCGGGTAATCATCCGCGGCGCGCCCGTCCGCATCCTCGCGCCGGACCGATCGCGTGCCGCCGCCCTTCAGCGTCACGATCAGTTCGCAAGCCTGCGACAGCGATTCGCCGCGATCGACCCCGATGGCGACTACACGCGAAGTCATATCCCTCAGATCAGGGCGCGCGACGGCTGCCCGGGTGAAGTGGCGCACGCTGATTTCGCGATCAGCGAGAGCGGCTGCCACGGAATATTGCACGCTGAATTTTCCTTCAAGGCCGTTGGTAACGATCGGCCGATCGACATGGGGCAGCCGCCGCTTGTTGATCGCAATGGTGATCGATTCGATCTCGTCGCGACGCAGAGGCTGCGCCCGTACGAGATCAAGAGCTGCGTCGATCGGAGCGTGGGTGGCGCCGCAGCACGGGTACTTCTTGAACATCAGGCCGGAGCGCAGGATCTCCAGCGTATCGCCGCGGAACGCAAGCTCGCCCGGCCGGTACTGCCCCACGCCGTTGTAGACCGCGAAGAATCCCTGCGGGCCCTCCAGCGCCGCGGACGAAGCCGTGAGTCCATCCGCCGCGAGTTGCGCGCACGTGAGCCCTTTCCGGCTCGCCTGCCCGACCTGGAACGGCTTTGCCATCGATCCGAAATTCGCCTTGATACCGGATGCCATCGAGGCGGCCAGGCCGAGTGCGTTCGCCACGACCCCCGCGGGCAGGCGCATCAAGCGCGCGACCGCGGAGGCCGTCGCCAAGGTCCCGAGCGTCGCCGTCGGATGCCAGCCCTTCTCGTAATGCTCGAAGTTCACCGCGCGGGCGAGCTTCATCATCACCTCGAAGCCGACGACGTAGGCTTCAAGGATATCGCGGCCGGAACGGCCGCGCTCCTGCCCGATCGCCAACAGAGCGGGCATCATCGTGACGGTCGGATGGCCGCCCAGCACGAAGCTCGAGTCATCGAAGTCGAGCGCGTGGCCCATGGTCGCGTTCGCGAGCGCCGCATCCGCCGCATCCGTGCGGAAAGCGGCGCCGATCACGGTGGCTTGGCCGCGCGCCCGCCGCGCCACGTGACTTGTGACGATCTGCGATACCGGCTCGACCGACCCCGCGATCGCCACCCCGACGAAATCCACGAGCGCGAGCTTCGCGCGCTCGATGGCAGCTTCCGGAATGGAGCCAGCCGGGCTTTCCGCAACGAAGGACGCGATCTCGTGGAGGTGCTGCACGGGCTACGGATGCATGCCGATGACGCCGTCGGCATCGAGCCTGGCGATCTCCGCCTCGGTGAACCCGATCGACCGCAGAATTTCGCGCGTGTGCTGCCCGATGAAAGCCGGGTACGGCGACCGAATCGCGCCGGGCGTCTCGCTGAGCTTGGGAATTACCGCAACCGTTTCCATGCTGCGTCCGTCGGGAAAGGCAATCGTGTCTATGGCCTTGCGGGCCTTGACTTGTTCCAGTTCGACCACCTCGCGATAGGTATTGATCGGCGCGCAGATCAGGTCGTGCTCCTCGCAGAGCGCCATCCACTCCGCCGAGGTACGTTCCTCGAGAATGGACTCCATGATCGCTTTCAATTCCCGGTGATGCTCCTGCCGCGTCGGCCGCTCCTGAAAACGGGGGTCTGTTTCCAGCTCGGGGCGGCCGAGCACGTGGTGGCACAGCGCTCTCCAGCGATCCCTCGTGTATGCCGCGAGCATGATGTAGCCGTCCCTGGTGCGGTACGCTTCGTTGGGCGTGGCATACGGCGCGCGGCTTCCGGTCTTCACCGGCAGCCTCCGCGTATTGAGATAGCGCGTCAGGGAGGATTTCTGGATCAGCAGCGCCCCTTCGAGCAGGCTCACGTCGACGTGCTGGCCGACGCCGTACCGTTCCCGCGCGAACAGCGCCATCATGATGCCCTGCACGGCGAGCAATCCGCCCGTCATGTCGGCGACGGGAAAGGACACCTTGATCGGTTCGTCCTCCTCTCCGCACTCCTCCGTGTCACGCCCGAGAACGCTCATGATGCCGGACACCGCCTGGATGATGCCGTCGACGCCCGGCTTGTCCTTCCACGGGCCGGTCTGTCCGTACGCGCTGACCGAGCAGTAGACGATCCGCGGGCTGATCTCGCGCACGGCTTCGTAACCCAGCCCCAACCGCGCCATGACACCGGGCCGGAAGCTCTCCATGACCACGTCCGCCTGGGCGATCATCCGCCTGGCGAGCGCGATCCCGTCGGGGTGCTTGAGGTCGATCGCGATGCCCTTCTTGTTGCGATTGAACTCGCGCGTGCCCAGACCGGGCGTCGTCCGCGACCAGTCGCCGGAGCGGGGTTCGATCTTGAAGATCTCGGCGCCGAAATCGCCGAGCGTGGCGGTGGCGAGCGGGGCCGCGCCGCCCATGCCGAAGCAGACGACACGGATACCGTCCAATGCCATTCTGCGCGCTGCTTCCATGCCGTTGCCTGTCGCTCGAAGAGCCCGGCCGTTCCGGTCCGCGGATTCGCGGCGGCCGGGTCAAATGTCGTTTTGTCGCTCAAGTCATCGGTTAACGCGGGCCGAACCATGCATTCGCCATGCGGCGCCCGGCCTAATTCGGCGCAATGCCAAGCTCCCTGACCAGTTGGCGCCAGCGCGGGATCTCGGTCTCTATGACCTGCCGGAATTCCGCGGGTGTGCTTCCGATTGCCTTGCTACCCAGGTTCCTGAGCTTGTCCCTGATCTCGGGCACTTTGGCGGCCTGCGCGGCCACCGTGCTCAGCTTCCCGATTATTCTCGCGGGCGTTCTCGCCGGCGCGACAAGCCCGTTCCATGCCGTTGCCTCGACGCCCTGAATGCCCTGTTCGGCAACGGTCGGCGCATCGGGCAAGCTTTCCGATCGCTGCGGGCCGGTTACCACCAAGGCGCGCAGCCGGCCCGCGTTGACGTGGGGCCATGCGGATACGATGCTCGATACGGCCACATGCAGTCGGCCGGCCATGGCGTCGATGAACGCGCCGCTCATCCCCTTGTACGGAACGTAAGTCGACTGCTCTCGTATCCCGAGCGCATTGAGAAAGGACATCGTCACGAGGTGAGTACCGCTTCCGAAGTTTCCGGCACCCGCGTTGAGCGTGCCGGGCTTCGCCCTGGCATGCGCGACGAGTTCCTTGACCGATCTCGCCGGCTGGCCGGGATAAACGCTTACCAGGTACGGGTCCCGGTTCAACAGGGTGATGGGCACGAAGTCCTTGATCACGTCGACCGGCATGTCCTTGACCAGCGCCGGGGTAAAGGTAAAGCTGGGCACGACCAGCAATAGCGTATGCCCGTCGGGATTCGCGTTCGCCACAATTTGAAGCGCTGTCAGGCCCGCAACTCCCGAGCCGGCCCGGTTATCGACGATCATGCGCTGCCCAAGAGTCTCGCCCATCTTCTCCGCGTACATTCGCAACACGGTATCAGCGGTGCCGCCCGGCAGTTGAGCGATCACGACCCGTATCGGCTTGCCGGGATAGGGAGCGGAACTTTGTGCCGACGCGAATTGGCACAGCGTCACGGCCGCAAACACGGACACGGCGGTCCCGATGCGCATCGATGCCAGGAGGCTCTCCTTGAACATTCCGCCTGCTAATTCAAGCTTCCGGTCATTCCAAGGTCCTTGATCAGCGCGCGCCAGCGGGGGATTTCCCTGGTGATGAGCTGCCGGAACTCGGCAGGCGTGCTGCCTACCGCCTCCCCGCCCAGGGACTTGATCCTGCCGCTGATTCCCGGAGACTTGGCAGCCTGCGCCGCCGCCGCGCTGAGCCTGTTTATTACGGCCACGGGCGTTCTCGCCGGCACGACCAACCCGTACCATGCGGTCGCTTCAAACCCCGGCAGGCCCTGCTCTGCAATCGTCGGCACATCCGGCCACGCCGTGGAGCGCTGGGCGCTCGTCACGCCCAAGGCGCGCAACCGCCCTGCCTTGACATGCGGCCCTCCGCTCACGATGCTGGATATCGCCGCATGAAGACGGCCGGCCACGAGATCGATGAACGCGAGCCCCGTGCCTTTATAGGGAACATAAGTCACCTGGTCCCGAATGCCTGACTCGCTGAGGAACAGCATCGAGATCATGTGAGTACCGCTGCCGATGTTGCCCGATCCCATGTTGAGAAAGCCCGGCCTGGCTTTGGCGAGCGCGACGAATTCCTTCACTGATTTTGCGGCGACACCGGGATAGACCGACAGCAGGTATGGATCCCGGGACAGGAGCGTTACGGGCGTGAAGTCCTCCGGACGAACCCGCATGTCCTTCACCAGTGCCGGAGTGAACGTGAAGTTGGGTACTATCGCAAGCAGTGTATAGCCGTCGGGATTGGCGTTGGCCACCAGAGCTTGCGTAGCCACGCCCGCCACGCCCCCGCCGGCACGGTTATCGACGACGATCTGCTGTCCGAGAATCTCCACCATTCTCGCGGCGAACAGCCGCGTTACAGCATCGGTCGTCCCGCCGGGTGGCTGCGGGACAACCACTCTGATCGGCTTGGTCGGATAACTGTCGGCGGTCTGGCCGAGCGCCGGGGTTGCGGCCAACGCGGCTGCAATCAGTATCGCTCGAGATGGAAATCGGCGCATAACCCCCTCTCTTCTTGTAAGTGGCCTGCGATGCGAACCATCGGTGCCGGGCACGTCACGAGCCGGCACCGATGCGACATGGTAACAAGATCAACTATTCTCAAATAGAATATTTTGTTATTCTGGTATTCAGATTCTTCATCCACGGGTATCGCCATGAATCTGCGATCCTTGCGCTACGTAATCGAGGTCTGCCGTCAAGGCAATCACATCTCGAAGGCGGCCGAAGCTCTGCATGCGTCGCAGCCGGGAGTAAGCAAGCACATTCAGACCGTCGAGAGCGAACTGGGCTTCGAGATTTTCTCGCGCAAACGCAACCGGATCGTGGGGCTGACGGAACCGGGCCGGGAGTTGATTTCCAGGGCTCAGCGCATTATCTCCGACGTCGACAGCCTGCGCCGCCTGGGCGAAGAGTACGCAGAACGAGACGGCGGGAGCCTCACGATAGCCACAACGCATACCCAGGCGCGCTACGTACTGCCGCGCGTCATTGAAAAATTCGTCCGTCGCTATCCGCTGGTGAGGCTTGGACTCAGGCAGGGAGATCCCGTGCAGATCTACGAACTGGTTGAATCGGGCGAGGTTGACATGGCGATCGGGCCGCAGACCACCCGCAAGTTCCCGAATCTGGTCATGCTTCCCTGTTTCAAGCTGTCACGCAGTGTCGTTGCAAGGACGGGCCATCCGATTCTGCGCGTCACGGAGCTCACGCTCGAGGAGATCGCGAAGTACCCGATTATCACCCACGACCCGGCTTACAGCGGACGTTGGGGTGTGATGGACGCGTTTCAGAAAGCCGGGCTCCAGCCGAACGTGATCTTTGCCGCGATGAACGTCGACGTAAGCAAGACGTACGTGGCGCTTGGACTGGGGATTGCGATCCTGACCACGATCTCGTTCGACCGCAGTTACGACCAGGGCCTGCGCGCCAGGGATGCGAGTCACCTGTTCGCGCCGAGCACGACCCTGGTCGTCTTGAAGCGCAACAGCTACCTTCGCGCTTTCGTGTTTGACCTTATCAAGTCTCTCGCCCCGCAACTTGCTCCGGATGCCGTGAAGGCGGCGCTTCGATGGCCCGCCACGATGGCCGGGCCGCCATCCGAAGGCCCGCTCGCGCAGGTTGGCGGCTAACCTTGGAAATCCGGCGCAGCAGCAGGCGTCTGATCGCGGCGATCGCCGGGCTAAACGGGAAGGAATTTGCGGGACGCCCGCTCAGGGTAACTGAGGCGCGGCCCAAGGTTGAGCACCGGCGAGGCCGCCGGTAAGGCGCGCGTTCGGCCATACGCGTTCCAGCCGGCGCCGGGAATGCGGGTCAATCGGACTCCGCAATGCCCGGCAGCAGGCCGAAAGGCACTGGCGGCGCGCTCCAGACGTCCGCGAATGTCACGCTGTCCGGGGCCGGGAGCCACTTTCTGGTCACGAGATCAAAACGTTCGATGCGCCCGGAGCCGTCTTTCTGGGCAACGATGCGCGCATATCCCTTGCCCAGCACTTTCGGACCAACCAGTACTCTGCCGGGCCCGGTCTCTCTAGTTGCCGCGATTCGTCTCACTGTTCTGCGGGCAGCGGGTCGCCCGTCTTCATTGCAAAACCGGATATTTCCATTTTCTCGCTCACGCGCGGTCACACGCCAAAGCGGTGGTAAATCATGTTGCTGATGATCAGGCATCCAGCCGCGGTCGCGAACGCCATGAACAGCAAAATCGGGTTGAAGTCGCCCGGATTGACCGCGGAGGCGAGCAGCGGGCCCAGTACGTCTCCGCCGAGTATTCCCCCGGCTACGCCGATGATGATCGATACCCCAAGGCCTCGCGCGACATTGAACCTCAGGAAGGAGAAGCTCATCCAGCCGATAATGCCGCCGGCAACAATCCATATTGCGAGGTTCATTTTGCGCTCTCTCGAAAAAAGAAAAATGCGGCTGAGGAAGCTCGCCGGGCACCGGGGCCAGGCCGGCGCGCCGGCACTCGTGGAGCGCTCCTAACCCAGCTTGGCAAGCGCAATACGGCCCCTTGCCGTGAGCGTGAAGCTGCCGGCATTTCGCTCGATGAGGCCCCTCATCAGCAGCCGTGCCTCGATGGTCGCCGGAATCTCCTTCTTCCGCGCCTTGCGTGCCAGCTCCTGCAGCCAGCGCAGTTCGTCGAAACCGACAGTCTCATCCATGCTTCAAGCTCAAGTCGACTCAGGCCGGGATCGGAAGTCGGCCGGTAATGTCGTTGTGGTGGCGCTCATCGAGTCCTTTACGCAAGAGGCGGACGACGGCAAGGCCCGGACATGTCCAATCTCAAACCTTGAGACGGCACGATCAGAGAGGCGTCCCGAAACGATCAGGACCAGGGAGAGGAAACAAAACGCCTTCTTTCCTTATACGCGGTTCTTGCGCAGGGGTCAAACACGATTCGCTGTAAATCCGCGAAGATTACAGACGGGCGAAGGTCGCGTCCGGCCGACAGCTGGCGACCAGGTCAGAGTCACTGCTCGCGCATCGCCCGCGTTTTTTTCGCGGCGGGGCGCTCCCAGCAGCGGTAGAACCACGCCTTGAGGTGAGGCCACTTCGAAAGATCGAGCGTCAGCGCGCGGTAGAGCGCCGCAGCGACGTTGAGATCGGCCACCGAGAACGCCGGACCGGCGAGCCATGCGGATTTCGTGAGCGCGCGCTCCAGCACGTCGAACGAGGCCACGACCTCCTTCCATGCCGCCTCGGCCACCTCCGGTTTGCGTTCGCCTTCCGGCAGATCCCTGGTATGCCTGCAGTAGTTCACGATCTGGCGGTCGAGACGGTCGATCTCCCAGATGCTCCACTGCCAGGCGAGCGCCTCCTGTTGCGGATCCGAGGGGTAAAGCGGACTGCGGTGCTTCTTCGCGAGATAGAGATTGATCGCCATCGACTCCGTGAGCACGAAGCCGTCGTCGTCGATCACCGGCACGCGGTAGTTGGGATTGAGCGCGTAGAATTCAGCCGTGCGGGTTTCCGGCGAGCGCGGCAGCCAGTCCTTGTGCTCGCAGGGAATTCCGAGTTCGCTCAGCATCCACAGCACGCGGATCGCGCGGGATTTGGCGGAGCCGTAGAGTCGCAGCATGATGTCCTCCGGAGTCGGGTCGTGACGCGAGTTTACGCGAAGTTCGAATGATTGTGTCACAGCCGGAGTTGGCCGGTTCCCCGAGGTTCGTATACAGTATCGTTTCCACTCGTACGAAGGAGGAAATCATGAGAATCCCGATGCTTTGTGCGCTTGCGCTCGTCGCGGGCATGTTCGGTGCCACCGGAGCTTCCGCGGCACAGACTTATCCGGTCAGAGCGGTGCGTGTCATCGTGCCGTTCCCGCCGGGTGAGGCGGCCGACATTATCGCGCGGCTGGTCACCCCGGTGCTGACCCAGCGGATGGGCCAGCAGTTCGTCGTCGACAACCGCCCCGGGGCAGCCGGCCAGATCGGGTTACACCTGCTCAAGCAGGCGACGCCGGACGGCTACACCATCGGCATGGGACAGGGCGGCAACATGTCCGTGCAGCCGCACACCTACGCCAAGCTGCCGTACGACGCGCTCAAGGACTTTTCGGGCCTCGCGCTCGCCGCCACGAACTATCTCGCCGTAGTGGCGAATCCCAACGCTCCGTTCAAGACGCCGACGGAAATGATCGATTGGGCGAAAAAGAACCCCGCGAAACTTTCGGTGGGTACCAATGGCGAAGGGGGCTACCCGCATCTCACGATGGAGTTTCTCGCGCGATCGGCGGGATTCACGTTCCTGCACGTTCCGTACAAGGGCGCGGGGCAAATCACGACCGAGGTCCTGGCCGGGCAGATTCAGACGGGGGTGGGTTCCTATACCTCGCTGTCGCCGCACGTGCTGGCAGGGAAGCTGCGGCTGATCGCCGTGACCAACGACGTGCGCGTGCCCAACAAGCCGGAGCTGCCGATATTCGCCGACACAGTACCCGGCTACGACATGCGCGGCTGGTTCGGTTTCGTCGCGCTGGCCGGCACGCCGCGCGATATCGTCAAACGCCTTAACGAAGAGATCAACCGCGCGATGCAGCTTCCCGAAGTCAACGCGAAGCTGGTCGATCTCGGCCTGATCGTCCAGAACGAATCGGCGGAGTACTTCGACAAATTCCTCAAAAGGGAATACGACAAGTACGGCAAGCTCGTGCGCGACATCGGGCTGAAGCCGCGGTGATGTGAAGAGGCTTTGCCGGTAAGGAAGGCAAAAGCTTTACCGCGAAGGACATCAAGAAAGCCAATCCCGGCCACTATGCGCAGTTGACGATCTCGCCGCTTTGCCGCTCCCTCTGCTGGCGGACGTGAGAAATCGGCGAGGCCTTGACATAATTACGGCGCTCGACCGAACTCGTGTGGTGGCGAGATGACGCTCGACCAGTCGATGC
>JACQOJ010000144.1 GCA_016202605.1 Betaproteobacteria bacterium
GCGCTTTGCCATTCGCGAGGGTGGGCGCACGGTGGGCGCCGGCGTGGTGGCGAAGGTGATTGAATAGGGCGTGAGGGCGAGAGCGCGTGAGGCGGGAGACAGATTCCCACTCACGATCTCACGACCTCGCGATTTCACGGGTAAATAGGCCAGTAGCTCAATTGGCAGAGCGTCGGTCTCCAAAACCGAAGGTTGGGGGTTCGAGACCCTCCTGGCCTGCCACAAGAGCGGTCGAGAGTTCAGAGTCTGGAGTTCAGTGTCAACTGTAGTGAAAAGACGGGGCAATCGTTTGCGGGGCGGGGCATCTTGATGCCCGGCTTCGAACTCTGAACCCTAAACGGACCAAATGGCGGACAAGATCAAGATGGTGGTTGCGGGCTTGCTGGTGGTTGCGGGCCTTGTCGCGTTCTACTATTTCAGTGAGAGCGCCGCCATCATTCGCGTGGCGGGGGTACTGGCAGGCCTGGCAGCGGGATTTGCCGTGTTCTGGACTACCGTGCCGGGCAAGGAGTTTGTCGGTTACGCACAGGAATCGGTTACGGAGACGAAAAAGGTCGTGTGGCCGAACCGCAAGGAAACGCTGCAGACGACCGGTGTCGTGTTTGCGTTCGTAATCGTCATGGCATTGTTCTTGTGGCTGGTGGATGCGAGCCTGCTGTGGGTCGTCAAGAAACTGATGGGTCAGGGTGACTAATGAGCAAGAAGTGGTACGTGGTGCACGCCTACTCGGGTTTTGAAAAAAGCGTGCAACGCACGCTCCAGGATCGCATCCAGCGTGCCGGTATGCAGGATAAATTCGGGCAGATCCTGGTTCCGGTCGAGGAAGTCGTGGAAATGAGGAGCGGACAGAAGAACATCAGCGAGCGCAAGTTCTTCCCGGGCTACGTGCTGGTCGAAATGGAAATGAACGATGACACCTGGCACCTGGTGAAAAACACGCCCAAGGTCACGGGTTTCGTCGGCGGCACCGCAACCCGGCCGACCCCGATCAGCGAGAAAGAAGTGCAGAACATCCTGCACCAGATCCAGGAAGGCGTGGAAAAGCCGCGGCCCAAGGTATTGTTCGAGGTCGGGGAAGCGGTGCGGGTCAAGGAAGGACCTTTTGCGGATTTCCATGGCAATGTCGAGGACGTGAATTACGACAAGAACAAGTTGCGTGTGTCGGTGACGATCTTCGGGCGTTCGACGCCGGTCGAACTGGATTTCGGGCAGGTTGAAAAGGCTTGATTGGTAAGCAGTGAGCGGTAAGCAGTAAGCGGCAAAGGCGGCAAGCGCGCGACCGTTTTGACTGCTCACTGTTTACCACTTACCGATTATTGTAATTTGGGGAGGGACAGTCAGTCCCGCTAGTACCCGTTTTCAGGAGAGTAGTCATGGCGAAAAAAGTGGTCGGCTTCATCAAATTGCAGGTGCCGGCGGGAAAGGCGAATCCGTCTCCGCCCATCGGTCCCGCACTGGGGCAGCGCGGTCTCAACATCATGGAATTCTGCAAGGCGTTCAATGCCGCCACCCAGAAGATGGAGCCGGGCCTGCCCGTACCGGTGGTGATCACGGCCTATCACGACAAAAGCTTCAGCTTCGTGATGAAGACGCCGCCGGCGACGGTGCTCATCAAGAAGGCGGCCAAGATCGAAAAAGGCAGCCCGCGCCCGCATACCGACAAAGTCGGCAGGATCACGCGTGCCCAGGCCGAAGAGATCGCCAAGGCGAAGATGCCGGACCTTACCGCCGCCGACCTGGAAGCGGGGGTTCGCACGGTCGCCGGCAGTGCCCGCAGCATGGGTATCGAAGTGGAGGGCCTCTGAGATGACACACGGTTCGAAACGCTATACGGCGCTGCGTGCCAAGGTGGACCGTGCCAGGGTCTACCCGGTCCAGGAAGCCCTGAAAATCGTCAAGGAAAACGCCACCGCGAAGTTTAACGAGTCGGTCGACGTGTCGATCAATCTCGGGATCGATGCGAAGAAATCGGACCAGGCGGTCCGGGGCTCGATCGTGCTGCCTCAAGGCACTGGCAAGACGGTCCGCGTGGCCGTCTTCGCGCAGGGCGACAGGGCTATGCAGGCAAAGGACGCGGGTGCGGACGTGGTGGGGTTTGAAGATCTGGCCAATGAGATCAAAGGCGGCAAGCTGGATTTTGACGTCGTGGTCGCCACGCCGGATGCGATGCGGGTGGTCGGTCAGTTGGGCCAGATTCTCGGGCCGCGCGGCCTCATGCCCAATCCCAAGGTGGGGACCGTCACGCAGGACGTGACAACCGCAGTCAAGAATGCGAAGGCCGGTCAGGTCCAATATCGTACCGACAAAGCGGGCATCGTACAGTGCACGATCGGTCGGGCCTCTTTCAGCGTCGAGGCGCTGGCGGAGAACCTCAAGGCGCTGGTTGATGCGGTAAACCGGGCGCGACCCGCGAGCTCGAAGGGCGTCTACCTCAAGAAATTGAGCGTCTCGAGCACGATGGGCGCGGGCGTACGTGTCGATCAGTCGAGTCTGGCGCAATGAGATATGGACCCCGGACGCGGTCCGGGGCAGAGCTTTGGGCCGCCGGGGAGTTATCCGGCGGGTTGTCAAAGACCGTAGGAGCCGCGAGGTTTAATTTTTCGGGAACGGATGACGGACACGAGGGTCAGAGACCGTCTCAGGACGAGCGCTCAATCCCGGGCCGCCAGTCGAACTCCTGAATGTCCTACGCAGACGGCGCACCCGGAAACAGGTCATACGTGGTCGAGTTTAACTCCTGGATCAAAGGTCGCCGTAAGGAAATGATGAACGCGGAACGCGGAACGATGAACGGGAAACGGTCGGCTGGTTTTCGTTCTTGTTCATCGCTCATAAATCATCGTTCATCGCTAGCAGAAAGGAGATACGACCTTGGGTCTTAATCTTGAACAGAAACAGGCGGTAGTGGCTGAGGTCAGCGCCCAGCTGGCCAAGGCCCAAGCTGTTGTGCTGGCCGAATATCGCAGCCTGCAGGTGGGAGAGATGACCGAGTTGCGCAGAAAGGCGCGCAGTTCGGGCGTTTATCTGCGCGTTCTCAAGAACACCCTGGTGCGTCGAGCCGTCGCCGACACGCCGTTTAAGGGGCTGGCCGACAAGATGGTCGGCCCCCTTGCTTACGGCATTTCGAGCGATCCCGTTGCGGCAGCCAAGGTACTGCACGAGTTCGCCAGAGGCAATGAGAAGTTCGTGATCAGGGCCGGCGCCATGCCCGACGTGGTGATGTCGCCGAAGGAGGTGGCGGAACTCGCCAAGATGCCCGGACGTCAGGAACTGCTCGCCACCCTCATGGCGACGATGCAGGCTCCAGTCGCGAAATTCGTGCGCACTCTCAACGAGGTGCCCGGAAAATTCGCGCGGACCGTGGCCGCCGTGCGCGACCAGAAAGAAAAGCAGGCTGCCTGACCGGCGCAAGCAATACCGATCTCATCAATTTTCGATTTAACAGGAGTTACAGATGGCACTTGCCAGAGCGGAAATTCTCGACGCAATCTCGAACATGACCGTCCTTGAGCTGTCCCAGCTCATCAAGGATATGGAAGAAAAGTTCGGCGTATCCGCCGCCGCCGCCACGGTGGCGGTTGCGGCGCCCGCGGCCGTAGGCGGCGCGGCCGCCGCCGCGGAGGAAAAAACCGAATTCACGGTTATGCTGACCAACGCCGGCGCCAACAAGGTCAACACCATCAAGGTGGTGCGGGCGGTGACGGGACTGGGCCTCAAGGAGGCGAAAGACTTGGTCGACGGCGCGCCGAAGCCGGTCAAGGAAGGTATATCCAAGGCCGATGCCGAAGCGCTCTTCAAGCAACTGACCGAAGCCGGCGCAACCGCGGAAATCAAGTAGTCGTAGTACGGAGATATGGCTGGCGGGCGACCGCCAGCCTTTGCCTTTTTGAGCAGTTTACAGATTCCAGCACAAGGGCGCGCGCTTCCCGCGAAGTGCGCCGCCTGCCTGTTGCCCTGATTCCCTGACTCTTTCGTGGAGTTGATATGGCGTACTCTTTCACTGAAAAAAAGCGCATCCGCAAGAGCTTCGCAAAACGCGACAGCGTGTTGCCGGTGCCGTTCCTCCTGGCTACCCAGCTCGATTCGTATGCGGCGTTTCTGCAGGAGCACGTTGTGCCCGAAGCACGCAGGAGCGAAGGCCTTCAGGCGGCCTTCAAGAGCATATTTCCGATCGAAAGCCACTCGAAGAACGCCCGGCTCGAATTCGTGAGCTACGCGCTCGGCGAGCCGCCGTTCGACGTCAAGGAATGCCAGCAGCGCGGGCTGACTTATGCCGCACCGCTGCGTGCAAAGGTGCGGCTGACCATCATGGACAGGGAGGCATCCAAACCGACGGTGAAGGAAGTCAAGGAGCAGGAAGTTTACATGGGCGAGATCCCGCTGATGACCACGACCGGCTCTTTCGTGATCAACGGCACGGAACGCGTGATCGTGTCTCAGCTGCACCGCTCCCCCGGCGTGTTTTTCGAACACGACCGCGGCAAGACGCACTCGTCCGGCAAGCTGCTGTTTTCCGCGCGGGTGATTCCGTATCGTGGTTCGTGGCTGGACTTTGAGTACGACCCCAAGGACTACCTGTATTTCCGGGTCGATCGGCGCCGCAAGATGCCGGTCACGATCCTGCTCAAGGCGCTGGGTTACACGCCGGCGCAGATCCTCAAGGAGTTCTTTGCGTTCGATACGTTCTTTCTCGAGAACGGAGGTGTCGAATTCGAGCTCGTGCCCGAGCGCATGCGCGGCGAGATCGCGCGTTTCGACATCACGACCAAGGGCGACAAGGTGATCGTCGCGAAAGACAAGCGGATCACGGTCAAGCACGTCCGTGACATGGAACAGGCCGGATTGAGCCGGATCGGGGCGCCGGAGGATTTCCTGCTGGGACGCACGCTTGCGCACAATGTCATCGACAAGGAAACCGGCGAGGTAATTGCCAACGCGAATGACGAGATTACCGACCAGCTGCTCGCGAAACTCAGACAGGGCGGCGTGGCGACGATACAGACCATCTACACCAACGATCTCGATCAGGGGTCGTACATCTCCCAGACGCTGCGGACCGACGAGACCGCCGATCAAATGACCGCGCAGGTCGCGATCTATCGCATGATGCGCCCGGGCGAGCCGCCGACGGAAGATGCGGTGAAAACCCTGTTCAACGGGCTGTTCTTCTCGGAGGACCGCTACGATCTTTCCGCGGTGGGACGAATGAAGTTCAACCGCCGTGTCGGCCGCAATGAACTCGAAGGATCCGGGACGCTTTCGGCGGCGGACATTGTCGCCGTGATCAAAATCCTCGTCGAACTGCGGAACGGCAAGGGTGAAATCGACGACATCGATCATCTCGGCAACCGTCGCGTGCGCTCGGTCGGCGAGCTCGCGGAAAACCAGTTCCGGGCGGGACTGGTGCGCGTGGAACGCGCGGTGAAGGAGCGCTTGAGCCAGGCGGAGTCCGAGAACCTGATGCCACACGACCTCATAAACGCGAAGCCGGTGTCGGCGGCGATCCGCGAATTCTTCGGTTCGAGCCAGCTCTCCCAGTTCATGGATCAGACCAATCCGCTGTCGGAGATCACTCACAAGCGGCGCGTGTCGGCGCTGGGCCCGGGTGGGCTGACTCGCGAGCGCGCGGGCTTCGAAGTGCGGGACGTGCATCCGACGCACTACGGGCGCGTATGTCCGATCGAAACACCCGAAGGCCCGAACATCGGACTCATCAATTCGCTCGCGCTGTACGCGCGCACCAACCAGTACGGCTTCCTTGAAACGCCCTATCGCAAGGTCGGGGACGGCAGAGTCACGGACGAAATTCACTATCTGTCGGCGATCGAGGAAGGTCAGTACGTGATTGCGCAGGCGAATGCCGCGCTGGACAAACAGAGCCGCTTCGCGGACGAGTTGGTGTCCTGCCGTCACCGCAACGAGTTCGCGCTGGCAAGCCCGGACCGCATCGACTACATGGACGTGGCGCCATCGCAGGCGGTGTCGGTTGCCGCATCGCTCATCCCGTTCCTTGAGCACGATGACGCGAACCGCGCGTTGATGGGCTCGAACATGCAGCGTCAGGCCGTACCTTGTCTGCGGGCCGAGAAGCCCCTGGTCGGCACCGGCCTCGAGCGGACGGTGGCTGTCGATTCGGGCACGGCGGTGCAGGCTCGCCGGGGTGGAGTGGTCGATTACGTCGATGCCGGACGCATCGTGGTGCGCGTCAACGACGAGGAAACTTCAGCCGGCGAAGTCGGCGTCGATATCCATAACCTCGTCAAGTACCAGCGCTCGAACCAGAATACCAACATCAACCAGCGGCCTCTGGTCAAGGTTGGCGATGTGATCGCCAAGGGCGACGTGGTGGCCGACGGAGCCTCGACCGACATGGGCGAGCTTGCGCTGGGGCAGAACATGCTCGTCGCTTTCATGCCGTGGAACGGTTACAACTTCGAGGATTCGATTCTCATATCGGAGCGGGTAGTGGGCGACGAACGCTTCACCTCCATTCACATCGAGGAATTATCGGTGGTCGCGCGCGACACCAAGCTCGGTCCGGAAGAGATTACCCGCGATATCTCAAACCTCTCGGAGTCGCAGCTCGCCAATCTCGACGAATCGGGAATCATCTACATCGGCGCCGAGGTCGAGGCGGGCGACGTTCTGGTCGGCAAAGTTACGCCGAAGGGCGAGACGCAGCTCACTCCGGAGGAGAAGCTGCTGCGCGCGATATTCGGCGAAAAGGCGTCTGATGTGAAAGACACGAGCCTCAGGGTGCCGTCGGGCATGTCGGGTACGGTGATCGACGTCCAGGTCTTTACACGCGAGGGCATCGAGCGCGACAAGCGCGCGCAGCAGATCATCGACGACGAGCTGAAGCGCTACAAGAAAGATCTCGCGGACCAGTTGCGGATCGTCGAGGACGATGCGTTCAGCAGGCTCGAGCGATTGCTCATGGGCAAGACGGCGAACGGCGGACCCAAGAAGCTTGCCAAGGGTTCAAAGATCGCGAAGGCGTATCTGACGGAAGTCGAGCGTCACAGCTGGTTCGACATCCGCCTGGCAAACGACGCGGTAGCCGCGCAGATGGAGCAACTCAAGGAGAGCCTCGCGCAGACCGGAGCGCTGTTCGACAAGGCGTACGAGGAGAAAAAGAAAAAGCTCACCCAGGGCGACGAACTGCCCCCAGGCGTGCAGAAGATGGTGAAGGTCTATCTAGCGGTCAAGCGCCGCCTGCAGCCCGGTGACAAGATGGCCGGCCGGCACGGCAACAAGGGCGTCATCTCCAAGATCGTGCCGGTCGAGGACATGCCGTACATGGCCGACGGGACTACCGTTGACATTGTGCTGAACCCGCTGGGCGTGCCCTCCCGCATGAATGTCGGGCAGATTCTCGAAACCCATCTCGGGTGGGCCGCCAAGGGGCTGGGACTGAAGATCGGGTCCATGCTCAGGGCGCAGGCCAGGGCCGCCGAGGTCAGGAAGCTTCTCACCGAAATCTACAACGGCAGCGGCCGGGGCGAAAACATCGATTCGCTCACGGACGACGAGGTTGTCGAACTCGCGCGCAATCTTGAAGGCGGTGTTCCGTTCGCGACTCCCGTGTTCGACGGCGCCACCGAAGGCGAGATCAAGCGGATGCTTGATCTCGCGGAACTGCCGCGCTCGGGCCAGGTCCGCCTGCACGACGGGCGCACCGGCGATCCTTTCGAGCGCCCGGTCACGGTCGGCTATATGCACATGCTGAAGCTGCACCATCTCGTTGACGACAAGATGCATGCGCGTTCGACCGGACCGTACAGCCTGGTGACGCAGCAGCCGCTCGGCGGCAAGGCGCAGTTCGGCGGCCAGCGCTTCGGCGAAATGGAGGTATGGGCGCTCGAGGCCTATGGCGCGGCCTATACGCTCCAGGAAATGCTCACCGTCAAGTCCGATGACACCGAGGGGCGGCGCAAGGTCTATGAGTCGATTGTCAAGGGCGACCACCGCATCGAAGCCGGGATGCCGGAGTCGTTCAACGTGCTGGTCAAGGAGATCCGCTCGCTCGCGATCGACATCGACCTGGATCACAACCGTTATTGATCAGTGAAGGGTGAAGGGTGAAGAGTGAAGCGTCGAAAACCACTCCTCACACTCCACGCCCCACTCCTCACTTAGGAGTTTGAGATGAAAGCACTGCTTGATTTATTCAAACAGGTAACGCAGGAAGAAGAGTTTGACGCGATCAAGATCGGGCTTGCTTCGCCCGAGAAGATCCGCTCCTGGTCCTACGGCGAGGTGAAAAAGCCGGAGACGATCAACTATCGCACCTTCAAGCCCGAGCGCGATGGTCTGTTCTGCGCCAAGATCTTCGGTCCGGTCAAGGACTACGAGTGCTTGTGCGGCAAGTACAAGCGGCTCAAGCACCGCGGCGTAATCTGCGAGAAATGCGGTGTGGAGGTCACGCTCTCCAAGGTTCGACGTGAACGCATGGGCCACATCGAGCTGGCAAGCCCGGTGGCGCACATCTGGTTCCTGAAGTCCCTGCCCTCGCGGCTGGGGATGGTGCTGGACATGACGCTGCGCGACATCGAGCGCGTCCTCTATTTCGAGGCCTATGTTGTCATCGATCCCGGAATGACGCCGCTCAAGCGTTGCCAGCTCATGACCGAGGACGATTACCTCGCGAAGGTCGAGGAGTTCGGCGACGACTTCACCGCGGCGATGGGCGCGGAAGGCGTGCGCGAGCTGCTGCGCAACCTTGACCTCAAGGGCGAGATCGACAGGCTGCGCACGGAACTGGCGGCGACGAGCTCCGATACGAAGATCAAGAAGATCGCCAAGCGGCTCAAGGTCCTGGAGGCCTTCAACAAGTCCGGCATCAAGCCCGACTGGATGGTCATGGAGGTGCTGCCCGTGCTGCCGCCGGAGCTGCGGCCGCTCGTGCCGCTTGACGGCGGGCGATTCGCGACCTCCGATCTGAACGACCTGTATCGGCGCGTGATCAACCGCAACAACCGCCTGAAGCGGCTGCTTGAGCTGAAAGCGCCCGAGATCATCGTCAGGAACGAAAAGCGCATGCTGCAGGAATCGGTGGATTCCCTGCTGGATAACGGCCGGCGCGGCAAGGCGATGACCGGCGCGAACAAGCGGCCCCTGAAGTCACTCGCCGACATGATCAAGGGCAAAGGAGGGCGCTTCCGCCAGAACCTGCTCGGCAAGCGCGTGGATTATTCCGGACGTTCGGTAATCGTGGTCGGCCCGCAGCTGAAGCTCCACCAGTGCGGCCTGCCGAAGCAGATGGCCCTGGAGCTTTTCAAGCCGTTCATCTACCACCAACTGGAGATGAAGGGACTCTGCACCAC
>JACQOJ010000145.1 GCA_016202605.1 Betaproteobacteria bacterium
AGGCCTGGCTTGGGCCGGGTGCCGGCGAGCAGCGCGGTCAGCTTCTGAAATGGATAGCTTTGCAGTCGGTCGAGGATCGGATTCACGGGTGGGGTTCTTCTTGGCGCCGCGCGGGCTTTCGCTGACGGTGCGCGCCGTTCAAAAACGGCAGATTATAGAGGCGTTCGCAGGGGATTGCAGGGTCGCCCCGGGCTGAAAGGCGCTGACAAGGAGCCATTTCAGCGCATGGGACTCGCAACCGGCAACGCGCCGGGATCCGGGCTCGCCCCCGGTCCCGGCTGCCAGCCGGGCATCACGTATTCGGCCACAATGGTGGTGAATATTCCTCCGCGCACGTGGAACCGGGCCGTCAATCGCATGAAGCGTGGCCGCGTCGCCTCGACCAGATCGTCGAGGATACGGTTGGTCACCGCTTCGTGGAACGCGCCCTCGTTGCGGTAGGTCCAGATATAGAGCTTGAGACTCTTCAATTCCACGCAACGGCGGTCCGGCACGTAGTCGAGCACCAGGGTCGCGAAATCCGGCTGCCCGGTCTTGGGGCACAGGCAAGTAAACTCCGGTATTTCCATGTGAATCCGGTAGTCTCGCCGGGGTGTGGGATTGGCGAACACCTGCAGTCGTTTGGGGGGCCGGCTCGGCATTATCTTGAAGATGCAAATCGGTTAGAATGCGCAGCAGATTTCGTCGAATTATAACCTTACCCACAGCAGAAAAAATTGCGTCTCAGCCAGATCAATCTCGCCGGATTCAAGTCCTTCGTAGATCCCACGCGTATTCCCGTTCCAGGACAGTTGGTCGGCATCGTCGGCCCCAACGGCTGCGGCAAGTCGAACGTGATCGACGCCGTGCGCTGGGTGCTGGGCGAAACCTCCGCGCGCCATCTGCGGGGAGAGACCATGCAGGACGTGCTCTTCAACGGGTCAGGTGAGCGCCAGATGGTCAATCGCGCGAGTGTCGAGCTCATTTTCGACAACAGCCTGGGCAAGGCCGGCGGCCAGTGGTCGAAATACGCCGAAATCTCGATCAAGCGCGTTTTGCAGCGGGACGGCGAGTCGTCGTACTACATCAACAACATGCACGTGCGTCGGCGCGACGTCGCCGACATTTTCCTCGGCACCGGGCTGGGCAGCCGGGCCTACGCGATCGTCGAGCAGGGCATGATCTCGCGCGTCATCGAGGCGAAACCCGAGGAGCTGCGCGTTTTCCTGGAGGAGGCTGCGGGCGTTTCCCGCTACCGCGAGCGCCGGCGCGAGACCGAGCTCAGGCTGAAGGACACGCGCGAAAATCTGACGCGCGTGGATGATATCCGCCAGGAGCTCGACAAGCAGATCGAGCATCTCCAGGCGCAGGCCGAGGTCGCCAGGCGCTATCACGCGCTGCAAGGCGAGATGCAGACGGCCCAGAACCTGCTTTGGCTCACCCGGAAGCAGGAAGCGACGGCCGCGCGCAACCGTCACGGCCGCGAGATCGAGCGCCTGGGAATTGAACTGGAGGCCGAAACGGCAAAGCTGCGCGAAACCGAGCGGCGGCTGGAGGAAATGCGCTCGCAGCACTATCGCACAAGCGACGAAATGCATGCCGCGCAGGGCGCTCTATACGAAGCGAATGCGGAGGTGGCGCGGCTGGAACAGCAGATTGCGCATGTGCGTGAAAGCCGGCAGCGCGTCGAGCATCAGCTTGCGAGCCTGGAATCGCAACTCGAGCACAGCGAAGGGCAACTTGCCGCCGCGCAGGGGAGTCTGGGAGAGTGGCAGGAGGAGAGGGCCCGCGCGCAGCAACAGGCGGAAGCGGACGCTGCGCTCGTCAGCCGGGAGATGGAGAAGCTGCCGGTGGCGGAGGAAGCCTACCGCGCCACCAACAATCGACGCGACGAACTGCAGCGCGGTCTCGCGCGCGCCGAGCAGGCCTTGCAGGTCGAGCAGACCAAGCTCGCGCATGCGCAGCGACTGATCGAGCAGCTCGGGCAGCGCCGGGAGCGATTGCTCGAAGAACAGGCGTCCTTGCAGATTCCGGACACGGCGGCGATGGAAGAGCTGCGCCAGGAAATGGAAAAGCTCGATCGGACGCTCAGCGAGCAGCGCGAGGCGCTCATTCAGAAGGAACAATTGCTGCCGCAGCTCGAGCAGGACCTGCGCGATGAGAACGAGGCGCTTGACGCAGCTACTCAGCGCCTGACCGGAATCGAGGCCCGCATTGGCGCCTTGCAGCAGCTTCAGGATCGTCTGGCCCGCGGAGCCGAGATGCAGGAGTGGCTCGCGGCGCGCGAACTCGACCGGGCGCCGCGGGTATGGCAGGGAATCGCGATCGAGGCGGGCTGGGAAGACGCGCTGGAGGCCGTGTTGCGGGAGCGGCTGAACGGCATTGCGCTCGACCGCATCGATAAGTTGGCGGCCTGGCTGGGTGATTCCCCGCCGGGGAAAATGACGGTGATCGACGCCAGCGCCGAAGCGCCCGCCGGCAATCGCGATGCCGGGGCGTGGAGCGAGCCGCTCATACGCTATGTCACCTGCCGTGACAGCCGGCTGCACGCGGTGCTCGCCGAATGGCTCCACGACGTATATGTCGTCGGTGATGCGGTCGCGGGACTCGAAATGCGTGACCGGCTGCCGGAGGGGGCGATTCTCGTGTCGCGGGAGGGCCATGTTTTCACCCGCTACAGCGTCAGCTTCCATGCGCCCGACTCCGAATTGCACGGCGTGCTGTCCCGGCAGCGCGAAATCGAGCAGCTGCAGGGCGCGATTGGCGCCGGGCAGGCGGTGTCCGCGAACCACAGGGCGTCGGTCGCGGCTCGCGAGGCGGACATCGAGGCGCTCAAGTCTGAACTGAGCGCATTGCGCCAAATGGTGGATGAGACCCAGCGCAATCATCATGGTCTGCAGATGGAAGCCTTGCGCTTGTCCGAGCAGGCACAGCGGCTGACCCAGCGCGGTGACCAGATCACCGCGGAGTTGCGCGAAATTGCGGAGCAAATCGGGTCCGAGACCGGACAGCAGCGCGTGTCACAGGTGAATCGCTCGGCGCTTGAGGCCGAAGCGAGGGACTTCAGGGTCCAGCTCGATATGGCAAATGACTTGTATCGCCGCGCTGAATCCGTCCTCAGTCTGCAGCGCGAGGCGCTGCAAAAGGCGCAACGCGAATACCAGGAGGCGTCGTTCAGATTGAGAACATCAGAGTTAAAAATCAGCGAGATACAAAACTCAATTAAAGTATTTTATGAGAGCATTTCGAACCTGAAAATCAGCCTTGAGGCACATCGGGGGGAACTCGCCGGCTACGACGAGAAGCCGTGGCAGACGCAACTGCAGGAAGCGTTGGCGCGCCGGCTGGGGTGCGAACAGGCGCTTGCCCGGGCGCGCGATGCGCTGGAAGGAATGGAATCGCGCCTGAGGGAGGTGGAGCAGGAGCGGCTGACTTGCGAACAGAAACTCGGTCCGCTGCGCGACCGCATCGCCGAAATCAGGCTCCGCGAACAGGAGGCGCGTCTCACCGAAGAGCAGTTCGCCCGCCAGCTCGCCGAGGCTGGCGCACGCGAGGAGGAACTGAAGGCATCCCTGGAAAAGGGCATGCGCTCGGGTGCGCTGCAAAACGAGATCAACCGGCTCGGCGACGAGATCGAGGCACTGGGGGCCGTCAATCTCGCCGCACTCGAGGAATTGCAGGCGGGACAGGAGCGCAAGAACTATCTGGACGCCCAGTCGCGGGATCTCACCGAGGCGATGGCTACCCTCGAGGATGCGATCCGTCGCATTGACCGCGAGACGCGCGAGCGCCTGCAACAGACATTCGATGATGTAAACCGGCATTTCGGCGAGCTGTTCCCGGCGCTGTTCGGGGGCGGTTTCGCGAAGCTGGTGCTGACCGGGGAGGAGATCCTGGACAGCGGCGTGCAGGTGATCGCCCAGCCGCCGGGCAAAAAGAACACTTCCATTCATCTGCTTTCCGGAGGCGAGAAGGCGCTCACCGCGCTGGCGCTGGTGTTCTCGATGTTTCAGCTCAATCCCGCGCCGTTCTGTCTGCTCGATGAGGTCGACGCGCCGCTGGACGATCACAACACCGAGCGGTTCTGCGAACTGGTGATGAAGATGTCCGGGCATTCCCAGTTCCTGTTCATCAGTCACAACAAGATCACCATGGAGATTGCCAACCAACTGCTCGGCATCACGATGCAGGAGCCGGGGGTATCACGGGTAGTGGCGGTCGATATCGAAGAGGCGATGAAGCTGACCGAAGAAGCGGCCGCCTGAAGGAGGGCTCCGTCATGAGCGATTTGCAGATCAGCCTGCTGATCATCGGCGCCGTCGTCGTCGGCGGGGTTTATCTGTTCAATCGGCTGCAGGAGCGCAGGTTTCGCCGTTCTATCGGGAAAGCGTTCGACAAGGAACGCGATGACGTGCTCCTGAAGGCGGGGCGCGGGACCGCCGAGCGGGTGGAACCCCAGATTCAGCAGACCGCTGGAGCGCCGGCCGCTGCATCTTCATCGGCGGAGGTGCGGCATGAGGTGCGCTACCGCGTCGGGCCGGCGGCCGCGGAGTTCGATTCCACGATCGATTACGTCGTCACGCTGGACGGCGATACCCCCTTTCCGGGGCAGATTGTCGATGAACTGTTAAGCAGAATAGGGGCCTGCGGGAAGCCCTGCCGCGCCGCCGGTTCGACGTCGGAATCGGGTCCATGGGAAGACATCGCCCGGGGTGCGGGGGACCGGTACCGGAAGTTGATGGTGGCGTTGCAGTTGGTCAATCGTGCCGGCCCGGTCAACCCGGCACAGCTCGCCATGTTTTGCGACGCGGCAAGAAGCTTCGCCGAGAAAACAGGGGCGCGCGCTTCCTGTCCCGATACGCAGGAGGCGCTCAGGGCGGCGCGCGAGCTTGACCGGCTGTGCGCGGACGTCGATGTCGCGATCGGCGTGAACGTCGTCGCGGCGGACGGCCAATTGTTTCCCGGCAGCATGATACGAATGCTCGCGGAAGCGGCCGGCTTCAAGCTTGAGCCCGACGGCGTCTTCCATTATCGGAACGCCCAGCGCCAGACCCTGTTTACGCTCGACAATCACGAACCGGCGCCGTTTCTGCCGGAGCAGGTCAAGAACCTCTCCACCGGCGGCATCACGCTGCTGCTCGATGTGCCTCGCGTGGCCGACGGATCGAATGTTCTCGACCGCATGCTCGAGGTCGCCCGCGGTCTCGCACAATCGCTTGGGGGACAGCTGGTCGACGACAACCGCGTCGCGCTCGACGACACCGGCATCGCGAGGATCCGGCAGCAGGCGGCTCAAATCTACGCGGCGATGGACGCCCACGGCGTCGGCGCGGGCAGCGCTCGAGCGTTGCGACTTTTCGCATGACCGTTCCAGCGGGCATCACGAAACGGGCCAGGCAGCTGCGCGAGGAAATCGAGCGCCATAACTACCGCTACTACGTGCTGGATGCCCCGCTGATTCCGGATGCGGACTACGACCGCCTGTTCCGCGAGCTTCAGGAACTCGAGGCGCAGTACCCGGCACTTGTATCGCCGGACTCCCCGACGCGGAGGATCGGCGCCGCACCGCTGTCGCAATTCGCCGAGATCACGCATCGAACACCGATGCTCTCGCTCAATAACGCGTTCGACGCCGACGAGGTCAGGGCGTTCGACAGGCGCGTGCGCGAGGCTCTCCGGCTGCGGCAAGCGGAATACGCCGCCGAGCCGAAATTCGACGGCCTGGCGGTGAGTCTGACCTATGCCGACGGCATGCTGGTCCAGGGCGCGACGCGCGGCGATGGCTACACCGGCGAGGAGGTAACCGCCAACCTGCGCACCGTGAGGGCAATACCGCTCAGGATTGCGGGCCGCCGCGCTCCGGCATTGCTCGAGGTTCGGGGCGAGGTGCTGATGCTCAAGGCGGAATTCGAGCAGCTCAACGCCGAACAGCGAAAAAGGGGGGAGAAGGAATTTGTGAATCCCCGAAACGCGGCGGCCGGCTCCCTGCGTCAGCTTGATCCGCATGTCACCGCGTCGCGTCGCCTCACCTTCTTTGCCTACGGCGTGGGCACGGCAGCCGGTGCGCCCGGTTTCACGAAGCACAGCGAGTTGCTCGATTACCTCGAGCGGATCCGCTTTCCGGTAAGCCGCGAGCGCGAAGTCGTGCACGATGTCGAGGGAATGCTCGACTATTACCACGAGATCGGCGAA
Source organism: Betaproteobacteria bacterium (assembly GCA_016202605.1). Classification (GTDB taxonomy): domain Bacteria; phylum Pseudomonadota; class Gammaproteobacteria; order Burkholderiales; family SG8-41; genus DSOT01. The sequence continues at coordinate 6,172 of JACQOJ010000145.1, forward strand.
CGGCGGGCGCGGCTGCCTTACGACATCGATGGCGTGGTGTACAAGGTCAACGACCTGGCAGCCCAGGAAAAACTGGGATTCGTCGCGCGTGCCCCGCGCTTTGCGGTGGCGCACAAGTATCCCGCCGAAGAGGCTACGACGACGGTGGAAGCCATCGAGGTGCAGGTGGGAAGAACCGGCGCGCTCACGCCCGTGGCGAGGCTCAGGCCTGTTTTCGTCGGCGGCGTCACGGTGACCAACGCGACGTTGCACAATATCGACCAGGTGCGCGCGAAGGACGTGCGTGTTGGCGACGTGGTCGTCGTGCGCCGCGCCGGCGATGTCATCCCGGAAGTCGCGCGCGTGGTGCCGGAAAAACGCCCCCGCGGCGCGCGTGAATTCGACATGCCGGCGAAATGTCCGGTTTGCGGGTCCAAGGTCGAACGCGTGGAGAGCGAGGCGATCCATCGCTGCACCGGCGGACTGCACTGCGCGGCACAGCGCAAACAGGCGATCCTTCATTTCGCGTCGCGTCGCGCGATGGACATCGAGGGCCTGGGGGAAAAACTGGTCGACCAGCTCGTTGACAGGCACATGGTCAGGACGCCGGCGGATCTTTACCGGCTCGATGTCGCGGCGCTCGCCAGCCTCGAGCGGATGGCGGAAAAATCCGCCGGCAATGTGGTCGCAGCCATTGAAAACAGCAAACGCCGCCCTCTTGCCCGATTCATCCATGCGCTGGGCATTTATCACGTGGGGGAGGAGGTGGCCAAAGTTCTCTCCCGTCACTTCGGATCCATCCATGCGCTGATGGACGCCGAGTGGGAGGCGCTGATCGCCGCGAAGGAACAGATCCAGAAGGATAATGCACGCCGCCGGATCAGAAACGAGGAACCGGAAGAGCCGTTGCTCCCGGGCGTGGGACCGGAGATCATGCGCAGTATCGCAAACTTCGTCACCCAGCCGCACAACCGCGAGGTCATCGAACAGCTGCTCGCGGCGGGGATCGAGCTCGAGCGCTCGATGCGCGCGAATTCGGCGCCGAGCACGATCAGGGGAAGGACGTTCGTGCTGACCGGCACGCTGCCCAACCTGACACGTGACGAGGCGCGGCGCGAGATCGAGGCGCGGGGCGGTCGCGTCAGCGGCGGCGTTTCCGCCAAGACCGACTACGTCGTGGTGGGTGCCGATCCGGGCAGCAAGCGCGACAAGGCGGTCGAGCTCGGAATCAAGATGCTGGATGAACGCGGATTGCTGGAGCTGATGAAGGACAGCGTACGGTAGCGCCATGGGAAGAGTAACCAAAGCCGTGTTTCCGGTGGCGGGCATGGGGACGCGTTTCCTGCCCGCGACGAAGGCGAGTCCCAAGGAAATGATGCCGATCGTGGACAAGCCGCTGATCCAGTATGCGGTTGAGGAAGCCGTCGCCGCAGGGATGACCGAAATGATCTTCGTGACCGGCCGCAACAAGCGGGCTATAGAGGACCATTTCGATACGGCGTACGAACTGGAAACCGAGCTGAAGCAGCGCGACAACCAGGAGATGCTGCAGATGATACGCGGCATCATTCCGCGGCGCGTCTCTTGCGTTTACATCCGGCAGCCCAAAGCGCTCGGTTTGGGTCACGCGATCCTGTGCGCACGGCGCGTGGTGGGCGACGATCCTTTCGCCGTGGTGCTGGCGGATGATCTGATAGACGGCGAGCCATCCGCACTACAGCAGATGGCGGCGGTATTCAAGAAGCGCTCGACCTCGATCGTCGCGGTCACCAACGTGCCGCGGAAGGAAACGCGCCAGTACGGGATCGTGAAAATCGATCCCGGGTCCGCGGCGCCGCATCGTATTACGGGCATCGTCGAAAAGCCCGCCCCCGGTGCCGCGCCTTCGACTCTGGGCGTCGTGGGCCGCTATATTCTCACGTCCCGGATATTTCACCATCTGCTGCGAGTCAGGCCGGGGGCCGGGGGCGAGATTCAGTTGACCGACGGTATCGCTGCGCTCATTCGCGAGGAGGATGTGCTGGCGTACGAGTTTGCGGGCACCCGCTACGATTGCGGCAGTAAGCTCGGATACCTGAAAGCCAATCTGGCCTATGCGCTGAAACACCCGGAAGTGGCGAACGATTTATGCAACTATCTGAAAAATATGGACTGGCGGCATCCACGGTAGACAGACTCGTCGGTGTATAACCATGTGCTAATATTCCATCGGGCACACAAGGAGGCTGCAATGGCTGACAAGCTGATGATCGTGATGGTCAATACTGACCCGCGGAATGGCGCGGAACTCGGCGCGCCGTTTTTCCAGGCGACGGTTGCCGCGGCGATGGATTACAAGGTTGAAGTGATCTTGACAGCGCGCGCCGGCGAACTGGCAATGCGGGGAGTCGCCGAGAAGCTGTACGTCAAGGAAGGTTCTCCCAAGAGCGTCTACGATTTCATCAAGGACGCGCATGAAGCGGGCGTGCATTTCAAGGTGTGCACGCCGACGCTCGATCTCTGGGGCAACGACCTGATACCGGAAATCGAAGAGACGGTCGGCGGCGCCTACGTCATCGAGCAGGCGATGGACGACAATGTCGTGACGTTCACGTATTGAGTGACAATTTCCGCAGACAAGGCCTGGCGCATTCTGGAATCGGCAGAACGGGTCTGTTCGGCCGTTGCCGTGTCGGAGGCGGTTGCCCGCATCGCGCAGGAAGTGAGCGCCCAACTGAAGGACCGCATGCCGCTGGTCCTGGGGGTCATGCGCGGAAGCGTGGTATTCGCCGGGCATCTGCTGCCGCTTCTGCGATTTCCGCTCGAGTTCGACTACCTTGACGTCACGCGTTACGGAGACAAGACGCAAGGCGGCGCGACGACCTGGCGCGTGAGCCCGGGCACGCAGGTGCGCGGAAGGGTAGTGCTGGTCATCGACGACATTCTGGACGAGGGCGAAACGCTCGCGGAGATTCGCGACAAGATGCTGGCCGCGGGCGTGAAAGCGTTCTACAGCGCGGTTTTTGCGGACAAGGACATCGGCCGCGTCAAGCCGATCAGCGCCGATTTCGTCGGCGTCAGGCTGCCCAGGCGTTACGTCTTCGGGTTCGGGATGGATGTGGGCGGAGCCTGGCGCAATCTCCCCGAGGTCTACGCACTCAGGGACGGCGAAGAGTGAGTTCGCCATGTTAGCCATCATCGGCGGCAGCGGTCTCACTCAGCTCTCGAGCCTGGAGGTCACGCGGCGCAAGGTCGTGCGCACGCCATATGGCGAGCCGTCAGGAGCGTTGACTTTCGGAACGATCCGCAATACCGAGGTGATATTTCTGGCGCGTCACGGCTACGGCCATACCATTCCGCCTCACGAAGTGAACTATCGGGCCAACACCTGGGCGTTGCACTCCGAAGAAGCGAGCGATGTGGTGTCCGTCGCTTCCGTCGGTGGAATACGCCCGGACCTGGTGCCCGGAACCCTGGTCGTTCCCGATCAGATCATCGATTACACGGACGGCCGCAAGTCGACTTTTTTCAGTACTACCGACCGCAGCGTCACGCATATCGACTTCACGTTTCCTTATTGTGAACAACTGCGCCGGCGGTTGCTCAAGGCCGCGGCAACGGCCGGCGAGCACATGGCGGCCGGAGGGACCTATGCCGCGACGCAGGGACCGCGGCTCGAAACCGCGGCGGAAATCAACCGGGTTGAACGCGACGGCGCCGACATGGTCGGCATGACGGGGATGCCGGAAGCGGCGCTGGCGCGTGAAATCGGGCTCTGCTACGCGGCGATCGCGGTGGTGGTCAACCACGCCGCCGGACGCGGTGCGAGCGCCACCGGGATCCGGCTCACGGATATCCTTGCCGTATCGCAAAATGCCATGGCGCGTGTGCGCAATATTCTCGATCACCTGGTGACGCTCGATGGCGATTAGGGCGGTGCTGAGAATGGGTGACCCGCGGCTGCTCGAACCGGCGCGCCCGGTCGCGCGTTGCGATACTCCGGAACTGCATGAACTGATTGCGGACATGCGCGATACGATGGCGGCGCTCAACGGCGCCGGCCTTGCGGCACCGCAAATCGGCGTCGGGTTGCAGCTCGTCATTTTCGGGGTCGATCACAATCCACGCTATCCCGAGGCCGAACCGGTGCCGTACACGGTGTTGATCAATCCGATCCTCACGCCGATCGGGGAAGAGACGGAGGACGGGTGGGAGGGATGTCTGTCGCTCCCCGGCATGCGCGGGCTGGTGCCCCGTTACCGCAATCTGCGCTACCGGGGGCTCGATCCGCACGGCGACGCGATCGATCGCGCGGTGAGCGGCTTTCACTCGCGCGTGGTTCAGCACGAGTGCGACCATCTTACGGGCATACTTTACCCGATGCGCATCCGTGATCTGCGTGACTTCGGATTCGTGGAAGAGCTTTTTCCGGGTCAGGACGTCGCGGACGACTGAGACGCGGGGTCGCAATCCGTCCGCCCGTCACCCCGCGATCACAGTCGCTTTACGTCCGCAGTTGCTCGAGCAGCTCGCTTTCGAATCGGACGACGGTCTTGGCATCGTTGAGCGCCGCGCCGGTGATCAGAAATACGTCCTCGGCGCGCGAGCCCAGCGTGTTGATCCGGGCGGTGTGCAGGTTGATGTCATACGCCGTCAACACCCGCGCGATGCGGGACAGCAGTCCCGGTCGGTCGCCCGCGATCACCGACAACACCTTGTAGGTTCCCCTCTCGTCCGGCTGAATATTGACTTCGGGGGAGATCGGAAAATGCCGCAACTGCCGGCTGAGCCGGGGCCTGGTGAGCGGCGGAAGCGGCGCTTTGCGAATCAATCGCTCGGCAAGCTCGAATTCGACATAGCTGATCAGGTCCCGGTATCGCGGTCGCCGGTTATGGGGGTCGTGCACCTGGAAACTGTCGAGAGCGTACCCGTGCCTGGTGGTATAGATCTTGGCTTCGAAGATGTCGTAATTCATGTTTTCGAAGAAGCTGCAGATACGCGCGAACAGCTCCTTCTGGTCCGGGACATAGACCATGACCTGCAATCCTTCCCCCGCGGGCGACAGCCGCGCCTTGATCACGGGCTTCTGCGTATCGACCCGGTAATAGAGCAGGCGCGTGTGCCACGCGATTTCCTGCGGGTCGTGCCGGAGAAAATACGCGGTGTCGAGCTCTTTCCAGAGTTTTTCATGCGCTTTCTCGGGCAGCGCGTAGAGCCGGAGTTTGGCGAGCGCCTCGGACTGGCGCACCTGCACGCTGCTCGCGAGAGTGGGCTGCCCGCCTTTGAGGAGCCCGCGTGTGGCGTGGAAGAGGTCCTCGAGGAGCTTGCCCTTCCAGGCGTTCCACACTTTCGGGCTGGTGCCGCGGATATCGGCGACCGTGAGCAGATAGAGCGCCGCGAGCCTGCGTTCATCACCTGCCAGATCGGCGAACGCCCGGATGACATCGGGATCGGAGAGATCCTGTTTCTGGGCGGTCAGGGACATGGCGAGGTGATGCTCGACCAGCCACGCGACGAGATCCGTATCTTCCCGTGACAGGACGTGGGCTTCGCAAAACCGTCGCGCGTCGATCTTGCCGAGCCGCGAGTGGTCCCCGCCGCGCCCTTTTGCGATGTCGTGGAACAGGCCGGCGACGTAAAGCACCTCGGGGCGCGCGAAATCGCTCATCAACCGGCTGCACAGAGGAAACTCGTGGGCCAGCTCGGGAATTGAAAAACGCCGCAGGTTACGGATCACCCGCAGGATGTGTTCGTCAACCGTGTAGACATGGTAGAGGTCGTGCTGCATCTGACCGACGATGCGGCCGAAAGCGGGCAGATAGCGTCCCAGGATGCCGTACTGGTTCATGCGCCGCAGCGCGCGTTCCACGTGGGTGGAGCTCCTCAGGGTCCGCATGAAAAGCGCCCGATTGGCAGGATCGCGGCGGAACGCGGGATTGATGTGTCGCCGGGCACGCCAGAGCGCGCGCAGCGTGATCGCGCTCATGCCCTTCAGCTCGTGATGTTCCTGCAGCAGCGTAAAGCTCTCGAGGATTGCTTTGGGCTCGCGCTCGAACAACCGCTCCTCAGATGCCTCCAGCAACTCGGCGCGCGTGCCAAAACGCGCATTGATGACGTGATAGTCCCGGTCGCGCCCCGGTGAAATGCGTGCCTTCAGGTTCTGCAGAAGCATGATGTTGAGCTGATTCACCGCCTTGGCGGTGCGATAGTAGCGCTGCATGAGCTGCTCGCTGGCCAGGCGGTGGGGGGCGTCGTGCAGATTGAACTGTCGGGCGAGCGCCGATTGGTGATCGAAGAGCAGGCGGTCCTCTCTTCGCCCCGCGAGATAATGCAGGCGGATGCGCAGCGTCTGCAGGAACAGTTCGTGACGCTGAATCTCCCGCGCCTCATGCATCGTAATGAGGCCGCGGCGCGCCAGCGCGCCCCAGGTCTTGCCGATATCCGCGGCGCGCGCAATCCACAGGATATTCTGCAGGTCGCGCAGGCCCCCGGTGCTTTCCTTGATGTTGGGTTCGAGATTGGTCTCCTGGTAGCGCTCGTGCCGCTGCTGCTGTTCGAGCTGTTTGGCCTGCGAGAAAGCTTCCGGGTCGAGCGCATCGCGGATGGCGTTCGAGAACCTGCGAAACAGACCCCGGTTCCCGGTGATCACCCGCGCTTCGAGCAGACCGGTTTGCACGGTGACGTCCTGGCTTGCCAGCTCGAGGCATTCGGCGATGGTGCGAACGCTATGGCCCACGTCAAGCCCGATATCCCATAACAGGCCGACGAAACATTCCAGCTTCTGCTGCAAGGGCGGGTCGACCGCCGCCGGCAGCAGGATCAGCAGATCGATGTCGGAATGGGGAAACAGCTGGCCGCGTCCATAACCGCCGACGGCAAGAAGAGCCAGCCGGGACGAGAGGCCGTGGCTTGACCACACCTGCCGCAGCTTGCGGTCGACGAGCATGCGCTGGCGGCGCAAAAGGTCTCCGGCAGCGGGTTGCGCAAAAAAAGCCGCGCGCAGGTCTGCGCGCTCCGCGGCGAGCGAGCGTTTCCACTCATTCGCGAGCGGTCGGATCCGCAGCGCGGCGGTGCCCAATCCCGGTCCGCTCATTCGGGGCGCTTTGCCAGAGCGGGCGCAGCGGGAGCGCCCGCCGAGAGCGTCAGCACTTCGAACCCGTCCGCGGTAACCAGCACGGTGTGCTCCCATTGAGCCGAGAGACTGTGATCCTTGGTGACGATAGTCCAGCCGTCGGCGAGTTGGCGGATGTCGGGTTTTCCGGCGTTGATCATGGGCTCGATCGTGAAGGTCATGCCGGGCTGCAACATGAGACCGGTTCCGGGGCGCCCGTAGTGAAGCACCTGCGGCTCCTCGTGGAATTTAGTACCGATTCCATGACCGCAGAACTCACGCACGACGCTGTAGCCATGGCGTTCCGCGTGATCCTGGATCGCATATCCGACGTCGCCGAGGCAGGCTCCGGGCCTGACCGCAGCAATGCCCAGCCACATGCATTCGCAGGTTGTTTCACACAGCCGCCTTGCCTGAATCGAGGGTTGACCCACGTAAAACATGCGGCTGGTATCCCCGTGGTAGCCATCCTTGATGACCGTGATATCGATGTTGATGATATCCCCGGCCTTGAGTTTCTTGTCGCCTGGCACGCCGTGACACACCACGTGATTCACCGAGGTGCAGATCGATCTCGGAAAAGGCTGATAGCCGGGCGGTGCATAATTAAGGGGTGCCGGCGTGGTGCGCTGATGTCCGACCATGTAATCGTGGCACAATCGGTCAAGGTCGCCGGTCATAACGCCGGGCTTGACATGAGGCTCGATGAAATCCAGCACTTCGGCGGCAAGGCGGCCCGCAGTGCGCATCTTCTGTATTTCATCGGGGGACTTTATATTGACGGCCATAGGTGTTCCGGATCCCGTGCAGTCCGGAGGAGGTGGTGCCAAGTGCTTGGTTTTTCAAGAAACCGCGATTGTAGTCCAGAATGCGTGCGGCTGTACGCGGAGGGCGGTCAGCACGCCAGGAACTCGGCCGCTGTTGAGAGGAGGGTTTTAGCGTGTTAAAATAAAAAGTTAGGTCATTTTGCCCGTTCCCTCCCCGGGGCGTGGAAAGCGGCCGAATCGCACACCCGCTTTAAACTTGGGTGCCTGCTGCAGGTGCGGCAGGTGTAAATGGCGGGTGGAGGCTCAACCCTACAGGAGTGAAAATGTCAGCCACAATGCGTGAGATGCTCGAAGCGGGGGTTCATTTTGGGCACCAGACGCGGTACTGGAACCCCGGAATGGCTTCCTACATTTTCGGGCATCGCAACAAGATTCATATCATTAACCTCGAAAAGACCCTCCTGATGTACCAGGAGGCATTGAAGTTCGTGCGCCAACTTTCCGCCAACAAGGGCACGATTTTATTCGTCGGAACCAAGCGCCAGGCCCGCGAGATCATCAGGGAGGAGGCGCAGCGCTGCGGGGCGCCGTTCGTGGACCATCGTTGGCTGGGCGGCATGCTGACCAACTACAAGACCGTGAAGCAGTCCATCAAGAGACTGAAGGACATGGAGGCGATGGTTCAGGATGGATCGATCGAAAAACTCGCCAAGAAGGAGGCTCTCCATTACCAGCGCGAGATCGCGAAGCTCGAACGCAGTCTCGGCGGAATCAAGGACATGAACGGCTTGCCCGACGCGATGTTTGTGATCGACGTGGGCTACCAGAAAGGAGCGGTGTCCGAAGCGCGCAAACTCGGAATCCCCATGATCGGGGTGGTGGACACCAACCACTCGCCCGAGGGCATCGATTACGTCATTCCGGGTAACGATGATTCCAGCCGCGCGATCCGTCTCTACGCGCGGGGAGTCGCCGATGCGATCCTCGAGGGACGCAGCGACAGCATCAAGGAAATCGTGCGCGGCGCTGATGAATTCGTCGAAGTCGACGAGACCGAAGACGCGGATGCATAGCGGTTGATCGAGTCGCTGTGAGGGGCGAGAGCCCCTTTTTTTTAACCAGTGGAGCACGGAATGGCGGAAATCACCGCAGGCATGGTACGGGAATTGCGCGAAAAGACTGACGCGCCGATGATGGAATGCAAGAAAGCTCTCGCCGAGGCCGGCGGCGAGATGGCCAAGGCGGAGGAAATTCTGCGCATCAAGCTCGGCAGCAAGGCGAGCAAGGCGGCCTCGCGCGTGACGGCTGAGGGAATCGTGGCCACGTATATTTCGGATGACTCCAAGATCGGGGCCATCGTGGAAGTGAACTGCGAGACGGACTTTGTCGCGAAGAACCGGGAGTTCATCGCGTTTGCGGGCGCGTTGGCGAAACTCGTGGCGCTGGAGAAACCGGCTGACCTGGCGGCGCTTTCAGCGGTCAAGCTCGAAGATGCATCGGTCGAGGAGGTGCGCAAGGGACTCGTGGGCAGGATCGGCGAGAACATCGCGGTGCGCCGCCTTGCGCGAATCGCGGCAAAGGGAGGACTTGTAAGCTACGTTCATGGCGGAGCGAAGATCGGCGTCATCGTCGACGTGGTCGGCGGCGACCAGGCGCTGGCCAAGGATCTCGCGATGCATATTGCCGCAAGCAAGCCCGTCGCGCTCTCCAAGGACGAAGTTCCGGTGTCGGTCGTCCAGAGAGAACGCGATATCGCGGTAGCCAAGGCGGCGGAATCGGGGAAGCCGGCCAATATCGTCGAGAAGATGGTGGACGGCGCGGTGCAGAAATTTCTCAGGGAAGTAACGCTTCTCGGCCAGCCTTTCGTGAAGGACGACAAGCGGACCGTGGAACAGTTGCTGAAATCCGCGGGGGCCTCGGTCGCCGCTTTCGTGCTTTATGTCGTGGGCGAAGGACTCAACAGGAAAAAGGACGATTTCGCCGCCGAAGTGATGGCGCAGGTCGGGCAAGCAAGACACCAGGAAGAGCGTCGGACTTCTCCACTTTCGTGAATCGGCGGTTAGCGGCCCACTGAAAGATACCGAAATGCCAGAAACTCCCGCCCACAAGCGCATCCTGCTCAAGCTCAGTGGCGAGGCACTGCTGGGTGAGGACAGCTACGGCATCAACCGCGCGACGATCGAGCGCATCGTGGACGAAATCGCCGAGGTCGTGAATCTGGGCGTTGAAGTGGCGGTCGTAATCGGCGGGGGGAACATCTTTCGCGGCATTGCGCCGGCCGCTGCGCACATGGACCGCGCCACGGCGGACTATATGGGCATGCTCGCCACCGTCATGAACGCGCTGGCGCTGCAGGACGCGATGCGCCGCGTCAGCCTGGTGAGCCGCGTCCAGTCCGCGCTGAATATCGAGCAGGTCGTGGAACCTTACATCCGCGGCAAGGCCATGCGCTACCTGGAGGAGGGCAAGGTCGTGATCTTTGCCGCTGGCACCGGCAATCCGTTCTTTACCACGGATACGGCCGCAGCGCTCCGCGGGATGGAGATGAACGTGAATCTCGTGCTCAAGGCGACCAAGGTGGATGGGGTATACACTGATGACCCGATGACCCATCCGGATGCGATGCGCTACAAGAGCCTGACCTTTGACGAAGCGATCGTAAAGAACCTGAAGGTGATGGATGCGACCGCGCTCACGCTTTGCCGCGATCAGAAGCTGCCGGTCAACGTTTTCAGCATTTTCAAGCCGAAGGCGCTCAAGCGCGTCGTTCTGGGCGAGGACGAAGGGACGATGGTTCACGTATAAGACGGAGGTGGATGATGATTGCCGAGGTGAAGAAAACCGCCGAGCAGAAAATGAAGAAAACACTGGAAGCGCTCAAGCACGATCTGGCCAAGATACGTACCGGACGCGCCCACACGGGACTGCTCGATCATATCACGGTCGATTACTACGGCACTCCGACGCCGGTTCCCCAGGTTGCCAACGTGACTTTGATCGATGCGCGTACAATCGGCGTCACCCCCTGGGAGAAGAAAATGACGGGAGCCGTCGAGAAAGCGATTCGCGATTCGGATCTGGGGCTCAATCCCGCGACCCAAGGCGACATCGTGCGTGTTCCCATGCCGGCCCTGACCGAAGAGCGGCGCAAGGAGTTGATCAAGGTCGTTCGCACCGAGGGCGAGAACGCACGGGTTGCGGTTCGTAACGTGCGGCGCGACGCGATACACCATTTGAAGGAGCTTCTGAAGCAGAAAAAGGTGGCCGAGGACGAGGAGCGCCGTGCCCAGGACGACATTCAGAAACTCACCGACCGTCACATCGCCGAGGTGGACAAGATGCTTCAGGTCAAGGAAGCCGATCTGATGGCGATCTAGGCCCCAGGATGTTTACGAGCTCAACCGAGAAAATTCCGGAAACTGCGCCGATACCGCGGCATATCGCCATCATCATGGATGGCAACGGCCGCTGGGCGAAGCAGCGTTTCCTGCCGCGCATGGCAGGCCACAAGCGCGGCGTGGAGGCGGTTCGCAACATCGTGCGGGGGTGCGCCGCATGCGGCGTCAGGTATCTGACGCTGTTCGCATTCAGCAGCGAGAACTGGCGCCGGCCGGCCGATGAGGTCTCCTTTCTCATGCGGCTGTTCGTGATCGCCCTGGAACAGGAAGTGAGCAAGCTGCATGAAAACGGCGTGCGTTTCCGGGTGATCGGCGATTTGTCGCGCTTCGAGCCAAAGCTCGCGAGCCTGATTCATGCGGCGGAGGAGTTGACCCGGAACAACGATAAATTAACGCTTACCGTGGCCGCCAACTACGGTGGACGCTGGGACATCGTGCAGGCGACGAACCGCATGCTGCAGGAACGCCCGGAACTTGCCGCCGGCTTCAGCGAAAGTGATCTGACTCCCTACCTTGCGTTGAGCTACGCCCCGGAACCCGATCTTTTCATCCGCACCGGGGGGGAGAAGCGTGTCAGCAACTTCGTGCTGTGGCAACTCGCTTACGCGGAACTCTATTTCACCGATACCCTGTGGCCGGATTTCGACAGCGTGGCGCTGGAGCGGGCGATCATTTCCTACCAGCAGCGCGAGCGCCGTTTCGGGCGCACGAGCGAGCAGTTGCCGCAGGTGGCCGAACTGGCGAATCAACGCCGCCAGGCGGGCTGACGCGGCCCGCGGCGAGTTGCAGCCCCGATCCGCATCCTGCAGATGCTTACAGCGCGCCTGGCCACCGTCGCCATACTGCTGCCCTTGTTCGTCGGCGGGCTTTTCTGGATGCCCAATTTGTATTGGGGCATCTTTCTTCTGGCCGGCTTGTTCGTCGCGAGTCTTGAGTGGGGCGGACTCGCCGGATACGGTCGCGCCGGGCGGTTGCTTTTCGCGGGCATCGTAATCCTTTGCGGCGTCTTGCTGCTGCAGGTCCCGGCGCACGGCACGGATTTCACGAATCGGGGATCGGTGTTGGTGCTTTCGATGTTTGCACTTTCCGCGGCGTTCTGGTTGTCGTTCGCGCCGCTTTGGCTCATTCGAAAGTGGCGCGTAAGAAATTCGCTGTTCATGGCCATGGCGGGAGGCGTGGTGCTCCTGCCGGCATGGCTCGCGATGACCCTGCTGCAAGCGGATCCGATGCGACTTCTGCTTCTCATGGGCGTCGTCTGGATTGCGGACAGCGCGGCGTTTGTGGTCGGGCGGAGGCTCGGCCGCCATCGGCTGGCGCCCACGATCAGCCCTGGCAAGACCTGGGAGGGGGTCGCCGGCGCGTGCGCGGCGGTTGCGATGTATTATGTTGTCCTCTGGGGCGCGTTCGGCTCCCGGCTGCCGCTGCCGGCCGGATTGGACGGTGCAGTGGTGTTTTCGGTCATAACTGTCATGAGTATAGAGGGTGATCTGTTTGAGTCCTGGATCAAGCGGCAGGCGGGTGTCAAGGACAGCGGGAATCTGCTGCCGGGACACGGTGGCATACTCGACCGGATCGACGGACTGACGTCGAGCATGCCGCTTGCCGCCCTGATCTTGTCTGACACGGGATTTCACGGGATTGGCTGATGATGGATGGTGCGCGCACGCTTACCGTACTCGGCGCGACCGGCAGCGTCGGCGTCAACACGCTGGACGTGGTCGCGCGGCACCCCGGCAAGTTCAGGATCGCGGCGCTCACGGCGCGGAATCGGACCGATCTCCTGTTCGAGCAATGCCTGAGATTCCAGCCGGAAATTGCAGTGATGCTGGAGCCCCAGGCCGCCGCGGACCTCGATCGGCGTCTCAGGAAAGCCGGACAGGAGTGCAGGGTATTGCAGGGCGTGGAAGCGCTGGAGCAGGCCGCGAGCCTGCCGCAGGTCGATACGGTGATGGCCGCGATCGTCGGCATCGCCGGGCTGCGTCCAACATTGGCGGCCGCGCGCGCCGGGAAGAAAGTGCTGCTGGCCAACAAGGAGGCGCTGGTCACCGCGGGTGCAATTCTGGTGGAAGCGGTGCGGGAAGGCGGTGCGATGCTGCTGCCGATCGACAGCGAACACAACGCGATCTTCCAGTCTCTGCCGCGGGGATGCGGGACCGGGCTCGATCGCGCGGGCGTGCGGCGCGTTCTGCTGACTGCTTCCGGGGGACCATTCCGGAAGACGCCGCTGCATCGGCTCGAACACGTCACTGCCGAGCAGGCGTGCGCCCATCCCAATTGGGTCATGGGGCGCAAGATCTCCGTGGACTCGGCGACGATGATGAACAAGGGACTGGAAGTGATCGAGGCACGCTGGCTGTTCGGGGCCGGCGAAACGCGGATCGAGGTCGTCATTCATCCGGAAAGCATCGTTCATTCATTGGTCGAATACGTCGACGGATCCGTGATCGCCCAGCTCGGTAACCCCGATATGCGGACACCGATCGCGTTCGCGCTGGGTTACCCTGAACGCATCGCGGCGGGCGTGGAATTCCTGGATCTCGCGCGTGTCGGCGCCCTGCACTTCGAGCGTCCCGATCTTCAGCGCTTCCCCTGCCTGCGGCTGGCTTATTCCGCGCTGGTCGCCGGGGGCAGCGCGCCTGCGGTCCTGAACGCGGCTAACGAAATCGCGGTCGAGAATTTCCTTGCCGGCAGATTGAAATTCACGCAGATCCCCCGGTTGATCGAGGCCGTGCTGGAACAGTTTCCGGCGCGACCGTTGGTTCGTCTTGACGACGTTCTTGAAGCCGATCGGGAGGCCCGTGCGCGCGCTACGCAGTGGTTGAACGCGTTGCAGAAACAAGGCGCGGACGTCGCGCGCGCGGGTTGCGCGCCGCGGATGACCTCGTGAGTGCCGCTGAATGAACTTCTTGATCACCGTAGCGGCCTTCGCTGCCGCCCTGGGTTGCCTGATCGTGGTCCACGAGCTTGGCCACTATCTCGTAGCGCGCCTCTGCAATGTCAAGGTGCTGCGGTTTTCGGTCGGATTTGGCCGGCCATTGTGGCGCGGACGGTTTGGCGGAGACCGCACCGAGTGGGTGATCGCGGCGTTCCCCCTCGGGGGCTACGTCAAGATGGTCGACGAGCGCGAGGGGCAGGTGGCAGAGGAGGATCTTCCGCGGGCCTTCAATCGCCAGTCGGTCTATCGGCGCCTGGCGATCGTCGTCGCGGGCCCTGCAGCGAATTTCATCCTGGCGATCTTCTTTTACTGGGTTCTTTTCGTGCACGGCGTGCCCGGCACCAAGCCCGTGCTCGGCCCCGTGGCATCGGGCACGCCTGCCGCGAGCGCGGGTTTTGCGACGGGCGAACTCATCGTGAAAATCGGCGACGAGCCGGTAGCGACCTGGCAGGATGCGCGCTGGATGCTGCTGCAACACGCGGTTCGCAAGGCGAAGACCCCGATTGAGGTGCGCAACGACAAGGGCGCCATCAGCAGGCGCACGCTCGACATGTCCGCATTGAGCGCCAGCGACCTGGACAGCGATTTTCTCAAGGTCCTCGGTTTCGTCCATTACCGTCCGGCGCTCAAGCCCGTGATCGGAAGTGTTCTCAACGGCGGCGCGGCCGAGCGGGCCGGACTCAAGGCCGGGGACGAAATCGCCATGATCAACAACCAGCCTGTCACGAGCTGGGACCAAATGGTCAGCATGGTACGCAGCCATCCGGATCAAACGCTGGTGTTCGAAGTGAAGCGCGCCGGGGTGCTGCTGCCCGCGATGGCGATCACTCCCGTTGCAACCGCCGAAAACGGACAGACGGTGGGCAAGATCGGCGCAGCGCCTCTGATCGACCGGGGCATGATGGCAGGACTTGTGACCGAAGTGCGGTACGGTCCGCTGGAAAGCCTGGGCAAGGCGTTGCACAAGACCTGGGACACGTCGGTCTTCAGCCTGAAAATGCTGGGCAAGATGATCGTCGGGGACGTCTCGCTGAAGAATTTGAGCGGGCCTATCACGATCGCGGATTACGCCGGACAAACGGCGCAAAGCGGATGGATTTCCTACCTGCTTTTCCTCGCGCTGATAAGCATCAGTCTCGGCGTGCTCAATCTGCTGCCGATACCCTTATTGGATGGCGGGCATTTAATGTATTATATGCTCGAAATTTTCAAGGGCAGCCCAGTGTCGGATCGGGCCATGGAGATTGGCCAGCACATCGGCATGGCGCTGCTTTTCATTTTGATGGCGTTTGCGCTTTATAACGACATAAACCGTCTGATAAGCGGCTGATTGATGCGTTTTATTCGCCTGATCCTGTTGGTGCTGACCCTGTCTGCGATCCCGGCTGAGGCGATCGAGCCGTTCGTCATCAAGGATATCCGGGTCGAGGGCATACAGCGCACCGAAGCCGGCACCGTGTTCAGCTATCTGCCGGTGAAGGTGGGCGATACCATGACCGACGAAAAGGCGGCGCAGGCGATACGCGCGTTGTTTGCGACCGGCTTCTTCAGGGACGTGGCCCTCGAGGTCGAAAACGGCGTTTTGGTCGTGGTCGTGCAGGAACGGCCTTCCGTCGCCCAGATCGATTTCGCGGGGATGCGGGAGTTCGACAAGGAACAGGTGCTCAAAGCCCTGCGCCAGATCGGACTCGCCGAAGGACGCATATTCGACAAAGGCCTGCTGGATCGCGCGGAGCAGGAACTCAAGCGGCAGTATCTGAGCCGCGGCATGTACTCCGTGAACGTAAGCACGACGGTGACGCCGCTCGAGCGCAACCGCGTGGCGGTCAATTTCAGCATCGAGGAAGGCGAGGTCTCCAAGATCAGGCAGATCAGCATCATCGGCGCCAGCGCGTTTCGGGAAAGCGAATTGCTGGGGCTGTTCGTGCTGCGCACGCCGGGGTTGCTGACCTGGTTCAGCAAGCACGATCAATACTCGCGCCAGAAGCTTTCGGCCGATCTGGAAACCCTGCGGTCGCATTACCTGGACCGCGGCCATCTCGAGTTCAGCATCGATTCCACCCAGGTCTCGATCACGCCGGACAAGAAGGACATCTATATCACGATCAGTATCACGGAAGGGCCGAAGTACGCTGTTTCCGACATCAAGGTGGCGGGCGAGAAACTCATTCCGGAAGAGGAAGTGCGCAAGCTCATCAAGGTCAAGCCCGGGGACACATTTTCCCGGGCGCTCCTGACCGAGTCGACCAAGCTGATCGGCGACCGGCTCGGGAACGACGGATACGCGTTTGCGAACGTCAACGCGATTCCGGAAACGGACAAACAGAAACGGCAGGTCGCGTTCACCTTCTTCATCGATCCGGGCCGTCGCGTCTACGTGCGGCGCATCAACATTGCGGGCAACAACCGCACGCGGGATGAAGTGATCCGGCGCGAGATGCGCCAGCTCGAGGGGGCGTGGTTCTCCGGCGATAAAGTCAATTTGTCGCGCCGGCGCATCGACAAACTCGGCTACTTTACCGAAGTCAACATCGAGACGCCCGCAGTCCCGGGCGCGACCGACCAGGTGGATGTCAACGTGTCGGTCGTCGAAAAACCGACCGGCGTTGTTCTCCTCGGCGCCGGTTTCGGCAGCGGCGACGGCGTGATCCTGTCGGGCTCCGTGGCGCAGCAGAACATCTTCGGATCCGGCAAGCACGTCTCGGCCCAGATAAACAGCAGCAAGATAAACACCACTTACGCGTTGTCCTACACCGACCCGTACTTCACGGTTGACGGGGTAAGCCAGGGATTCGACGTCTATCTGCGCGAGGTCGACGCAGTGGGAAGCGGCCTCGGTTTCTATCAGACCAAGACCGTCGGCGGCACCATCCGTCTGGGGGTGCCGATTTCCGAAATCGACACCGTCAATTACGGGCTGGGCTACGAGGACACGAAGATCACGACCTTCCCGGAAAGTCCGCTGCTCTACAAGGATTACGTCGCGACCTTCGGCGACCAGAACCAGACGCTGCTGGGCTCGATAGGGTGGGCGCGTGACGGACGCGACAGCCTTATCTATCCGACTTCAGGGACGCTGCACAAGGCGCATACGGAAATCGGCCTGCCCGGCGGCACGCTCAAATACTACAAGGCTTCATACCAGTATCAGCGCTATTTCCCGGTGACGCGCCAGTATACGGTGATGGTGAACGGCGAAATCGGATACGGCGACGGCTACGGCGGAAAACCGCTCCCGTTCTTCAGAAACTTCTTTGCCGGCGGCGTGAGTTCGGTTCGCGGATACAAGGCGTTCACAGTAGGCCCGAAAGACTCCAACGGTGACCCGCGCGGGGGCAGCCGTAGGCTTGTCGGCAACGCTGAGCTATTATTTCCGTTCCCCGGGCTGGAAAAGGACCGGTCGGTCAGGATGAGCGCCTTCGTGGATGCGGGAATGGTAGGCGATACGTACAGCCCGGGTGAGTTCCGTTATTCGACCGGGGTGGGCGTATTGTGGGTATCACCCCTGGGTCCGCTCAAGATCAGCGTCGCGCTGCCTATCGCGGACGAACCGGGAGACAGGAAACAGCCGTTCCAGTTTACGATCGGCGGGGTATTTTAGTCCGGCGCGCCGTGGCCCCGTCGGGCCGGGCGCACGGCGACCGGTTAATCGCAAGGAGATTACATTGAGGCACTGTTACTCGACTCTGGCTGCCTTGGCGCTGTCGATCGGCATCGCGGCAGTCGAGGCGGCGGATCTGAAAATCGGATTCGTCGACGCCGAACGCATCAATCGCGAGTCGGTGCCCGCCGAGCGGGCAAGCAAGCAGCTGGAAAAGGAGTTCGCGCCGCGGGCACAGGAACTTCAGCGCAGGGAAGGCCAGATCAAGTCTCTGCAGGGGCAGCTCGAGAAGGAAGCGATGACCATGAGCGAAAGCGAACGGCGCAGCAAGGAACAGGAGCTTGCCCGGATGAGCCTCGATTTCCAGCGCATGCAGCGTGAGTACCGCGAGGACCTCAACCTGCGCCGCAATCAGGAGCTGGCGGCGCTTTTCGAGCGCGCCAATCGTGTCATCAAGCAGATCGCGGAGGCCGAAAAATTCGACCTCATCGTGCAGGAAGCCGTCTACCGCAGCCCGCGCATCGACATCACGGACCGGGTCCTGAAGGCGCTGGCAGAGGGAAAATAGGCGTGGCGCGCGGCGCGTAATCCCGGTGCCGCGGCGCCGCCTCCCGCACGACCGTTGCAACCGGTGCGTGCCACTTTTATTTGCTCATGAAGCGCAGCGAGTCCAAGTCCTACACCCTGCGAGAAATCGTGGAGCGCTTCGGCGGGGAGGTTATCGGCGACTCCGGCACCGCGGTCGGGCAGGTTGCCACGCTTGAGAAGGGGCAGCCGGGCACGATCGCATTCCTCGCGAACGAGCGATACCTGCCACAGGCCAGGACAACGCGCGCCGGTGCGGTCATCCTGGCTGCGTCGATGCGTGATGCCACCGATCTGCCGAGGATTGCGTGCGATAATCCGTACGCCTATTTCGCGCGTGTCTCCGATCTGCTGAATCCCCCGCGTCAGCCCGTTCCCGGCATTCATGAAACAGCCGTGACCGATGCTACGGCCCGCATCGCGGAAGACGCGGAGATCGGGCCGCTTTCGGCGGTGGGCCGAAACGCGAGAATCGGGCCGGGCTGTGCGGTCGGACCCGGATGCATGATCGGTGACAATGTGGTGCTTGGGAAAGGGGTGCTGCTCCACGCCAACGTAACGATTTACCATGACTGCGTGATCGGCGAGCGGGTGATCCTGCATTCCGGCGTGATCATCGGCGCTGATGGTTTCGGCCTCGCGATGGGGGAAGGGGAATGGATCAAGATCCCGCAAATCGGCCGGGTGGTGATCGGCGATAACGTCGAGGTCGGCGCCAATACCACGATAGACCGCGGCGCGATCGACGATACCGTCATCGAGGAAGGGGTAAAACTCGACAATCAGATCCAGATCGCACATAACGTCCGCGTGGGCGCCCATACCGCCATCGCGGCCTGTGCCGGAATTGCGGGCAGCGCGAAGGTCGGCCGTCATTGCCGGATCGGTGGGGCATCAGGGATCGCCGGGCATATCGTCATAGCGGATCACGTCGAGATTTCGGCGCACACATTGATCACGAAATCGATCGAGAAACCCGGGACCTATACCGGAGCATACCCCTTCGACGCCAACCGGGAGTGGCGCCGGAATGCCGCCCAACTGCGTCGCCTCGACGAACTGGCAGCTCGCGTTCGCACGCTCGAACGGAAACTCGCGGCTCTGGAAAGGAGCAAATCTTGAATAGCATGGACATACACGAGATCCTCCATTATCTGCCCCATCGCTATCCGTTTCTGCTGATCGACAGGGTATTGTCCTGCGAGTCGGGGAAGAAACTCGTGGCCATCAAGAACGTGACGATAAATGAGCCGTTTTTCGCGGGGCACTTTCCCCATCACCCGGTCATGCCGGGCGTGCTCATCATCGAAGCGCTGGCGCAGGCCGCCGCGATCCTCTCGTTCAAGACCATCGGGGCGCGGGGGGATGACCAGTCGGTGTACTACTTTGCGGGAATCGACCGGGCACGATTCAAGAAACCGGTGACGGCGGGCGACACGTTGCAGCTCGAGGTCGCGCTGCAGCGATACATACGCGGCATCTGGAAGTTCTGGGCCGAGGCGAGGGTTGGCGACAGCCTCGTTGCCGAGGCGGAACTCATGTGCACGGTTCGCTCCCTCAATGGCGCGAAAGACTGAGCGTGGGCCGGCGGCCGTCCCCATACGAGGATCGCGGGGCCAGAGTGAAAGTTCATGCTACCGCGATCGTCGATCCCGGCGCCAGGATTGCGCCGGATGTGCAAATCGGTCCCTATGCAATCGTTGGCCCGGACGTCGAAATCGGCCCCGGCTGCCGCGTCGGATCCCATGCGGTGATCAACGGGCACACCCGTATCGGGGCCAACAACCGAATCTACCAGTTCGTTTCTTTGGGAGAAGCGCCGCAGGACAAGAAGTATGCCGGCGAGCAGACGCGCCTCGAAATCGGCGACAACAACACCATACGCGAGTTCTGCACTTTCAACCGTGGTACGGCGCAGGATGCCGGAGTCACGAGAGTCGGGGACGACAACTGGATCATGGCGTACGTCCACCTGGCGCACGACTGCCAGGTCGGCAATCACACGGTTTTCGCCAATAACGCTCAGCTTGCCGGCCACGTGCACGTCGGGGACCACGTGATACTCGGGGGCTTCACCGTGGTGCATCAGTTCTGTCGCATCGGAGCGCACAGCATTACCGGGATGGGCTCGATCGTGCTTCAGGACATACCCCCCTATGTAACCGCGTCCGGAAATTCGGCCAGGCCATACGGACTCAATGCTGAGGGACTCAGGCGGCGCGGGTTTGCGGCCGGCACCGTCACGAAACTGAGGCGTGCCTACAAGACTCTTTATAAGTCCGGCTTGACCCTCATGCAGGCGAAACAGGAACTCGAGCGTCAACTCGTGACGTGCCCCGAGATCCGCGCGCTGCTTGATTTCCTTGCCGTTTCGACGCGCGGCATCATCCGGTAACCATGAGCGAGAGGTCAGCTGCGACGATAACGATCGGAATCGTCGCAGGAGAGGCGTCAGGAGACCTGCTGGGTGCGCACCTGATGCGGTCACTGGTTGCGCATATGCCCCACGTGAGTTTCGCAGGCATCGGGGGTCCGGAAATGCGGGCAGCGGGCATGCAGGTCCTGTTTCCCATGGAAAGACTCGCAGTGCGCGGCTACGTTGAAGTCCTCCGCCACTATTTCGAGATCACAGGCATCCGACGCCGGCTCGCACGGCATTTTCTTCGAGAACGCCCGGCATGCTTCATCGGCATCGATGCCCCCGATTTCAATCTGGACCTCGAACGCAGGTTGAAGGACGCAGGAATTCCGACCGTTCACTACGTGAGCCCCGCAATCTGGGCATGGCGCGGGCGGCGCATTCGCGAGATCAAGCGCGCGGTGAGCAAGATGCTCACCTTGTTTCCCTTCGAGGCGCGTCTTTACCAGGAGGCACAGGTGCCGGTCGCCTACGTCGGGCATCCCCTGGCCGACATCTTGTGGGATTTCCCGGGCAGGCAGGCGATCAGGGAGCGGCTGCATCTGCCGGCCGGCGCACGCGTGGTGGCGCTGCTTCCCGGCAGCAGGGTCAGCGAGCTGGAGCAGATGGCCGATCTTTTTCTCGCTGCAGCGCGCAAGGTTGCGGAGGCCGTTCCAGGCACGAGATTCGTTGCGCCGCTCGTGAATCGTGAAACGCAGGAGCTTTTCGAGGCAGCCCTTGACCGGGTCCGCGGCGAAAAACCCGCTGTCACGGTTCTGCGGGGCCGGGCCCACGAGGCCATGGCTGCCGCTGACGTCGTCCTTGTCGCCTCCGGTACCGCCACCCTCGAGGCGGCGTTGCTCAAACGACCGATGGTGATTACGTACCGGATGCCGCGCATCTCGTGGTGGATCATGAACAGACTTCGCTACCAGCCATATGCCGGCCTGCCTAACATCCTCGCGGGCGAATTCATCGTTCCGGAGCTGCTGCAACAGCAGGCCACGCCGGATAATCTTGCCCACGCAATATTGAACCTCCTGTTTGACGACGCGCAGCGCGAGCGGCTCGAAGCACGGTTCGGTCGGATACTCTCGGAACTCAGGCAGAACACCGCTCAGAAGGTGGTCGAGGCGGTACGTTCCACGCTGGGCGGAGGCGCGGCATGAGTGAAGGAGTCCGGACCTGTGGTGTCGACGAAGCAGGTCGCGGACCGCTGGCAGGGCCGGTGTATGCTGCGGCGGTCATTCTCGGCGACGACGCCATCGATGGACTGGCCGATTCGAAAAAGCTTTCGCCCGGGAGACGTGAGGCACTGGCGGCGCAGATCATGGCGCGCGCCGTGGCGTGGTCGGTGGCGAGCGCGAGCGTGGATGAGATCGACACCACCAATATCCTGCGTGCGAGCCTGCTGGCCATGCGTCGTGCCGTAAACGGGCTTGCGGTAGCACCCCGGCAGGTGTTGGTGGACGGCGTGCATTGTCCGGAAATCGACTATCCCGTGCTGGCCGTCATCGGTGGCGATGCGAGTGTTGCTGCGATTTCCGCGGCGTCGATCCTCGCCAAGGTCGCGCGCGATGCGGAAATGCTGAGGCTTCACAATCGCTATCCGCAGTACGGATTCGACGCGCACAAGGGATATCCCACGGCCGGGCATTTGGCCGCATTGCGTTTGCATGGGGTATCCCCGGCGCATCGGCGCAGCTTCGCACCGGTGAAGCGGATCCTCGATTCACGGGCGCCCGAGGCGGGCTGAGGCCGACCGGGGTCGCACGAGGGCGCACGACGGAAGAGCCATGAAAATTGCATGTCATGGTTTACGTCGGGGTGGTGATGGCCTTGATCTTCGCATACGTGTTTTTTTCCCGTTTGCGGTGGCGGTCAACCTGGCTCCCGGTCTTGCACATATGGCCGTCGCGGCAGCGGGGTCCGTGTAGCGTCAGGAAATTTCAGCCAGCAGCTGGGCGAGCTTGCTCGATTCCAGTCGCGGACTCACGAGATGACGGCGCGCGGCGCATTGGGCGCCGAGCAGCCGGTAGAAGACCAGGTCGGATTCGGCACGCCAGAGCAGCCGCGCCAGGGCCTTTTCGTTGCCGACCGGATAGAAGCCTGCGTAATCGCGGCCAAGCATTCCGATGTTTCCCGGGATTCGCGATGCGATCACCGGCACGCCGGCAGACAACGCCTCGGATACCACGTTCGCGCCGCCTTCCATGCGGGAACTGATGACCATCAGGCGCGCACGCGCCAGCCTGCGCAGGGCAATCCAGTGCGGCAGATTGCCGAGCCAGCGATAGCGGGGTTCACGCGCCATCCAATCCCGCGCTTCGCATTCCATTTCCCCGCTCATCGCGCCGCCCATGTGCACGATGTGAATGCGGCTCTTTTCCGGCAAGTAGGCCGCTGCGGCGGCCGCCCGGAAAGGGTCTTTCTCGGCGCGCAGGTGGCCGCTCACCACCACCTCGAAGCGGTGTTTGAGCGACGGCCGCCTCGGAATCCGGGGCACCGACTGGTAGATGACACGGGTCTTCGCCCGTAACGCGGGGGAGAGCTCTCTTGGCGCCATGTCCTGCAGCACGATCATGCGGTCCGCCATCCGCATCGATTCGCGGGCGCTGTCATCGACACGGATGTCGTGGTAGAGATCGGTTCCAGTGAGCGCCAGTATCAACGGACGGGCGGGCAGTACGCGCTTGAAATGCTTCAGTGAATCGTGACTGCGGCGGGCATGCAGGGCGATCACGAGATCCGCGGGCGCGCCGTCCCACGACACTTGCACCGTTACCCGGTGACCCAGTGCCCGCAGCAGGCCTGTCCAGCGCATGGCGGTGTTGCGATTGCCGTGGCGGGAGCGCGCCGCCGCGGGAGTTACGATTACAATGTTCACGTCCGACGATCCGGGATAAACTGCGATCGAACTATAGCAAAAACGCGCGCCGACGATGTCAACGCATGTTATCGACACCATCGCCATACGCGACATGCTGCTTGCAGCGCGTACTCGCACGTTATCGTTGTGCGCTGATCTGGAGGGTGAACGCCTGCTGGGACCCAGGCTCTCGATCGTCAACCCGCCGCTGTGGGAAATCGGCCATGTCGGCTGGTTCCAGGAGCATTGGTGCTTGCGCTACCGCACGGACGGGCGGCTCGCGCCGTCCGTCCTCTCCAACGCGGACGATCTCTACAACTCCGCCGCGGTCCCGCACGATACGCGTTGGGATTTGCCGCTGCCGGATTTTGACGCAACGCTCGCCTATCTCCGGCGGGTACTCGACGGCGTGCTGGAGCGAATTGAACTGGAGGGTGCCACGGAGCACATGGCCTACTTCGCGCAACTCGCCGCGTTTCACGAGGAAATGCATTGCGAGGCATTCACCTATACCCGGCAGACCCTGGGCTATCCGGCCCCGCGCACTTCGGATGCGCCGACTTCCGCGCAGGCCGGCGCGTGGCCCGGAGACGTCGAGATCTCCGGTGGTGTTTTCAGGCTGGGTGCGACGCAGACCGACGGTTTTGTCTTCGACAATGAAAAGTGGGCGCATGAGGTCGAGGTGGGCGCATTTCGCATGGCGCGTGCCCCGGTGAGCAATGCGGAGTTTGCCGCATTCGTCGAAGACCACGGATATCGGCGGCGGGAACTGTGGAGCACTGCGGGCTGGGAGTGGCGCAAGCGGACGGGGGCGCAAGCCCCGGTGTACTGGATCGGAAAAGACGGCGCCTGGTTCTACCGGCACTACGATGAAGTTATTCCGGTCGCGCCCCGCATGCCGGTGATACACCTCAACTGGTTCGAGGCGGAAGCGTATTGCCGCTGGGCTGGGCGCAGGCTGCCGACCGAGGCGGAGTGGGAGTTCGCCGCCGCAACTATGCCGGGATCTTTCGGTGCCAAGAGGCGCTACCCATGGGGCGACGCGGCGCCGTCACCCGCTCTGGCGAACCTCTACGGGGCAACCGGAGGGTGCGTGGACGTGGCGGCATTTCCGTTGGGCGACAGCGGATGGGGCTGCCGGCAGATGTTCGGAAACGTGTGGGAGTGGACCGCCGATTGGTTTGAGCCGTATCCGGGATTCGTGCGCGATCCGTACAAGGAATATTCGGAACCCTGGTTCGGGGATCACAAGGTGCTGCGCGGAGGGTGCCACGCGACGCGCCCCGTCCTCCTCCGTAACACATGGCGCAACTTCTACACCCCGGATCGGCGCGACGTATTCGCCGGTTTTCGCACCTGCGCGCCTTTCGATGGAAACGCGCGAGCCCTTTCGCGGCATGTTTCCGCGCGCGAGCCGTCCGCGCCGTGAAACTCATTACGTCGCGTGCCAATGCCGTTTTCCGGGCGCTCGCGCGACTCAAGGAATCGCCGCGTCACCGTCGCACCGAGCACGCCACCGTGATCGACGGTGCGCATCTCGTTTCCGCCTACCTTGAGAGACTCGGCCATCCGCAAGCGGTGGTGGTGACGGCTGCGGCCGCGGAATCGCCTGAAATCAGGGCACTGCTCAAGCGTGTGGCGCCGCTCAATCCGATCATGCTGAGCGAGGCATTGTTTCGGGAGGTCTCACCGGTCGCCGCTCCGGCGGGAATTCTCGCGGCGATAGAGATTCCTGCCGCCCGCGCGCCGCTGCGCGAAGCCGAGTGCTGCCTGCTGGTGGAGGATATACAGGATCCGGGAAACTTGGGCTCGATCCTGCGTTCCGCGGCGGCGGCGGGCGTCGAGCAGGTGCTGTTATCCAAGGGCTGCGCCGATGTATGGTCACCGCGCGTCCTGCGCGCGGGAATGGGCGCGCATTTTCTCCTGAATCTCGCAGAGCGCGTCGACTTGTCCGCATTCGCCAGCGAGTATCGGGGCCGGATCGTGGCAACGGCCGCAAATGCATCGAATTGTATTTTCGATGTGGATCTCACGCAGCGGACGGCGTTCGCGGTCGGCAATGAAGGAGCAGGATTGTCGGGCGGCCTCTTGCGTGCTGCTCACGTGGTGGCCGCAATTCCCATGCGGGACGGTGCGGAATCGATCAATGTAGGCGCGGCAACCGCGGTGTGTCTGTTCGAGCGCGTCAGACAGATACGATCGACCGCCGGGACGGAAGCGGCGGACCGCCCCCCGCGCCGCTCGTCGTAAGTCAATAAATCCGCCGCACGAGCTTCGCTTCGTGCAGGATGGTGGTCGCCAGTTCCTCCACCGACTTGCTGGTCGCGTCGAGAAAGGGGATCCCTTCCTGGCGCATCAGGCCTTCGGCTTCACGCACTTCGAACTCGCAGTTCGCCAGGTTCGCGTACATGCTTCCGGGGCGGCGCTCGTTGCGGATCTGTTGCAGCCGCGCCGGCCGGATCGTGAGGCCGTAGAGACGCTTGCGCAGGGGGCGCAGCTGCGCCGGCAGCCGCATGGTGCTGAAGTCTTCCGGAATGAAAGGGTAGTTCGCGGCGCGGACGCCGTACTGCATCGCGAGATAGAGGCAGGTGGGCGTTTTGCCGCATCGGGACACTCCCACCAGAATGACGTCGGCTTCGTTCAAATCGCGGTTTGAGACGCCGTCATCGTGGGCGAGCGCGTAGTTGACGGAATCGATGCGGTGATAGTAGTTGACCAGATCGCTGACGCTGTGACTGCGCCCGATTGCGTGCGATGCTCTGACCCCGAGTTCCTTCTCCAGCGGCGAAATAAAGATTTCGAAACAGTCCAGAAAAAGCGCCTCCGCCCTGCTCACGACATCGGCGATTTCGCTGTTCACCAGGGTGCTGATGACGATCGGACGCGCGGCATCCTTGCGGGCATGCTCGTTGATCTGACTGACCACCTGACGGGCTTTTTCTACCGAGTCCACAAACGGCAGCGTGACTTCCTGGAAACGGACGGTGTCGAATTGCGTGAGCAGGCTGTGGCCCAGCATTTCGGCCGTGATGCCGGTGCGGTCCGAAACGAAGAACGCGGTGCGTTTGTCGGTCATGAATTACGGCGGTGCGCGGTACCGCTAAAATATACCGTTTTAAAACCGCGCACAAATTCCGGGCCTGCCGCAAGGCGCGCAAGCACGTCGGCATCCGCGGCCGGGCACAGTCCGCTCGCCCGAACTCGCAGAATGGCCGATGAATGAGGGCAGCGAGAGCCCGTCGCTCGCTCCGGACGCGGCGGTCGAAACCCGGCTTTGCCCGGCCAGGGAGGTGATATCCCGTATGGCCCGTTGACGGGAGCGGTTCGACCGGGCGGCTGCGCTTCCCCAAATGCGTTGGACGGGAAGTGGATTTGCGATAAAATAGTCAAACGGCGCGCTTGATGAAATGACCAAATATATCTTTGTCACAGGCGGTGTGGTTTCCTCTCTGGGCAAAGGTATCGCCGCCGCTTCTCTCGCCGCGATTCTCGAGTCGCGCGGCATCAAGATCTCGATGCTCAAGCTGGATCCCTATATCAACGTGGATCCCGGCACGATGAGCCCGTTCCAGCATGGAGAGGTGTTCGTTACCGAGGACGGCGCGGAAACCGACCTCGACCTGGGCCATTACGAGCGTTTCCTGCACGCGAAGATGGGCAAGCGGAACAACTTTACCACGGGACAGATCTACGAGAGCGTGATCAAGAAGGAGCGGCGCGGCGACTATCTGGGCGGCACGGTTCAGGTCATTCCGCACATCACGGACGAGATCAAGCTCTATATCCGGCGGGGCGCCGGGGAGGCCGAAGTGGCGATCGTGGAAATCGGGGGGACGGTCGGCGACATCGAATCGCTGCCGTTTCTCGAGGCGATCCGCCAGATGGCGATCGAGCTGGGTCGCGACAACGCGTGTTTCATACACTTGACACTGGTGCCTTATATCCCGTCCGCAGGGGAGATCAAGACCAAGCCGACCCAGCACTCGGTGAAGGAACTGCGCGAGATCGGCATTCAGCCCGATGTACTGCTGTGCAGGGCCGACCGGCCGCTGCCGGAAGACGAGCGCCGGAAGATCGCGCTCTTCACGAACGTTCCGGTTGAAGCCGTGATCTCCGCGGTCGATGTGGACAGCATTTACAAGATTCCGGCCATGCTGCACGCCCAGAGGCTGGACGACATCGTCTGCCGCAAACTGGAGCTTTCCCCGCGGCCGGCCAATCTTTCGTCATGGGAAAAACTGGTCTACGCCCTGGAACATCCGAAAGGCGAGGTGAATATCGCGCTGGTCGGCAAGTACGTCGACCTCACCGAGTCCTATAAGTCGCTTTCCGAGGCGCTGATCCATGCCGGTATTCATACGGGCGTGAAAATCAGGATCAACTACGTCGACTCCGAGAGTATCGAGCACAACGGCATCGGTTGCCTGCAGAACATGGATGCGATCCTGGTTCCCGGCGGATTCGGCAAGCGCGGGGTCGAGGGCAAGATCAGGGCGATTCGCCATGCCCGGGAGAGCGGGGTGCCGTACCTCGGGATCTGTCTCGGCATGCAGCTGGCCATCATTGAATATGCGCGCAATGTCGTCGGGTTAACGGGAGCGCACAGCACGGAATTCGAGCCGGATACGCCACATCCGGTGATCGCGCTCATCACGGAATGGCAGGACCGCGACGGCCGGATCGAACGGCGCGATGCAAAATCAGACCTCGGCGGCACCATGCGTCTGGGCGGGCAGGAATGCGTGCTGGAACCCGATTCGTTGGCCTACCGTATCTATGGGGCCGGGCGCATCGTCGAGCGCCACCGGCACCGCTACGAGGTCAACAATCACTATCTCCCGAGGATCAGGGAAGCAGGACTGAAGGTGAGCGGGGTGTCGGCGGCCAGAGACGGATTGTGCGAGATGATCGAAGTGCTCAGCCATCCGTGGTTCGTCGGCTGTCAGTTCCATCCCGAGTTCACTTCCACGCCACGTAACGGGCACCCCCTGTTCAAGGCATTTGTGCAGGCTGCGCTGATCCATGCCCAGTCGCGAGGCGGCGCCCTTGCGGAGCCCGCTGAGCGGCTCAAGAACATCGCCTGAGGCGGCGTCCGTGATGGATTCCCTCCACGCTACGCCCTCGGTTGCCAGCGCGCCGCGGAACGGGTTGCGGCGGGCGTCATGAAACTGTGCGGATTTGAAGTCGGCCTTGATCGGCCCTTGTTCGTGATCGCGGGCCCCTGTGTCGTCGAGTCGCGCCAGCTTGCGTTCGATACCGCCGGCGAACTCAAGGAAACCTGCGCCAAAGTCGGCCTCAATTTCATTTACAAGTCGTCCTACGACAAAGCCAATCGAAGCTCTATAAAATCCTTTCGTGGCTTGGGCATGGAGAAGGGTCTTGAGATTTTGGATGAAGTAAGGAGACAGATCCGCGTGCCGGTTCTGACGGACGTCCACGCAGAGGACGAAATCGCTGCGGTCGCGACGGCCGTCGATGTGCTGCAGACACCGGCATTCCTGTGCCGGCAAACGGACTTCATCTGCGCGGTAGCAAGGGCTGGCAAGCCCGTGAACATAAAAAAGGGGCAGTTTCTGGCGCCGGAAGACATGAAGAACGTGGTCGAGAAGGCCAGATCGGCGAGTGGCGCCGACAACATCATGGTATGCGAACGCGGCGTGTCTTTCGGCTATCACAATCTCGTTTCGGACATGCGCTCTCTGGCGATCATGCGTGAGACCGGCTGCCCGGTGGTGTTTGACGCCACCCACTCCGTACAATTGCCGGGCGGACAGGGCACTGCGAGCGGCGGACGGCGCGAGTTCGTGCCGGTGCTGGCGCGCGCCGCGGTCGCGAGCGGCGTGGCGGGTATTTTCATGGAAACCCATCCGAATCCCGAGAAGGCGCTGTCCGACGGCCCGAATGCCTGGCCGCTCAAGCACATGAGCAGACTGCTCGGGACACTCGCGGCGCTTGACCGGCTCGTCAAACAGCAGGGGTTTGCCGAGAATCTGGTGACATAGCGCGCCCAACCCCAAGGATCAACCAGGACCGACAATGAGTGCGATCGTAGACGTGATTGCGAGAGAGATTCTGGATTCGCGCGGCAATCCCACCGTGGAGGCGGATGTGCTGCTCGAGTCGGGTGTTTTGGGTCGGGCTGCGGTGCCCTCCGGCGCCTCCACCGGCAGCCGGGAAGCGATTGAACTGCGGGACGGCGACGCGGGGCGTTACGGCGGAAAGGGCGTGCTCAAAGCCGTTGAACACGTCAACACCGAAATTTGCGAAGCGATCATCGGGGTCGATGCCACGGAGCAAAGTTTCATCGACAAGACACTGGTCGAACTGGATGGCAGCGAGAACAAGTTGCGTCTCGGTGCCAACGCGGTGCTTGCGGTGTCGATGGCGGTCGCGAAAGCGGCGGCCGAGGAATCGGGGCTGCCGCTGCACCGTTACCTGGGTGGAGCCGGCCCGATGGCGATGCCGGTACCGATGATGAACGTGATCAACGGCGGGGCGCATGCTGATAACAGCCTCGACATGCAGGAATTCCTGGTCATACCGGTCGGGCTGCCTTCGTTCCGCGAAGCTCTCCGGTGCGGCGCGGAAATTTTCCATGCGCTCGCCAGGCTGCTGGCTGACCGCGGCCTCTCGACGGCGGTCGGCGACGAAGGCGGATTTGCGCCGCGGCTGCCCAGGCACGAAGCCGCAATCAAGGTCATCATCGAGGCGATCGAGGCGGCCGGCTACCGGCCGGGCGACGACGTAAGCCTGGGACTCGATTGCGCGAGTTCCGAGTTCTACGAGGACGGCGAATACACGCTGGTTTCGGAGGGGCTGTCACTGAAGGCGCCCGAATTCGTCGACTATCTCGCCGGGTGGGTGGAGAAGTATCCGATCATCAGCATCGAAGACGGCATGGCGGAGGATGACTGGGAAGGCTGGAAGCTGCTCACCCAGCGCCTCGGCAGCCGGGTGCAACTCGTGGGGGACGACCTTTTCGTCACCAATACCAAATATCTGAAACAGGGCATCGAACACGGCGTCGCGAATTCAATCCTCATCAAAGTGAACCAGATTGGAACGCTGACCGAGACGCTCGCGGCGATCGAGATGGCGAAGCGCGCGCGCTACACGGCG
This sequence comes from Betaproteobacteria bacterium, assembly GCA_016202605.1. Taxonomy (GTDB): domain Bacteria; phylum Pseudomonadota; class Gammaproteobacteria; order Burkholderiales; family SG8-41; genus DSOT01. The sequence continues at coordinate 36,913 of JACQOJ010000145.1, forward strand.
GTCATATCGCACCGTTCCGGCGAGACCGAAGACACGACGATCGCCGATATCGCCGTGGCCTGTAACGTGATGCAGATCAAAACCGGGTCCCTGTGTCGTTCGGACCGGCTGGCCAAGTACAACCAATTGCTGCGCATCGAAGAGGATCTCGGTGAAACGGCGAGCTATCCCGGGCGGGCGGCGTTCTACCAACTGAGGTGAAGCGTAAGGGGTGAAGCGTGAGGCACGGAGCGCGATTCGCACCCCCTCGGAGTATGCGGCGACATCCCGGTCCGACGGTGTACCGGGAGGGCGGTGCCGCGACTCGCGCCGCAGACACCGCGTATTGCGCCGTCCGTCGATGAAAATACTGGCTGCGGTGCTGGTCGCGCTCATCGCCCTCATCCAATATCCGCTGTGGGTCGGCAAAGGAAGCCGGATGCGGGTCTGGGAGGTCGATCGGCAGATTCGCGCACAGCGTGAGGTCAATCAGAAACTGCGGGTGCGCAACGGAGCGCTTGACGCCGAGGTTCGCGATTTGAAGCAGGGCCTCGAAGCGATAGAGGAGCGGGCGCGCAGCGAGCTCGGGATGGTCAGGCGCGACGAGATCTTCTTCCAGCTGCTGGAGGAGGGCGGCAAGACGGGCCCCGTCCAATCCGGTTCGAGGTGAATGTCGGACGCCGAATGCGGTCCGCCCGCCGCCGATGATACCGGCAGCGTCGATGTGCGATACTTGCGCGGCCGTGAAACGGGGCCGGCCCGACATTCCGGAAAACGCTTCCTTTTTCCTCACTGCTGCCTGAGACGATAACGATGTCCGCAATACTTCTCGACGGTGCTGGCGTCGCCCGCCAGGTATACGCCACGCTGGCGCCACGGATAGCCGCGCTGCAGCGGCGCGGCGTGCGGCCGGGGCTTGCCGCGGTACTGGCGGGGGACGACCCGGCTTCGCGATCCTACATCCGGAATAAAGTCAGAGCTTGCGCGGCGGCGGGACTGCATTCCGAAGTGCGCGACCTGCCGGCCGATTGCGCGGAAGGCGCCGTTCTGGGGATCATCGATGAACTGAACCGGAGTTCGAATATCCACGGCATCATCGTCCAACTGCCGCTACCGCGCCACTTGAACGGGAACCGCATCGTGCAATCGATCCGCATCGAGAAGGACGTCGACGGATTCAGTTGGCACAATCTGGGAGCGTTGGTGGAGGGACATCCGGCGCTCGTGCCGTGCACGCCCCTCGGCGTCATCTTCATGCTCGACCATGCGGGGATCGCAATCGAAGGCCGGCACGCCGTGGTCATCGGGCGCAGCAATATCGTCGGCAAGCCGCTGGCGCTTCTGCTCATTTCACGCGGCGCGACCGTGACGGTATGCAATTCCCGGACGCCGGATATCGGAACGCACACCGGCATGGCCGACATCGTGATCGCCGCTGCCGGAAGACCGCGGCTCGTCCGCGCCGATATGATCAGAGAAGGCGCGGCCGTCATCGACGTGGGGATCAATCGGCTCCCCGGCGGCAAGCTGGTGGGTGATGTTGACTTCGAAGGCGCAAGAGCGCGGGCCGGGTGGATTTCACCGGTGCCGGGAGGGGTCGGACCGATGACGGTGGCGATGCTGATCTCCAACACCGTAAGCGCGGCGGAGCGCCAGGCGGCGCGCTCCGCGGACAGCCGACGCGAGAATGGCGACGCCCCGGATGACTTGACTGGCACCGCTTGAATGGAGCGCGCATCGCGTCACGATGCGACGGAAGAAGCACACGCGGTGACAGAGCCGGCAAGGCGGGCGACGGCGCGCATGCCGGCCGCGGCATTCCAGGCGTCAACAATAAAACGAGTTGGAGAAATTGATGAGCAACTCGGGGCTCAGGTAACCTTTGAATCCGAGATAGGTGATGATCACCGCAAGCGCGGCAAGCAGCATCCACACGATTATCTTTTGAAGCTGGGTCATGGTGTGTCGACCCGAATCCATCGCGCTCCTGTCGCCCGGACGTACGCCGGCCGATGTCGGGCGGATTATGGCACAAAATCATCGCGACGGGCGGCACGACACTGCTGCAGGCGCGTTGCCGCCTGGCCGGTGGGCGGCGGCATAACCATAGAACGCATCGCTGTGAAACGCGCGGGGCCGCATTGGTATAATTCCGTGTTTTTACCGTTTCCAGTTCAGGCATTTTGACTGCGACCACCGTTCCGGTTCCCGCGTCGGGCTTGGCGTTCGATGATCTGTACCGCCGTGAGGGACTGATCCTTCTCGACCGGCAGTTTCTTGGGCATCTCGAGCGACACGACCTCGAATTGCTCGAGCGGCTGCGCGCGGCCCGCGAAAATCCCGCCGCGCTTTCATCGGGGCAGGAGTCGGAACTGCTGCTGGCGCTTGCGCCGCACCTTGATGAATTTGTCGCGCACCTGTTCGACATCGAGCACGAGGTACGTGCGCTCACGGCGGCCCACCATGAGCGCGCGGTTCTCTACAGCGTCAAGCGCCTGTTCGTGCAACGCAAGGCGATGCACAGGATCAAGGCGGAAGAGGCGGAGCGGACCGACGGCGAGGACCTTGCGGCTGACCTCGAAACGAGGTTCGGCGAGCCGCTGACCGAACTGTCGTTCGCGCGCCACGTTTCCATGTGGCAGGAGGACGAGGGAACGCATGCCGCGGGACTTGACGTGGCGCTGCGCTACGCCGCCTGGGCTGCGTTCTCCGCAGCCGGTCGTCGCAAGCATCGCGATGGCGTGCTTTTCAAGGCGCCGCATAAACTGGACCCGCTGCGCCTGGTGCCGGTGATTGCGGACCAGGCGCAAGGCTACACCCGTTACCGCCTGGGGGCCGAGCACCTGCGCCGCCGGGAGGGGTTCAAGCTCACCGACCCGGGCATGGATCTCACCGGCGCGCTCGATCAGGCGCACTATTGCATCTGGTGCCACGAGCAGGGCAAGGATTCGTGCTCGAAGGGGCTGAAAGAGAAGGGAGCGGCCGGCCGCGGGAGCGCTTCGTTCAAGAAGTCCCGGTTCGGCGTCACTCTCGCCGGTTGCCCCCTGGAGGAGAAGATTTCCGAGTTCCACAAGGCCAAGGCCGAGGGATACGCCATCGGGGCGCTCGCCATCATCGCGGTCGACAATCCTCTTGCGGCAGTGACCGGCCACCGCATCTGTAACGACTGCATGAAGTCGTGCATCTACCAGAAGCAGGAGCCCGTCGATATCCCGCAGGCCGAAACCCGAACGCTGAAGGATGTTCTTGAACTGCCGTGGGGTTTCGAGATCTACGGCCTGCTCACGCGCTGGAATCCGCTCAACCTGCGCACGCCGTATCCTAAAGCGCCGACCGCGAAGCGGGTGCTGATCGCCGGCATGGGACCCGCAGGATTCTCCCTTGCGCATTTCCTGATGAACGATGGCCACTTCGTGGCCGGCATCGACGGGCTCAAGATCGAACCATTGCCGCCGCGGATTTCCGGTGTGGACGCACGGGGCAGGCGCGGGGCATTCGAGCCGATCCGCGACGTGCGAGAACTCTACGAAGAACTTGACGAGCGGGTCATGGCGGGATTCGGCGGGGTGGCCGAGTACGGCATCACCGTGCGGTGGGACAAGAATTTCCTGAAGATCGTGCGGCTGCTGCTGGAGCGCAGGCGGGAATTCGTGCTGTTCGGCGGGATCCGCTTTGGCGGTACGCTGACGGTCGACGAAGCCTTCGCGATCGGTTTCGACCACGTGGCGCTTGCGGTCGGCGCAGGCCGACCCACCATGCTCGACATGCCCGATGGTCTTGCGCGCGGCGTGCGGGCCGCCTCGGATTTCCTGATGGGCCTGCAGCTGACCGGCGCGGCAAAGGCGGACTCGATCGCGAACATGCAGCTCAGGCTGCCGGTGGTGGTAATCGGAGGCGGCCTGACCGCCATCGACACCGCCACAGAGTCGCTTGCCTACTATCCGCTGCAGGTTGAGAAATTTCTGCAGCGCTACGAACTGCTTGCGCGCAAGCATGGCGAAGCCGCCGCGCGCATCGCATGGACCGAAGAAGAGCGGAAAATCGCCGACGAATTTCTGGCGCACGCGCGCGCGATCCGGACGGAACTCCAGTCCGCCTCCGCGGAGGGACGCGCGCCCGGCGTGCTGGAATTGCTGCAAAGCTGGGGCGGCGTGACCATCGCTTACCGCAAACGGTTGATCGACAGCCCGTCCTACACGCTGAATCACGAAGAAGTGCGGAAAGCGCTGGAAGAAGGTATTCGCTTCGCCGAGGGACTGGCTCCGCTCAGGATCGAAGTGGACGAGTACGGGCATGTCCGTGCGGTGAAAATGTCGGTGCAAGCCCGGAGCGCAGACGGCAACTGGATTGAAACGGGCCAAATCACACTGCCGGCACGGACCGTCCTGATCGCGGCCGGCACGCAGCCCAATACCGTGCTTGCGCGCGAGGATGCCGCCAACTTCAAGCTCGACGGGCGCTACTTCCAGGCAGTGGACGAAGCGGGCAGGCCCGCCCCGGCCGAGAAGGCGATATCGAAACCGAACGACGTCAGGGTGCTGCTTGCAAAGCGCGATGACGGACGTTACATGAGCTACTTTGGTGACGTGCACCCGTCGTTCTTCGGCAACGTCGTGAAAGCGATCGGGAGCGCGAAACAGGGCTATCCCGTCGTGAGCAATGTGCTCGCGAACGTGAAACCGGCGTCGGAGATGAACGACGAACAGTTCGGCGCGCACCTCAACGACGAACTGCGCGTAACCGTGCACCGGGTCGAACGCCTGACGCCGATGATCGTGGAAGTCGTGGTGCGCGCGCCGCTCGCCGCCCGCCGCTTTCGCCCCGGGCAGTTCTACCGTCTGCAGAACTACGATGCCGTTGCCCCCCGAGTCGAAGGCTCGCGGCTCGCCATGGAAGGGATTGCCCTGACCGGGGCATGGGTCGATGTCGAACGGGGCCTCATCTCGACCGTCGTGCTGGAAATGGGCGGGGCAAGCGACCTGTGCATACTGCTCAGACCAGGCGAGCCGGTGGTGTTGATGGGGCCGACCGGTACGCCGACCGAAATTCCTTCCGGTGAGACGGTTGTGCTGGCGGGCGGCGGTCTGGGCAATGCAGTGCTGTTCTCGATCGGTCAGGCGATGCGCCGGGCGCGATGCCGGGTGCTGTATTTCGCCGGGTACAAGCACATGACCGATCGCTACAAGATCGCGGAAATCGAAGCCGCGGCGGACGTGGTGGTGTGGTGCTGCGACGAAGAGCCGGGGTTCACGCCCGACCGGCCACAGGACAAGGCCTTTGTGGGCAATATCGTGCAGGGCATGCATGCGTACGCAAGCGGGGCGCTGAACGGCCAGCCGATTCCCTTCAGGGACGCCGAGCGCATCATCGCCATCGGTTCGGACCGCATGATGGGCGCGGTGGCGCGCGCGCGGCACGACCTGTTGAAGCCCTTCCTCAAGCCGCATCACCTGGCCATCGGATCCATCAACTCACCGATGCAGTGCATGATGAAGGAAATCTGCGCCCAATGCCTGCAGCCCCATGTCGATCCGCGGACCGGCAAGACGAGCTATGTCTTCTCGTGCTTCAACCAGGATCAGCCCCTGGACTGCGTCGACTGGAATGCGCTCGAGGCGCGTCTCAAGCAAAACTCGACCCAGGAGAAGCTCACCGCCGAATGGATCGACCACTGTCTGGTCAAGCTCGGCGCGCGCGAGGTGCAGCGAATATGATCGACATGGCGCCAAGACTGGACCGGGTTCCTGCTGCGGACTTCGTCCGGGACAGACCGGGTACGACCATCTCCGAGCCGGCGCGCGTACTGCGCGCCGCGTGTAGTCGATAAAACGAGGGAAACTGTCAGTCGCGCCCGATTTCGCGCAGCGCGGCGCCGATGGTTCCCACGAGTTCATCGATCTGCTGCCTGCTGATGATGAGCGGCGGGGACAGCGCGATGATGTCGCCCGTCGTCCGGACCAGCACGCCCTTCTCGTAGCAGCGCAGGAAGGCCTGGAAGGCGCGGCTCGCGGGGGCTCCGGGCCTGGGCTCGAGCTCGATGCCCGCGACCAATCCCATGTTGCGGATATCGATGACGTGGGGCATCTCGCGCAGAGAATGCACCGCATCTTCGAAATAAGACGCCAATTCCCGCGCCCGTCCGAACAATTGCTCCTCCTCGAACACATCCAGGCTCGCCTCGGCTGCCGCCGTGGCCAGGGGGTGTCCAGAGTAAGTGTAGCCATGGAAGAGCTCGATCACCGCTGACGGTGCGGAATCGACGACGGCATCGTAGATCCCGCGCCGGACGATAACCGCGCCCATGGGCACCGCGCCGTTGGTGATCCCCTTGGCGACGGTAATCATGTCGGGCAGGACTCCGACGGCCTCGGCGGCAAAACAGGGCCCGGTACGTCCAAACCCCGTGATGACCTCGTCGAAGATGAGCAGCAGCCCGTGCCGGTCGCAAATCGCGCGCAGCCGCTCGAGATAGCCCTTGGGAGGGATCAGCACGCCGGTCGATCCCGCCATCGGCTCGACGATGACGGCGGCGATATTGGAAGCGTCGTGCAAGGCGATTATCCGTTGTTCGAGTTCGTCGGCGAGATGCGCGCCCCAGCCGGGTTGACCGCGGCTGAAGGCGTTCTCCTGCGGATTGTGGGTATGCGCGAGGTGGTCGACGCGGAACAACATGTTCCCGAAGACCTTCCGGTTGGCCGGTATGCCGCCGACCGACATGCCCCCGAATCCTGCGCCGTGATAACCGCGCTCGCGGCCGACCAGGACCGTGCGGTGACCCTCGCCGCGCGCCCGGTGATAGGCGAGGGCGATCTTGAGCGCGCTGTCCACCGCCTCCGAGCCGGAATTGGCGAAGAAGACGTGGTCAAGATCGCCCGGAGCGAGCTTCGCGACCCGCTCGGCGACCCGAAACGCGCCCGGATGCCCCATCTGGAATGCGGGACTGTAATCCATGGTTTCCGCCTGCCTCTTGATCGCTTCAACGATTTTCGGGCGGCAATGTCCGGCGTTGACACACCACAGGCCGGCTGTGCCGTCCAGCACCTTGCGTCCATCTTCGGTGAGGTAATGCATGTCCGCGGCGCCCACGAACATGCGCGGGGCCGCCTTGAACTGGCGGTTGGCGGTGAAGGGCATCCAGTAAGCGTCGAGATCGTAATCTCCCGGGTTCATGACGAAGTCCTCATTTGAGATGGAGTGCGGAACCGAACGCTATTTTGCCAGCATGGGGACCTGCAGTCATCCGCGAGGTCGCGGCGTTGGCGTCATTCCAGGCGCTGCGTGCTAACATCGCGGCAGCATGACACGACACATCGTGTGCCTCACGTTCGACTTCGACGCCATGTCGGGCTGGATCGCGCGCGGAATGACCTCACCGACCCCGGTCTCGCGCGGCGAGTTCGGTCCCGACGTGGCGCTGCCGCGCATCCTGGCCCTCCTCGGAAAATACGGCATCGAGTCGTCCTGGTACGTCCCGGGGCACACCCTCGAAACCTATCCTGACGAGTGCCGGAGGGTTTTCGACGCCGGCCACGAGATCGGGCATCACGGCTGGACGCATCGCCCGCCGGCGAGCCTGTCCGCCGGGCAGGAAGAAGAAGAACTCGTCCGCGCCAACGAGCAGATCAGGAAACTCACGGGCCGATACGCGCGTGGCTACCGTTCCCCTTCGTGGGATCTTTCCTCCCACTCGGTCCCGTTGCTCCTCAAGCACGGTTTCGTGTACGACAGCACCATGATGGCGGACGATTACACCCCTTACTACGTGCGCCAGGGTGACGTTATCGAGCTCGAGAAGCCGGCTGCCTTCGGCAATTTGACCGGGCTGCTCGAAATGCCCATAAGCTGGACGCTGGACGACTTCCCGCATTTCGAGTTCATACGCACGCCTACCTGGATCCTGCAGGGATTGATGAACGCGAACAACGTCGCCGCCAACTGGGTCGACGATTTTATGTACCTCAAGAGCAATCTGGACTGGGGTGTCGTCACCTACACTTTCCACCCGTTCGTGATCGGTCGGGGTCACCGCATGATGGCTTTGGAGAAGCTGGTTCGGGCGCTCAAGGACAACGGCGCGGTGTTCGCGAAAGTGGAAGACGCCGCCGCGGAGTACATGCGGCGCCCGCCTCGAGGCAAATAGCCGCTGGGGTCGCGCGGTGATCGGCCGCCTCGCATTCCTGTGTCTGTTTCCCGTATGCGTCTGGGCCCAGGATACTTTCGGGATCGGGTCCAAGCGCTTCACCGAATCATATATTCTCGGAGAAATAGTCGCCCAGACCATTAGCGCGGCAGGCGAGGCGCGCGCAGTCCACTGGCAGGGGATGGGCAATACGGCGATTCTTTTCGCCGCGCTGAAAAGCGGGGCCATCCACGCCTATCCGGAATACACCGGCACCATCGCCTTCGAGCTTCTCGGGCTGACCGGCGTGCCGGATCTCCAGGCACTCGACGCTGAGCTGGCCCGGCATGGTCTCGCAGCGGGTATCCCATTCGGATTTGACAATACCTACGCACTCGCGATCACCACCCGACAAGCGGCCACTCTCGGGGTCACGACAATCTCTGACCTTGTGTCCCATTCCGGGCTCAAGTTCGGCCTGTCGCAGGAATTCCTGAACCGCAGGGACGGGTGGCCAGCCCTGCGGAAAGCCTACGGCCTGACCGCGGTTCCGCGCGGACTTGACCACGGTCTCGCCTATGAAGCCCTTGCCGCGGGGCATATCGACGTGCTGGACGTCTATTCGACGGATGCCAAGATAGGGCGCTACCGGCTCAAGGTGCTCGTGGATGATCGGCGGTTTTTCCCGGCATACGATGCCCTGATCCTGTATCGCCGGGAGGTCCCGCAGCGCTTTCCGCGCTCATGGGAGGCGCTCAAGCGCCTCGAAGGCCGCATTTCCGCGGGACAGATGATTGCAATGAACGACGCCGCGGAACTTGCGGCGGTCCCGTTTTCAAAAGTGGCTGCCGACTTTCTGGCCGCACCGCAAGGGACTCGCCGGCCGGTGCCGCCGGACAGTCGGCGATCCTTCGCCGCGGCGCTGTCTGGCGACGATTTCTGGCCGCTCACCGCGCAGCATTTCATGCTGGTGTTCGTCGCGCTTGGGCTCAGCACGGCGATCGGCGTTCCTCTGGGTATCTGGGCCGAGCGCAGACCGGCCGTGCGATGGTGGATCCTCGGCGCGGTGGGCGTGCTGCAGACCGTCCCGGCGCTGGCGCTGCTGGCATTCCTGATCGCGACTCTGGACCGCATCGGCACGCTGCCGGCCGTCATTGCGTTGTTCCTGTACGGCCTGCTGCCGATCGTGCGCAACACGGAAGCGGGGCTTGCTGAGGTCTCTCCGGTGCTCAAGGAGTCCGCGGCCGCGCTCGGTCTGCCAGCCCGGGTGCGGTTGACGCTGATCGAAATTCCGCTTGCGGCACGCACCATTCTGGCCGGCGTCAAGACCTCGGCGGTCATCAACGTCGGCACCGCGACCATAGCGGCGTTCATCGGTGCCGGCGGTTACGGCGAGCGCATCGTTGCCGGACTCGCCGTTAACGATCACGCGCTGTTGCTTGCCGGCGCCGTACCCGCGGCGTGCATGGCGCTGCTTATCGAGGGAAGTTTTGCCGCAATCGACCGCTGGGCGATTCCACGGTTTCCTGGGCGAGGGCGGCGCGCCCCGGGTTAGGCCCCGATGCTCCCGCGGCGGCGGTCCGGCCCCTTCCGGTGACGCTCCATGGCGCAGGGGCGGGACAGGCCGCCGCACGGCGAACCGATTCGTGCCGGCCGCAGGCCGCGGCTCCGGGTGAACTATTTTTGCGCTGTCCTGTCAGTGGATTAACGATCGGTCTTCGCGCTCCACCGAAACGGGCGGGCCGGGTATACTGTACGCTTTGTCCGACCGGCAAAGCCGCTCGACTTGGATAACAAAATCAAGGTCAGGGATGGGTTCGATGAGCGATCGCGAGGTCGATCAGCAATTGGTCGAGCGCGCGCAGCGCGGCGACAAGCATGCCTTCGAGTTGCTGGTGATCAAGTACCAGCGCAAGCTCGGGCGGTTGCTATCGCGCTTCATCCGTGATTCGACCGAGGTCGAGGACGTTACCCAGGAGGCGTTCGTCAAGGCCTATCGCGCTTTGCCGACATTCCGGGGTGACAGCGCGTTCTATACGTGGCTGTACCGGATTGGCATCAACACCGCGAAGAATTATCTGGTGGCGATGGGGCGGCGGGCGCCGACGACCACGGAGGTTCAAAGTGACGAGGCGGAGAATTTCGAGGACGGAGACCAGCTGCGTGATCTGAACACCCCGGAAAACCAGCTGATGAGCCGCCAGGTCGCGGAGACGGTGAACCAAACGCTGGAAGAGTTGCCAGAGGAATTGCGGACGGCGATCACGTTGCGCGAGATCGAAGGTCTCAGCTACGAGGACATCGCGAACATCATGAATTGCCCGATCGGCACGGTGCGGTCGAGGATTTTCCGGGCACGCGAGGCGATAGCCGAGAAATTGAGGCCGCTGCTCGGTACGCGCAAGGACAGGAGATGGTGACATGGACAGGATATCGGCGTTGATGGACGGCGAACTCGACGAAGGGCAGGCGCGCCGGGAAATCGGCCGGCTCCGCGAGGATGCCGAATTGCGCGAGCGCTGGGAAAGTTTTCATCTGATCGGGGATGCGATGCGCGGTGAACGCCTGTTGTCGCCCGCCATGATGCAGCGTCTGGCCGAACGACTCGCCCACGAACCGATTGTTCTGGCGCCGCGTCGCGGCACGGCGAGGAAGATTGCCGCTTATGCTCTGTCAGCCGCGGCGTCGATTTCCGCGGTGGCGCTGGTCGGCTGGGTCGCGCTTGGCACGAACGACGTGGGCACCGCGCGTGAAGTCGTCCGTGCTCCCGCTCCAACACTGGTCGTTCCGGTGCCGGCGCCCGCGCCGCAGGTTGCGAACGTTCCGAACGACGGGAACATGAACGAGTACATCCTCGCGCATCAAGGCTTCTCGCCAAGCACGGCCCTTCAGGGCGTGGTGCCGTACATTCGCAGCGTGTCATCCAGACAGCCGGCGCACAACCGCTGATTCCGGCAGCCGTATGAAAGTGATCTGGGCGGCCATTTTTCTCGGGTTGTCGGCCGCCAACCCCGCGCTGGCGGATGGCGTGGATCCGGAGCAGGGACTGAGCTGGCTGAGGAAGATGATCGACGCATCCAATCAGATCAACTACCGCGGGACCTTCGTCTACCAGAACCGCCACACATCCGAGACTTCGCGCATCGTCCATTACGTGAATCCGGCCGGCGGCGTTTTCGAGAAACTCGAAGCGCTCGACGGCCCTGCGCGCGAGGTGATCAGGACCAACGACCAGGTCACCTGCTATCTGCCCGCGACCAAGACCGTTCTCATTGAACAGCGCAACGCGCGACTGCTGCCGGCGCTTCTGCCTGAGAGCCTCAGCGGAATCACGGGAAGCTACATCGTAAGTACGGGCGGCCGCGACCGGGTTGCGGGTCATGAATGCCAGGTCGTCACCCTGGAACCGAAAGACAGCCTGCGTTACGGGCGTCAATTCTGCGTGGAGACCCGATCCGGTTTGCCGTTGAGGGTCCGCACCTACAGCGAAAAAAAGGATCACGTGGAGTTGTTTGCGTTCACGCAACTGGCGATCGGTGGCGGTTTCAATCGCGACCGGGTCAAGTCGAAATACGCGGCGAAGAGCAGGAATTGGCGCGTCGACCGCTCGGCGCTGGATACCAACGAACGGCAGGTCGACACCGGATGGATAGTGAATAATCAGCCTCCGGGTTTCAGGAAGCTGACCGAGGTGAGGCGTTCGATTGCCGGGCGCGCCGGCGCCGTAGCGCAGATCGTGTTTTCGGATGGTCTGGCGGCCATCTCGGTGTTCATCGAGCCCATGCCGAAAGAGCGCCCGGTCCAGGCTCTGACTCACAATGGCGCCGTGAATATCTATACGCTCTCGCTTGCCGACCACATGGTGACGGTGCTGGGAGAGGCTCCCGCGGCTACCGTGATGCAGATCGCGAATTCACTGGAACTCAGGACCGCCGCCGCCAGGTAAGGGTGTGGCAAACGCAATTTCCGAAAAAATTCCCGCAGTCAAGAGGTTAGTTGGATGCTAAGACGATTGGTTTTTGCAGTGTGCTTCGTGCTGTCCGTTTCGGCCGCGGCGCAGCTTCCCGATTTCACGGAACTCGTGGAAAAACAAGGGCCGGCCGTAGTCAACATCAGCACGACTCAGTCGGTCAGGAACCCCCTGATTCCGCAGATCCCGAATCTCCAGGAGGATGATCCGTTCTACGAATTTTTCCGCCGTTTCATCCCCAGTCCGGGACCGCGCGAGTTCCAGTCGCAGTCGCTCGGCTCGGGCTTCATCATCAGCACGGAGGGCTACATTCTGACCAACGCGCACGTGGTGGATGCCGCCGACGAGGTGACCGTCAAGCTGAACGACAAGCGGGAATTCAAGGCGAAGGTGATCGGCGCCGACCGCCGCACTGACGTCGCGCTGCTCAAGATTGACGCGAGCGGGCTGCAAGCGGTGCGGTTTGGCGATCCCAACCGGCTCAAGGTCGGCGAATGGGTGGTGGCCATCGGCTCGCCGTTCGGTTTCGAGAATACCGTGACCGCGGGCATCGTCAGCGCCAAGGGGCGTTCGCTGCCACAGGAGAACTTCGTGCCGTTCATTCAGACGGATGTCGCGGTCAATCCCGGCAACTCGGGAGGGCCGCTGTTCAATCTGAAGGGCGACGTGGTCGGCATCAATTCACAGATTTACAGCCGTACCGGCGGATTCATGGGCCTGTCGTTTGCCATTCCGATCGATGTCGCCAACGACATTGCGCAACAGTTGCGGTCCACGGGCAAGGTCACGCGCGGGCGCATCGGCGTGGTCATTCAACCGATTACCAAGGAGCTCGCGGAGTCGTTCGGTCTGCCGAAACCCGCCGGTGCGCTCGTGAATTCGGTGGAGAAGGGCGGACCCGCGGACAAGGCGGGCATCGAGTCGGGGGACGTCATTCTGAGGTTCGACGGCAAACCGGTGAATTCCTCGGAGGATTTGCCGCGCATCGTCGGTAATACGCGTCCCGGCGCCCGGGTCGCGGTCCAGGTCTGGCGCAACAAGGCGTCGCGCGAGGCGCAGGTAGTCGTGGCCGAGCTGCAGGACGACCGTGCGACGCGGCAGTCGCGGCGCGGCGGCAAGCCCCCCGCGACGAGTCAATACGGGATGGCGCTGGCGGACTTGACCGAGGCGCAGCGCAGGGAGCTGAAGGTCGAGGGCGGCGTGCTGGTGGAAAACTCCCAGGGCGCCGCGGCCCGGGCCGGGATCCGCCGCGGCGATGTCATTCTTGCGGTTAACAATCAGGACGTGAAATCCGTCGATCAATTCCGCGAGCTCATGAACCAGTTCGACAAGGGCCGTATCGTGGCGCTCCTCGTCCGGCGTGGTTCCAACTCGCTGTATATCCCGTTCAGAGTCGATGGCAACTGACGCCTTGCCGCGGCTCAAGCGCAAGCGTCGCCAATTTACTGCATTGCCGGCGGAAATCCGATAAAATACAACGTTTTCACCGGCGACAAGGGCGCTGCACAGCGCCCTTTTCTATGCAACGGATCCGCAACTTTTCCATCATCGCCCACATCGATCACGGCAAGTCGACGCTCGCCGATCGTTTCATTCAGTTATGCGGCGGGTTGTCCGATCGCGAAATGGGAGAGCAGGTCCTGGATTCGATGGACCTGGAGCGGGAGCGTGGAATCACGATCAAGGCGCAGACGGCAGCGCTCGAGTATCGGGCACGCGATGGGCGCACGTATTCCCTGAACCTGATCGATACGCCGGGGCATGTGGATTTCTCCTATGAGGTCTCGCGCTCGCTCGCCGCGTGTGAGGGCGCCTTGCTGGTGGTCGATGCCTCGCAGGGTGTCGAGGCACAAACGGTGGCCAACTGCTACACGGCGATCGAACAGGGTGTTGAAGTGGTTCCGGTGCTCAACAAGATGGATCTTCCGCAGGCCGACCCTGAACGCGTGATCGCCGACATCGAGGAAATCATCGGCATCCCGGCGCGGGACGCGCTCAAGGTCAGCGCCAAGACCGGGGAAGGGGTGTCGGACATCCTCGAGGCGGTCATTCGCCGGATTCCGCCGCCGCGGGGGAATCCGCAGAGCCCCCTGAAAGCGCTGATCATCGACTCCTGGTTCGACAATTACGTGGGGGTCGTGATGCTGGTGCGCGTGGTCGATGGCGAGCTGCGGCCCAAGGACCGTGTGCTGCTGATGTCGGCGCAGGCGAGCTATCTTTGCGAGCAGGTGGGAAAGTTCACGCCGAAGTCGAAGTCCCGCGACTGCCTCGGCGCCGGGGAAGTCGGATTTGTCATCGCCGGTATCAAGGAACTCAAGGCCGCACGCGTCGGGGACACTTTGACACTGGCCGAGCGTCCGGCCGCCGCACCGCTGCCCGGCTTCAAGGAGATCAAACCGCAGGTTTTTGCCGGGCTCTATCCGGTGGATTCGAGCGACTACGACGCATTGCGTGACGCGCTCGAAAAGCTCCACCTCAACGATGCCTCGCTCAGGTTCGAACCGGAGTCGTCACAGGCGCTCGGATTCGGATTCCGCTGCGGCTTCCTCGGGCTGCTGCACATGGACATCGTCCAGGAGCGTCTGGAGCGCGAGTACAACATGGCGCTCATCACGACCGCGCCGACGGTGGTTTACCAGATTGCGCTGCGCGACGGCTCGGTGGTGGAAATCGAGAATCCATCCCGCCTGCCCGATCCTTCGAAAATCCTTGAAATCCGGGAGCCGATCATCAAGGCATCGATCCTCGTGCCGCAGGACTACGTGGGCCCGGTGATGACCCTGTGCACGCAGAAGCGCGGCGCCCGGCGCAACATGCAATATCTCGGGAGGCAGGTGATGCTCACGTACGAACTGGCGCTCAATGAAGTGGTGATGGATTTTTTTGACAGACTGAAGTCGGTTTCGCGCGGTTATGCTTCCCTCGACTACGATTTTCTGGAATATCGGGCCGGGGATCTGGTCAAACTGGACATCCTGATAAACGGCGACCGGGTGGACGCGCTGTCGCTGATCGTGCATCGCGACAACGCACAGTACCGGGGACGTGAAATCGCGGCGCGGATGCGCGAATTGATTCCAAGGCAGATGTTCGACGTCGCCGTGCAGGCGGCGATCGGCTCCCAGATCATCGCGCGCGAAACGGTGAAGGCGCTGCGCAAGAACGTGCTTGCCAAGTGCTACGGAGGCGACATCACGCGCAAGAAAAAGCTGCTGGAAAAGCAGAAAGCGGGCAAGAAACGCATGAAGCAGGTGGGCAGCGTGGAGATCCCCCAGGAAGCCTTTCTCGCGATCCTTCAGGTTGAAAAATGATGGTAACGGGCAATGGGCGATGAATAAACACGAACGACCTGCCGCAGGCGTAGCCACCCGTCACCCGTCACCCGTCACCCATCACGAAAAGGACCGGTAGTGAACTTCGCGCTGGTGATGTTTCTGCTGCTGGTGGCCACGGGCGCAATCTGGCTGCTCGACCATTTCGTGCTGAGACGCGCCCGCGATCCGGGTCGCGCCGAGCCGTGGTGGGTCGAATATCCGAAGAGTTTCTTCCCGGTGATCCTCGTCGTGTTTCTGCTGCGTTCCTTCCTCGTCGAGCCGTTCAAGATTCCCTCGGGCTCGATGCTGCCGACGCTGCTGGTCGGGGATTTCATCCTGGTCAACAAGTTCACTTACGGCATCCGCCTTCCGATCGTCAACGTCAAGCTGATCGACATCAATCGGCCCGGGAGAGGGGAGGTCATGGTATTCCGTTATCCGGAAAATCCGTCCCTGGATTACATCAAGCGCGTGGTCGGGCTGCCGGGAGACAGGATCACTTACCGCAACAAGAGGCTTTCCATAAACGGCGACGAAATCGTCAGTGCTCCGGCCGGCGAGTACAACTACGTCGAGACCGGGCTGAACTTCGTCTCCGCCCTGCGCTTCATCGAGCGACTGGGCGATCGCCAGCACGCGATCCTGGTGCAGGCCGATACGCCCAGCGTCCAGCTGTCCGGGGTGCGGTTGTTTCCATTCCGCGACAATTGTGCCTACAATGATGCCGGGTTTACGTGCACGGTACCGCCGGGGCATTACTTCCTGATGGGCGACAACCGCGACAGCAGCAGCGACAGCCGCTACTGGGGCTTCGTGCCGGAGGAAAACATCGTCGGCAAGGCGTTTCTCATCTGGTGGAATTTCGACGATTTCAAGCGGATCGGTCGAACGATCAACTGAGGGGAAGGATCATGCGCAAGCAGCGAGGTTTGACCATGACGGGTTTCATCACCTGGGCGGTGGTGTTCATCTTCGTGGCATTGTTCGGCTTCAAGGTGGGCCCCGCGTACGTGGAGTATTACGCGATTGAAAAACAGCTCACGATTATCGCCAACGACCCGGAAATCCTGCGCACCCCTACGCGAGGCGCAGTGGAAACCGCATACGCCCGCCGCACGTCGATCGAGGACATCCGGGCGGTGGGGCCTTCCGATCTGCTGATTGAGAAGGACGGCGACAAGCTGGTGATCAGTGCCGACTATTCGGTTCGCGTTCCCCTGGTTGGCAACATGAGTGCCTGCCTGGATTTTCATGCGACTTCGGACAAGAAGTAACGGGGGATTGCGTCGTTACAGGTAATGGATTTCGAGGGATTCCATTCTCTCCTCGGCTACCGGTTCCACGATCCCGACCTGCTGCGCCGGGCGTTGACTCACCGCAGCCGAAGCAGCGCCCACAACGAACGTCTCGAGTATCTCGGCGACAGCGCGTTGAACTGTGTTGTCGCGCTGGAGCTCTATCACAGGTTCCCGCAGCTTACGGAAGGCGAATTGTCGCGGCTGCGCGCAAACCTCGTCAATCAGCAGTCCCTCTTTGGTGTCGCCCGCCGATGCGGATTCGGCGAGCAGATCCTGCTGGGTGAGGGCGAGATCAGGAGCGGGGGGGCGCGCCGGCCGTCCATTCTTGCCGACGCCGTCGAGGCGGTCGTCGGGGCCGCGTTGCTCGACGGTGGATTCGAAGCCGCCCGCAACGTGGTGCGTACGCTGTTTGCCGGCGAACTGGCGACGGTCGATCCGCGAACCACCGGCAAGGACCCGAAGACGCTGCTGCAGGAATATCTTCAAGGCCGGCGCATGCCCTTGCCTGAGTACACGATAGTGCAAACGCGCGGTGAGGCGCACGAGCACGTGTTTCAGGTCGAATGCGTGATTCCCGATCTCAACATCCGGTCACTGGGCGAGGGAAGCAGCCGGCGCAACGCCGAGCAGAACGCGGCGCGTAAGGCGTACGAACTTGCAGTCCGCGAGTAAGCCCGCTCACCGGGCGGGATACGTGGCGATCGTCGGGCGGCCCAACGTCGGGAAGTCCACCCTGCTCAACAGGCTCGTGGGGCAGAAGATAAGCATTACCTCCCGCAAACCCCAGACTACGCGGCAGCGGATTACCGGCATCCTCACTCGAGAGGACGCGCAACTCGTCTTCCTCGACACCCCGGGCTTCCAGACCCGGCACAGGACGGCGCTTCACCGCCTCATGAGCCGCAGCGTGACCCGCAGCCTGCATGAAGTCGATGTGGTGCTGCTGGTGCTCGAGGCGCCGAAACTCGATGACCGCGACGCAGCGCTCCTGCGGTTGTTGCCGGCAGGGAAGCCGCTGGTCGTGGCCGTGAACAAAATCGACCGATTGCGCGACAAGACCCGGCTGCTGCCCTTCATCAGGCAGTTGCACGACCGCTCCGGGGGCGCGGCGATCGTCCCGGTTTCCGCGCAGACGGGGTCGGGGCTGGATGACCTGTTGAACGCGGTCGTGCCCCTGCTGCCGGTTGCGCTGCGGCTTTTCGACGAGGACGACATCACCAGCCTGAGCGAGCGCTTTCTTGCAGCGGAGCTGATTCGGGAAAAGCTGTTCCGCCTGCTCGGCGACGAGTTGCCGTACGCCATGGCCGTCAATATCGAGCGCTTCGAGCACCATGGCACCCTGCGCCGGATCTACGCGGAAATCGTCGTCGACAGGAACAGCCACAAGCCGATGGTGATCGGGAAAAACGGGGAAAAGCTCAAGACGGTCGCCTCCCGGGCCCGGGCCGACATGGAGGCCCTTTTCGGCGGCAAGGTTTTCCTCGAGGTATGGGTGAAGGTGAGAAAAGGATGGGCGGACGACGAAAGAACGTTGCGGCGCATGGGATACGAGGCGGCGGGATGACTTGCGGAGACGGAAAACCGCGCACTGCGGGGCTACGCCGGCGCGACGCCCTTTTTCCCGAGCGCCGCCGGTCATGCCGCGCGCTTCGCGAAGGGGCGGGGCGGGGATGAAGGGGGGCGGCGCATCGCGCCAGGACGGGCAACCCGGATTCGTGTTGCACAGCCATGCCTTTCGCGAGAGCAGCCTGATCGTGGAAACCTTCACCCGCGATTGCGGGCGGGTGGCCCTGGTGGCGCGGGCCGCGCGACGGCCCAAATCGGTGCTGAGGGGCGTGCTGCGCGCGTTCCAGCCGCTGTTGCTCTCGTGGGCCGGGAAGAGCGAGCTGCGCACGCTTCACAAGGCGGAATGGCAGGGCGCTTACGCGCCGCTCAAGGGCCTGTCGCTCATCTGCGGCTTCTATCTCAACGAGTTGCTGCTGAAACTCCTGCCCCGCGATGATCCCCATGACCGGCTGTATGCGGCGTACCAATCCACGCTCGAGGCGCTGGCCGCGGGCCGCGAACACGAGGCCGCGCTGCGGCGTTTCGAAAAGAGCCTGCTCGACGAACTGGGCTACGGGCTGATTCTCGACCGTGACGCCGAAACCGGCGCCCCCATCGTCGAAGAGCAGCGTTATACCTATGTCATCGAGCGCGGTCCGGTCCTGCGGTGCGGTGAGGACATTCAAAACGGGGTAGAATTGACCGGCCAGACGCTGATCGATCTGCAATTCGACAATTATTCAAGCGCCGTCACCCAGCAGCAGAGCAAGGCACTGATGCGCGCGCTGATCAATCACTGCCTCGGCAGGCAGGCACTGTACACGCGGCAGTTGCTGCGGGACCTTCAGGCATTATGATTCTGCTGGGCGTCAACATCGACCACGTGGCCACGCTCCGCCAGGCGCGCGGGACGCGCTATCCAAGCCCGGTTGAAGCGGCGCTCGCCGCCGAGACGGCAGGCGCGGACTACATTACGCTGCACCTGCGTGAAGACCGCAGGCATGTCCAGGAGCGGGACGTCGAAGCGTTGCGGCACACACTCAAGACGTACATGAACCTGGAGGCGGCGGTCACGGACGAAATGATCACGTTCGCGCGGCGCGTCAGACCCCGCGACGTCTGTCTGGTGCCGGAAAAGCGTTCAGAACTGACGACCGAAGGCGGTCTCGACGTCAAGGGCCACTTCGAGCGGATCAGGCAGGCGGTTCATGATCTCGCGGCGGACAGGATACGCGTCTCGCTGTTTATCGATGCCGATCCCCTGCAGATAGATGCTGCACGCGAAACCGGTGCTCCGGTTATTGAACTGCACACCGGGCGTTACGCCGACGCGGAAGCGGGAAGCGCGCAGGAGAAGGAGCTGGAAAAGATCCGCGCCGCCGCCGAATATGCCGCGAAAAAAGGGCTGCATGTCAACGCCGGGCATGGCCTCAATTACCACAACGTCCGGGCGGTCGCGGGCATCCCCCGAATCCGCGAACTCAACATCGGGCATGCGATCGTCGCGCACGCGCTGATGGTCGGGTTTGCACAGGCGGTGCGCGAGATGAAGGCCCTCATGAATTCCGCACGATGATCTACGGCATTGGCATCGACGTGATCGAGCCCCGGCGCGTGGCTCGACTGATGGAAAAGTACGGGGACCGGTTCGCAAAGCGGGTGCTGACGCCGCTCGAATGGCCGGCCTATGTCGGGGCTGCGCGGCCGGTGCTGTTCATCGCCAATCGCTTTGCCGCGAAGGAAGCGTTTTCCAAGGCGATGGGAACCGGCTTCCGTTACCCGGTGACGCTGCAATGCATCAGCGTGGTGCAGAACCGGGCGGGAAAACCGGGCTTCGCATTTCATCCCAGCCTCGAACGGCTGGTGGCGGACCGCGGCATCGTCGGTCACCACGTGACGATCAGCGACGAAGCCAGTCTTGCCTGCGCATGCGTCGTGCTCGAGACATGAGCGACAAGACGACCCCGCTCGGCCCGGTCATGCTCGACATCGAAGGCCCCGAACTTACGGCCGGCGACCGGCGTCGTCTGCTTCATCCGACGGCCGGGGGCATGATCCTGTTCACGCGGAACTACGAGTCTCCGGAACAGCTTGCGCGCCTGACATCGGAGGTCCATGCGCTGCGTCATCCGGCGTTGCTCATCGCCGTCGACCATGAAGGCGGAAGAGTGCAGCGCTTCCGGCAGGGCTTTACGGCGATACCTCCCATGCGCGAGCTGGGCAGGATCTGGGACGTGGATTCGCATCGCGCCGGACGACTCGCTCACGACGTGGGACTGGTGCTTGCCGCCGAGTTGCGGGCGCATGGGGTCGATTTCAGTTTCGCCCCCGTCCTCGATGTCGACCATGGCGTGAGCGGAGTGATCGGGGACCGGGCGTTTCACTCCGATCCGAAGGTCATCGCGGAGCTTGCGCGCGCGCTCGCCAGGGGATTCAGGCTGGGGGGCATGGGTGCCGTGGGGAAGCACTTTCCCGGTCATGGCCATGTGCCCGCCGATTCCCACCTTGAGGTTCCGGTGGACGACCGTCCGTTCACCGAGATCGAGGAGCACGATCTGGTGCCGTTCCGCCGCCTGATCCGCGATGGCCTGGCGGGCATCATGCCCGCGCACGTGATCTACCCCCGCGTGGACCGTCGCCCTGCGGGTTTCTCCGCGACGTGGCTGAAAAAGATCCTGCGCGGCGATCTCGGGTTCGACGGTGTCGTCTTCAGCGACGACCTCAGCATGGAGGGGGCAAAGGTGGCAGGCGGGGTCGTCGAGCGGGCTGAGGCTGCTTTGGAGGCCGGGTGCGACATGCTGCTTCTGTGCAACGACCCGGACGGAGTGGACCGGCTGCTCGGCGGTCTTGACCACGCGATGTCTCCGGTCAGCCTGGCGCGGCTCGCCCGGATGCATGGCAGGCAGCCGGTCCGCGACATGGTCAAGCTGAGGGGGGACACGAATTACATGAACGCGTTACATGCGATCTCCGGCATCGGCATGAAAAGCGGAGACCTGCCCCTCGGCCGATGACGCCGTGGCCGTTCACCGTCATCGCTTTCCGGGCAAGTCCGCGCCGGCGGCGGCTCTGGCGGCTACCGTGGTCTGCGCGTTGATCGAACCGCCGCGCGCCCGGCATGCAGATGGCCGGTGATGCGGGGAGGTTTTCGACCGCGTGCCGCCGCTGCCGGCGTCTGGCGCGGCACCTGGAGGCCGTGCGCGCCGATTTTCCGGAGTACCATGCGCGGCCGGTGGCGCCGTTCGGAGATGCGCGGCCGCGCCTGCTCATCGTCGGACTCGCGCCCGGGATGCACGGCGCCAACCGCACCGGCCGGCCGTTCACGGGGGACCATGCCGGAATCCTTCTTTACGATACCCTGCACCGATTCGGATTCGCGAACCGGGCGCAAGCGACCGGGTGCGACGACGGATTGCGCCTGAGCGGATGCCGTATTACCAACGCGGTGAAATGCCTCCCTCCGGAAAACAAACCGAGGACCGACGAAATCAGGCGCTGCAACGCCTATCTCCGCCGGGAGATCGCCGGGCTTCCGGCCGCTGCGGTAATCCTCGCCCTGGGCAGTATTGCGCACCGGGCGGTACTGATGGCGCTGGATCTGAGTCCCGCGAGTTTCGTGTTCGGCCACGGCGCACGCCACGCGCTTCCCGACGGGCGCGTGCTCTACGATAGCTATCACTGCAGTCGTTATAATACGCAGACGAGACGTCTTACACCCGATATGTTCCGGGACGTTTTCTCCGCGATCTCCCGGTGTTTCGCGGCCTGCTGAACGCGTTTGAACGGCCCCGGGCGCGAGCCAGGCGATAGCGGTTCACCATGACGATTCCCGGGGAAATCCTTGACAGTCTGCCGCACCTGCCCGGCGTCTACCGCATGCTGAATGCCGCAGACGAGGTGTTGTACGTGGGCAAGGCGCTGGACCTCAAAAAGCGTGTTGCTTCCTATTTCCAGAAAAGCGGCGGGGTCTCCCCCCGGGTGCAACTGATGGTTTCCCAGGTTGCGTCGATTCAAACCACGGTCACCCGCTCCGAGGCGGAAGCGTTGTTGCTCGAAAATAATTTAATAAAAACATTAAGTCCACGCTACAACATACTGTTTAGAGACGATAAATCATATCCGTACCTGGTGCTTACGGCACACCGATTTCCGCGTCTGGGATTCCATCGCGGCAGTCTCGAAAGGCCGCATCGCTACTTCGGTCCGTTCCCGAATGCGGGTGCGGTGCGGGAAAGCATCCAGTTGCTCCAGAAAGTTTTCCGCATTCGCACATGCGAGGACACCGTATTCGGCAATCGCTCGCGGCCGTGCCTGCTGCACCAGATCCGGCGCTGTACCGCGCCCTGTGTCGGCCTGGTGACGGAGACGGAGTATGGCGAGGACGTGAACGGGGCCGAGCTCTTCCTCACCGGCAAGCAGGACGAGGTGATCGAGCGCCTCATCGCGCGCATGGACAGCGCGGCGGCAAGCATGCGTTACGAGGAGGCGGCCATCCACCGTGACCGGGTCGCAGCCCTGCGGAAAGTGCGCGAAAAACAGTTCGTGAGCAGCGATACGGAGCGCGATACCGACGTCATCGCCTGCGCTCGTGCGGGGAACGTCACCTGCGTCAACCTGGTGATGATTCGCGGCGGGCAGCACCTCGGGGACAGGAACTTCCTTCCGCGCAACGCCGATGAGTGTGCCGGCGAGCAGGTGATCGAGGCGTTCATGGGCCAGCATTATCTGCGGCACGCCATCCCGCCGCAGATCGTCATCGGCGCCACAACGGATGTAAAACCGCTGGAGGACATTCTGAGCGAGCAGGCCCGGCATCGCGTGCGCGTGGTGTGCGCTCCCGCCGGAACGCGTCGCGTCTGGCTTGAAATGGCGACCAAGAACGCGCGGTTGGGGGCGGCCCAGGCGTTGGGTCTCCAGGCGAATCGCGAGGCGCGTCTCGCGGCCCTGCAGCAGGCCCTGGAACTGCCGGACACCGCCCGGCGCATCGAATGCTTCGACGTGAGCCACACGATGGGCGAAGCGACGGTGGGGTCGTGCGTCGTGCATGACCGCGCCGCCCTGCAGAAGGGTGAATACCGGCGTTACAACATTACCGATGTCGCTCCCGGCGACGATTACGGGGCGATGCGGCAGACGCTCATGCGCCGCTATCGCAGGCTCGTGTCGGGCGAAGGCAGGCTTCCCGACCTCGTGCTGATCGACGGCGGAAAAGGGCAGCTCGCGGTCGCGCAGGAGACATTCGCCGAGCTGGGCCTGAACGACGTGGCCCTGGTCGCGGTCGCAAAAGGGGAGGACAGGAAACCGGGGCTCGAGCAGTTGCTCGTGGCCGGAAGGCATGAACCCCTGCGGCTGTCCGGGGAGCACCCGGGGCTGCACCTGATCCAGGAGATTCGCGACGAAGCGCACCGCTTTGCAATCGAAGGCCATCGCGCGCGGCGCGGCAAGACGCGGTCGAGTTCTCCTTTGGAGAGCATCGCGGGCGTCGGGGCGAAACGGCGCCAGAGGCTGCTCGCGCGTTTCGGCGGGCTGCGCGGCCTCCTGTCGGCGAGCATCGACGAACTTGCGCAGGTGGAGGGGATCAGCCGCGCGCTGGCCGAGAGGATTTACCGTGAGTTGCACTGAAGAGGTGAGGGCTGACGCCGCTTCGCTACTGACGACTGACGGCAGCAAACCGCACTCCAACCACGGCCGACGGCCGGATCTGTCGTCACACGTCACCTCGTCAGTCGTCACTTTATCAGTCGTCACCCCTTTTCCCGCCGCCGATAGGCGATAATCGCCGATGCCATTCAATCTGCCCAATCTCCTGACCTGGCTCAGGATCATCCTGATCCCGCTGTTCGTCGGCATCTTCTACTTCGAAAAAAGCTGGGTTTCCGTACCGAATCAGAATCTGGTCGCGACAATCATCTTTACCGCTGCCGCGATCACCGACTGGCTCGATGGGTGGCTTGCGCGCAAGCTCAACCAGACTTCGGCATTCGGCGCTTTTCTCGACCCGGTGGCGGACAAGTTGATGGTCGCCGCGGCGTTGATTGTGCTAATCCAGCTCGGGCGCGTGGATGCGATCATCGCCCTCATCATCATCGGCCGGGAAATCACGATCTCGGCACTCCGTGAGTGGATGGCGAAGATCGGCGCGTCCCGCAGCGTGGCGGTGTCCTTTCTCGGAAAGATCAAGACCATATCGCAGATGGTGGCGATCCCGTTGCTGCTCTACGACGATGCGATCGGAATTTTCAGCCCCCACATTGTCGGCACATGGCTCATCTGGATGGCGGCAGTCCTGACGCTGGTATCGATGGCCTATTAC